>NZ_SHMN01000089.1:0-915 GCF_029478525.1 Vibrio sp. 1151_11 | reverse complement strand
CATAGACAGGATCTTAAGAGCTAACGTGTTTATTTAGATAGAAAAAAGGCTTCATTTATGATCAGATAATCGTCGCCAAACAAACCACCTACACCAACCGTGAAGCCGATGACGATTATCTCCTTACAGAAGCAATTTAAGCAATTCTTTAATGCTGACACCCTTCAAAAAATGGCGAAAAGTACAGGCCTGATGAAACGGTGTCGGGCGATATTACCCGAGCAGCTAGTCATTAGCTTAGTGGCCGCGTTAAGCAAAGGAAACTGCACTTCCATCGCGGATTTACAGCGACAATTCAATGGTATGTGCTTGAGCCCTGAAGATGCCGTGGCATACAAGCCTTACCATAACCAGTTGAGGAAAATAGAGTTTCCGAATTTTATGCGGCAACTTGTCATGCGAGCAATAGCTCAATTTGCTCGCCAGCAGAATGTCGGCTTACCAGATAAACTCGACACTTTTGATGATGTATTACTTCAAGATGGCAGTTCTTTCCACATCCATCGTGACCTGGCGGATGTTTATCCGAGTCGATTTAAACGTAACCCTGCGGCGGTTGAATGTCATATGACAATGTCGTTGAAAAGCTTTTCTCCAGTCGCGATGAGCATCAGCGCTGATACGGCATCAGAAAGAGATTTTTTACCTGAGCCCAAAACGATGAACAACAAATTGCTGTTAGCCGACGCAGGGTATCCTGATTTCCACTTTTTTCGCGAGCTTGAACAGCATGGCGGGTTCTATATTGTCCGAGGTGCGAAGTCTCTAAATCCTATGATTATTGAGGCGAGAAACGGTCGAGGGCGACTTCTGCCTAAGCTAGAAGGGAGGAGGCTGAAAGACATTACTCGAGGCACCAACCGTTCGCAAGTCCTTGACCTAAAAGTCCGTCGAGGTAAACAAGAGTTTAGAGTT
>NZ_SHMN01000088.1:0-949 GCF_029478525.1 Vibrio sp. 1151_11 | reverse complement strand
GAAGCTCTGCAATGAAATTGCACACAAATTAAATACGCGCCCACGCAAAAGACTTGGGTATAGGACACCAACGGAGTATATTCATGCGCATCTGTAGAAAGTGTCGCACTTCAAACTTGATACTAAGCGATTTTACCTGCGATTTTATTCAAAGCAGGTTCTAACACTTGATCAATGTATTCATCCATATCAGCGTCAGGTATTTTTGCCATCTTTTTCTTTTTACGTTCTATACGTTTTTTAACTTCCTGTACCTGTTTTTTACCCAGCAACTGAGACAATTTAATGAGGTCATTTTCAAACTCTTGCATCGATTCTTTATACGCAAAATTTGTAAAGCTATCTAAAAATACACCATCATTTTCATTAGCTTGCTCTAGTGTCGAGTATTCATGTAATTTTTTTAGATAATCAATCAAAAACTTATTGCTCGATAGCTGAAAAGCTAGCAACGGGTCAATTTCAGCAAGTGATTCTACTGAAGTATGATACTTTTCATACAGTTCGTGGTGATTGTTCACCGGAAACATTCCACGCATACTTTTAGCCAGTTCGTCTGAAAAATTATCCGGAATGTTCTCATTTGGATACTTACGCTTTAATGCATTAACCACAGCATCTTTAATTAAGTCTGAGTGAATCGCACTATTTACTACAACACTAGACCATACAGATAATAGATTAAATAGTGACTTATTTAGTCGTTCTCTACTGCTCTTTCGTTCCTTATATTGGAAAGATATAAAACTAATTACAGATCCCAATAGAATGCCAATAACAACTGAAATTATTGGAATAAATGTAACCATACAACCTCCTGTCGCCTAACGCCCGGCTAAGGGGTTGACAACGCACCGCCGAACTCAAAAAAACACACCGTAAACACTGAACTTCAATTTTGCACTAAAGCCGCCACGCGTTGGCAATCCCTCTTGAGCCGTTTGTTAGG
>NZ_SHMN01000086.1:0-1050 GCF_029478525.1 Vibrio sp. 1151_11 | reverse complement strand
CTTGGATTCAAGTACGAAGTGCGACACCTCTGAACATAAAAACAGTGAGATGCGATAATCATGAAGTTTGCTCCCGCCAAGAAGTAAAAAACATGAAATACACGCACCTCACTGAGAACGAAAGGTATATGATTTCTGCACTCAGAAAGCAAGGAATTAGTACCGCTAAAATAGCTAAACAACTGGGTCGTCACAAAGCGACTATCTATCGAGAAATTGAACGCAATTCCCGATACAACAGACACTTTAAAAGGTACTCCTATCAGGCGTGGAGAGCCCAACAAATGGCTCGCAACCGGCTGAGCCGGTCGCGCAGAAATAAGCGCTACAGCGAAATCGACTTTAGGTTACCTGAGGCCTTGCTACGACTGGATTGGAGTCCTGACCAAATTGTCGGATACCTAAGGGGAAGAGGCTATCCAACAATGAGCCACGAGCTCATTTATCAGCACATTTGGAATGACAAAACTCTCGGTGGAACACTATGGAAACACCTACGCCAATCCACTAAGAAAAGGCGTAAAAGGTATAACTCAAAAGACAGCCGAGGTCGGCTGGCAGCAAAGCGTCATATTACCGAAAGACCTGCAAAAGCTGAGCATCGAAAAGAGCCTGGTCACTGGGAAATAGATACCGTCGTTGGCCGCGGAACCAAGCACTGTATCGTGACTTTAGTCGACAGAATGACTGGCTACACTTTTATAGGGCAAATGGACGACAGAACAAGCGAGTCGCTCAACGTAAGAATGAGCAAGATCATGACCCGCTCTGACTTACCTTTTAAGACGATAACTGCGGATAACGGCACTGAATTTCATGGTTATGCACAACTAGAAAAACATCATAACTGTCTGTTTTACTTTGCAAATCCATACCACTCATGGGAGCGAGGCACTAATGAAAACACCAATGGCTTGATACGACAATACTTACCAAAACGAACTTCTATGTCACACGTGACACAGAAGCTCTGCAATGAAATTGCACACAAATTAAATACGCGCCCACGCAAAAGACTTGGGTATAGGACACCAACGGAGTATATTCATG
>NZ_SHMN01000085.1:0-1224 GCF_029478525.1 Vibrio sp. 1151_11 | reverse complement strand
GAGATTTTGGTTTATAAATGAATCGGTTAGTTTGTTTCAAGTTTACAAAAAAGCTCGTTCTTTGGTTGTGAAAGTGTCGGTGTCAATTGGTTGGCCTAACAAACGGCTCAAGAGGGATTGCCAACGCGTGGCGGCTTTAGTACAAAATTGAAGTTAAGTGTTTACAGTGTGTTTTTTGAGTTCGGCGGTGCGTTGTCAACCCCTTAGCCGGGCGTTAGAAAATTAATCCAACCTGTAGAGATATTTATGAGAACAAAAGTAAAACTGAAAGACGGTGAATCGTTAAACCTAGTAGGTCATCGGACAAAAGGCACAATGGCTGAAATGGATATTTACGATTATGTCGTGATGGATTCTTTTGGCGTTATTGTTGGAAAAGTAGAGTATACAGATCATACAGCTATTCGAGGTTTTCATCGAACTCAGAGGCTGAAGCAAGTTGATAATTTAGGCAATGTAATCATCGAAGAGACTTGGTGATTTTGTAAAATAAAAAGGTATTAATTATGAAATTTTTGATTGAATCAAAACCAATGGATAAGTGGGATACTAGATTTTGTAAATTGGCAAAACATGTTTCCAAATGGTCTAAAGATCCTAATGCACAGGTTGGTGCCGCACTCTTTTCTAAAAAGGGTGGGGATATATCGATTGGGTATAATGGTTTCCCCATGGGAGTTGAGGACTCAGCTGAACGGTTAAATAATGCGGATGTTAAGTTGGAACTTGTTGTACATGCGGAAGTAAATGCAATTATAGCAGCAGGTTCACGTTCATTCGGTTCAACTCTTTATGTTTGGGGTAAACCAATTTGTTCTAGGTGTGCTGGACCAATTATCCAAGCAGGTGTTAAGCGAGTTGTTGCTTTAAAACCAGGAGATAGTGATTCAAAATGGGATATAAGTGGTAAAACTGCGTATGATATGTTTGTAGAGGCTGGTATAACAGTTGATTTTTACTCAGTTGTTTAGAGTGAAAAATTTTCTAACAAACGCTTCAAGAGGGACAGCCAACGCGTGGCATTTTTACTATGCGTTGGTTTCGGTGATTACGGTGTTATGCGGTAAGTTGGTAGTAGCGTTGTCTGCCCCTTAAGCGGGCGTTAGGCAAAGTGAGTTTTTATCAACTAAATCGGGTTTGAATTGAACTGTGAATTCTATGTTCTCATGGCTGGACTTAAGCAATAAATCGTCATCACATATTTGTTGTTTCTTGATCGCGTTG
>NZ_SHMN01000084.1:0-1233 GCF_029478525.1 Vibrio sp. 1151_11 | reverse complement strand
TTTCAAACAGGGTTTGCCATTCTTTGTTGGTGCGCCGTTTTGCCATTTCAGATCTCCTTGAGGTTGGAGATTTGATCTTAGGACGTACCGATATTGATTAGAATGTGGGGTTTATGATGCGCTTACAATAGAACAAGTATGGAGTTGGTTAAGACAACACTCTCTAGCCAATCAGTCTTTTGCGGATTACGAAGATATTGTCTCCAAAGTATGTAGGGCTTGGAATAGTTTTTTGAAATGCTCGACCAGAGTCAGACAGATGTGTTCGAGAAGGTGGATAGAGCTGACCAGTTAATTTTCCAGATTGGTATTACTGTCGATAATTTCGAACACGCTTATAGAGCCGTCGAGCAAGGTGTTGGCTTTTACCGCTTACCCAAACACATCGTTGGGTTCCGTCCAAATGACCGTATCACGGTGTTAGATATTGAGCACTCAAATCAGTATCAAATCGCACTACACCTTACTTTGCCAAAAGGAATTAAAAGCGGGCCTGCAGCCTTAGCGCTTTATCAAATCCTACTCGACAGCGCCGTGCATCGATTGTAAGTCCCTCTGCAGAGAGAAGTACAAACGCTCCATCGACCCAAGATTGAATCGAATATTTAAACTACAGCGTTTTATCTTCGAATACGCTACAAAAGCGCTCAATCAAGAACTCGAGAAACAAACGAACTCGTCTCGGCTGATACTTTCTACTTAGGTAAATTACATTCAAATCAGCCCCTACTGAAGAGGTCGATGCATTGAAGTTCTTCATGTAACCATTAAGCACCGTCACGAGGCGCTGCTGTTTGATGTCTTCTTGCACATCTAGAATCGATTTCAACGCAATACCAGCACCATCTAACGCCCATTGACGAATCACTTCACCATCGTCAGAAAAGCGCTTTGGCACGACAGTAATGACGTTGTGCTGATCTTCATCTTGAAAGTGCCATGTTTTCAATTCTTCATTGCTGCGGACCATGGCTAAACAATCGTGCTGAGCGAGATCTTGTGGCGTGATCGGTGTACCTTTCTTTGCTAAGTACTGAGGAGACGCGCAAAGCACTCGACGACTGGATGCCAGTTTGCGAAAGATAAGGTTGCTGTCGGCCAGCTCCCCGTATCGGATAACGATATCCAAGCCGGACTCGGCCAAGTTGGATAAGTTATCGTTCAAATATAGATAAGGGATCACATCGGGATAGAGCTGACTAAATTCCGACAGTATTGGCGAAATGTATTGCT
>NZ_SHMN01000083.1:0-1243 GCF_029478525.1 Vibrio sp. 1151_11 | reverse complement strand
TGATCCGCACCACCAGTTTTGGACACCTAATTAAGTGAGTACAATCACTAATGAGGTGAACCATGACAAACAAGAAAAAACGTATTCTCCATTCTGCTGAATTTAAAGCAGAAGCACTGAAGCTAGCAGAAAAGCTGGGAGTAGCTACGGCAGCGCAGCATCTCTCGTTACACGAATCCCAGATCTACGGTTGGCGTAAAGCAGCCAAGAAAGATACTAGCACCAGTCAGCGGGAAAAAGATCTAGCCGCTGAAGTCGCAAAGCTCAAAAGGCAATTGGCTGAGCAAGCTGAAGAGCTAGATATCGTAAAAAAGGCCGCCACCTACTTCGCGAAAAATCTAAAGTAGATAGTTACGAATTTATGCTCGAACACCTGCTGTGCTTCAGTGCTGTCCGCATGGCTAAGGTGTTCGGGGTTTCACGAAGTGGGTTTTATTACTGGATTAAGCATCGCCACAAGGCCACTCAGCGCGAGGTAACTCGCCAAGAGCTTGATACGAAGGTCAAAAAGGCTTTTGACAACAGCAAAGGCCGTGATGGTTCAAGGCGCATCCAGAAAGAGCTGGCAGAGAACGGTGATAGCCGTAATGTTAAAACCATTGCCGCTAGTATGAAGCGTCAGGATTTAACGCCGAAAGCGGCACGTAAGTTTAGGTGCACTACGGATAGCAAACATAAAATGCCAGTTGCTCCGAACCTGCTGGCTCAGGATTTTAACGCGGAGGCTCCGAATCAAAAGTGGGCGGGAGACATCACCTATGTTGCGACAAGTGAAGGCTGGCTGTATTTGGCGGTAATTATTGACCTTTATTCAAGGCAAGTAGTCGGCTGGTCTATGGATACCAGAATGACCGCAACACTGGTCTGCGATGCATTATCAATGGCCTTGTTCCGTCGTGGGTTCCCTGAGCAGGTGATCGTTCATAGTGACCGAGGTAGTCAGTACTGCTCAAAAGATTATCGAGACATCATAACCGCTTATAATCTAAAGCAAAGTATGAGTAGGAAAGGAAACTGCTGGGATAATGCTTGTGTTGAGAGCTTCTTCCATTCAATGAAGGTTGAAGCGATCCAATATGAGCCGATCATGACGCGAGACGAGATGCGTCAAACGCTCTTTGAATACATCGAGGTTGATTATAATCGGACAAGAAGGCACAGTGCTCTTGGGTATCTAAGTCCAGTTAACTTTGAAAATAAAAATGTCGCTTAATGAAGTGTCCAGTCTGGCTGGAGCAGATCA
>NZ_SHMN01000082.1:0-1243 GCF_029478525.1 Vibrio sp. 1151_11 | reverse complement strand
CAACACGAAACTTCTTCGGGTTGTATGGTTAAGTGACTAAGCGTACACGGTGGATGCCTTGGCAGTCAGAGGCGATGAAGGACGTAGTAACTTGCGATAAGCGTAGATTAGGCAGTAACAGCCACTTGAGTCTACGATTTCCGAATGGGGAAACCCACGTGCATAAGCACGTATCCTTACCTGAATACATAGGGTAAGGAGGCAAACCGGGGGAACTGAAACATCTAAGTACCCCGAGGAGAAGAAATCAACAGAGATTCCGAAAGTAGCGGCGAGCGAAATTGGACTAGCCCTTAAGCTTTTAATGATGCAGGTGAAGCCTCTGGAAAGTGGCGCAATAAAGGGTGATAGCCCCGTAACTGTTCCATCATTATAAGTGAAATCGAGTAAGGCGGGACACGTGTTATCCTGTCTGAACATGGGGGGACCATCCTCCAAGGCTAAATACTACTGACTGACCGATAGTGAACCAGTACCGTGAGGGAAAGGCGAAAAGAACCCCTGTGAGGGGAGTGAAATAGAACCTGAAACCGTGTACGTACAAGCAGTAGGAGCAGGCTTTGTCCTGTGACTGCGTACCTTTTGTATAATGGGTCAGCGACTTATATTCAGTGGCAAGGTTAACCGAATAGGGGAGCCGTAGGGAAACCGAGTCTTAACTGGGCGCTTCAGTCTCTGGATATAGACCCGAAACCGGGTGATCTAGCCATGGGCAGGTTGAAGGTTGAGTAACATCAACTGGAGGACCGAACCGACTAATGTTGAAAAATTAGCGGATGACTTGTGGCTAGGGGTGAAAGGCCAATCAAACTCGGAGATAGCTGGTTCTCCCCGAAAGCTATTTAGGTAGCGCCTCGGACGAATACTACTGGGGGTAGAGCACTGTTAAGGCTAGGGGGTCATCCCGACTTACCAACCCTTTGCAAACTCCGAATACCAGTAAGTACTATCCGGGAGACACACGGCGGGTGCTAACGTCCGTCGTGGAGAGGGAAACAACCCAGACCGCCAGCTAAGGTCCCAAATTACTACTAAGTGGGAAACGATGTGGGAAGGCTCAGACAGCCAGGATGTTGGCTTAGAAGCAGCCATCATTTAAAGAAAGCGTAATAGCTCACTGGTCGAGTCGGCCTGCGCGGAAGATGTAACGGGGCTAAGTAGTAAACCGAAGCTGCGGCAATACAGTTTACTGTATTGGGTAGGGGAGCGTTCTGTAAGCCGTTGAAGGTGTGTTGTAAAGCAT
>NZ_SHMN01000081.1:0-1390 GCF_029478525.1 Vibrio sp. 1151_11 | reverse complement strand
AACGGCATTTTTGTTCTTAGCATACCGTTGTGGTCTAGGCTTAACTGTTCTAGGGAATGTTCTTTCCCTTCGCCCTTCAAGTATTAAGCTTTCAGCCATGTTGTGAAAACCCTTTAACTGACGAGGTATTGCTCCTGGTGTTGAGTAAGGTAAGCCTACAAGTAACGCAGATACATGAGCTAATGTGCCGTTAAAACTCAGTTGATAAGGAAGGTAGTTTCCCTTTAAATTGAAGCAGAGCTCTACCATCTGATATCGAATTAAATTGTAAGTAAGCAAGATGCCCCATAACTCCTGCTTTACCAACTCTGGTAAACGACTTCGCAGCGTGAGACGGTTTCCAAGCATGTATTGTTTTTGCTCTCGGTAGCCTAGCTCTATCTCCCAACGATGCTCATAAAGACCAGTAATATCTTTTGATGGGTAACGCAGGGGATCTGTCATAGAAGTTAATACTTGGTAGTCTTTTCCTTTAATTTTACGAGTGACAAGTCGAGCGGTTATCGACTTTGGTAAATCAGACCATCGCTTTCTAGCTCTTGGATTACTGTGTAATTGAACAAGTTTGTCATTTCGCCCTAAAGATTGAACAATGTCATATTGTGTATTTTTCTTGAGGGGAATAAGCCAATGGCGCTCTGAACCAGAGTCTTGCCATTTATGTAATAAACCTAAAGAATAGAACCCCTTATCGAACATTGTCACGCTATGGTTTGGTGTTGTTTCTATCAGTTTTTCAGCTAATACCATTTCGTTTGTATTGTAGTTATCAAAAGCACTGGCCGTGATAATATGACTGCTTAGTTCCATTTGGCAGACCATTCTCACTTGCGGATATTGTGTCCCTTTTTGTCGAGAAAATGCATTTTCATTTTGCGGGTTATCGGGAGTTCGCCAAACAACGCCATCGACACCAAGAAGTGTTAATCCATTCCACTGGGGTAACTTTGCACTTTTTAACCATGAAGTCGTCATTCGCTCAAAGACCGCTTTAATTGCGCCTTCACCCAACGTCTTTCGACGTTGAGTCAACGCACTCGGTGCGACAAAAGCTTTACCCGTACGATCGACAATATCAAGCTGGTTAACTAAGTCTTTCATGGATTTATTGTTATAGATAGCCATTCCAACAAGTAACCAAACCATGGATTCTAGAGTTAATTTCCTCTTTCTCATCGTGACGGTATCAGTAAGAGAATAAGCTTCGTTGATGAGGTCAATTGGAAGTAAGTCAGACAAAGTCTCAACGTTGCTAGGTTTCCAATCATTAATTATGTTTAGAGCTTGAGAAACATCCATAAAAAAATCCAAGTGCATTAAATACACTTGGATTTTGACAGCTCTGAAGGATCGTTCAACCGATCACTTTGGCCTTAACTGATCGGCATTA
>NZ_SHMN01000080.1:0-1414 GCF_029478525.1 Vibrio sp. 1151_11 | reverse complement strand
TTGGCGACTTGAGGAAGAATTCCTGCAATAACAAATTCCGCGGTACCGATAGCAAAAGCTGCAAGCGTTAAGATCCATACCTGCAGCGGCATTTTTTCTTTATTCATGGGGGAGTCTCTTTTTTTATTTAGTTTGAACCCATTGGTGCCATGCTTTTTATTGCGTTGGCACCTTGTTTCTATTTGGTGTTAGCCAAGCAGTGCGCCACCATCGACATCGATCACGGCGCCGGTCATATAACTGTTTTCAATCAGAAGTCGATAAGCTTTCGCAACGTCACTGGCTTCACCAACTTTGCCTATTGGCAAGCTATTTTGTGTGCGTTTGTACATGGCATTTCTGTCGTCTTCGCTCATGCCTTGATACGCCTCTGTTTTGGTTAAACCGGGGCTGACCGCATTCACTCGGATAGGAGCCAATTCTTTCGCCAGTACTTTCGTGGTTGCTTCAATGGCTGCGTTAATAGCGGTTTTTACGTAGGTGTTAGCAACAACTTTGCGCGATAACATGCCGGAAGTTAGCGTGATTGAGCCGCCTTTCTTGATGTAGCGTGCTCCATGTTTAGCAGCGTTGATGGCGCCCCAAAATTTGGTATCAAAAGCGTCTTTTGCTTGTGAGACTTCTACATCCACCACTTTGCCTGCCGGAGCATAAGAGCCTGCTGTGACGATCAGGTGGTCAAAAGCACCAATGGCTTCGAAGTAGTGGTAAACCGACTGTTCATCGCTGATGTCTAACCCTGTTTTGCGGCTTGCTACGTGGACAACCGCATTGTCGCTTGCAAGTTGTTGGCTAAGTTCAGCACCAATACCTGATGTGCCACCTAGTACGACGTAGACAGTTTTTTCTGTTTTCATGATTGGTTTCTCCAATCTCGTTTCGTGGGGTCAGTATATCTATTGGAAAGAATTTGATAATTAGTTAATATTTGAATTGATTATTCAGCTTGGTGGAATAATTAAATTTAAGGAGAGAGCGTGGACAAGTTTTCAGATATGACGCTGTTTGTCAGCATTATAAAGAACCAAGGGCTGGCGGCGGCTGGTAGAGAGTTAGGTTTGTCGCCAGCCACGGTGACGGCAAGATTGCAGTCGCTGGAAGATCGTTATGGGGTGAAATTACTTAATCGTAGTACAAGGCATATTTCACTGACGGACTCTGGCGCGATGTACCATCAGGCATGTCTGGAGATTATCGACAGTGTTAAAGAGACGGAAAACTTGCTCCAAACTGGCACCAAAGAAGTGCGGGGGGCACTCAAAATCTCTGCTCCTCGTGACATTGGCAAGCAATACATTTCGCCAATACTGTCGGAATTTAGTCAGCTCTATCCCGATGTGATCCCTTATCTATATTTGAACGATAACTTATCCAACTTGGCCGAGTCCGGCTTGGATATCGTTATCCGATACGG
>NZ_SHMN01000007.1:0-152168 GCF_029478525.1 Vibrio sp. 1151_11 | reverse complement strand
GTGTCCTAAAGGGTTGTTCGAGACTAGAACGTTGATAGGTTGGGTGTGTAAGCGCTGCGAGGCGTTGAGCTAACCAATACTAATTGCCCGTGAGGCTTAACCATACAACACCGAAGGGGTTTTGTGGGCTCAATTGAAGAACATTGAATGTGTGAATGAGAACGAAACAGCTTTCCGAATTAAGAAATTTGCTTGGCGACCATAGCGTTGTGGACCCACCTGATTCCATGCCGAACTCAGAAGTGAAACACAACAGCGCCGATGGTAGTGTGGGGTCTCCCCATGTGAGAGTAGGACATCGCCAGGCTTTGAATATTGTCTAACCAGACACGCTGCGGAGCGGTAGTTCAGTTGGTTAGAATACCGGCCTGTCACGCCGGGGGTCGCGGGTTCGAGTCCCGTCCGCTCCGCCACTTATTAAGAGCCTCAGCAGTTATGTTGAGGTTTTCTTCAATGATAAGCATAAATTATTTAGGGGTGTAGCTCCAACTGGCAGAGCAGCGGATTCCAAATCCGCGTGTTGGGAGTTCGAATCTCTCCACCCCTGCCATCTATCAAGCCTCCGCAGAAATGCTGAGGCTTTTTGCTATTTTTCATCTCCTTAGTATTTTTTTGAACATTCCTGTTCTTCAATAACTTCAATAAAAGTATCGCCCCCATACTGCATTAAAACGATCTTTTCTGTGCTAATTTTAAGTTTGCATTTTTACGGCGTCAGTAGGTAATGCTTGCTAAGATAGTGGCAATATCCTCGTAGGGAAAAATATAAGATGAATCCAGTCATTGAAACTATTCTTGCACATCGTTCTATCCGATCTTTTACCGATCAGAAGATAACTCCAGATCAGCTGAGCACAATTATTTCTGCTGGTATTGCGGCATCATCATCGAGCCTATTACAGGTTAATTCAATCATTCGTGTTACGGATAAAGATAAACGCAAGCAGTTGGCTATACTGGCGGGCAATCAAGCTTATGTTGCAAGCGCTGCTGAGTTTTTAGTGTTCTGCATTGACTACCAACGTCATTACGCCATTAATCCTGAGGTAAAACCAGAGCTGATTGAACTCACTTTGATTGGCGCTGTAGACGCTGGGATCATGGCACAAAACTGTTTATTGGCGGCAGAATCGATGGGGTTGGGTGGTGTTTATATTGGCGGCTTAAGAAATTCACCTAAAGAAGTGGATGAGTTATTAGAGCTTCCTCCATATTGCGCAGTGTTATTTGGTATGTGTTTGGGGTATCCGGCTCAGAATCCACAACTAAAACCTCGTTTATCTCCTGAGGTAATTGTTCATGAGAATACCTACCATACTTTGAGTTATGCTGAAATAGAGCAATATGATGAGACGATGAGGGCTTATTATCAGACGCGTTCTTCCAATACCAAGCAAGCGGCTTGGTCTACAGAGGTAACGGCTAAATTAGCACAAGAATCTCGACCTCATATGTTGAACTATCTCAACAGTAAAGGTTTAGCACACCGATAAAAAAGAGCCCAATCTTAACGATTGGGCTCTTTTACAATGATTAGGCTAAACCTTGAATAACGACGAATTTTTCAAGTAGTTGATGTTCAGTTTCTATGTGTTCTGGATCGGTAATGATGCAGTTTGTTATCGGACATACGGATTGGCAGGTGGGCTTGTCGTAATGTCCTTTGCATTCAGTACATAGATTAGGATCAATTTCATAGATCCGGTTGCCCATAGAGATCGCGCCATTTGGGCATTCCGGATCACACATATCACAGTTAATGCATTTACTGGTGATCAATAATGCCATAACTACTTGCCTACGGGATTACGAGTATCTTGGCCAGCATTCAAGTTACGCATTAACAGAGCAAAGTTTAAATCCAACTCTTCAGGAACCGGGATATAAACAAAGTGACCGTTTCCTTTTGCGTCATCAACAGTTTCACCTTTGCGGTTTTCCATTGCTTCAAGTCTGAAGACAACATTCCCTTTTGGGGTCATCAGCTCTAAACTATCACCTAAGATAAACTTGTTTTTAACTTCAACTTCAGCCATTTCACCACGACGTTTACCCGTAAATTCGCCAACAAATTGCTGTGAATCTGAGACTGAATAGCCATAGTCGTAGTTTTGATAAGTATCGTGTGTATGGCGTCGCAAGAAACCTTCGGTATAGCCACGGTGTGCAAGGCTTTCTAAAGTACCCATCAGGCTTTCATCAAATGGTTTACCTGAAACTGCGTCATCAATTGCTTTGCGATACACTTGAGCTGTGCGAGCGCAATAATAGAAAGATTTAGTACGACCTTCTATTTTTAATGAATGCACGCCCATTTTCGTCAATCGTTCTACATGCTGTACGGCTCGTAGATCTTTTGAGTTCATTATGTAGGTGCCATGTTCGTCTTCAAAAGCGGCCATCTTCTCTTCTGGACGATGGCTTTCTGAAAGCAAAACCACATCATCAATCGGTTTGCCTAAACCAAGTGTATTATCAGGGCGCTCTTCTTGTATCTCGATAGTTTGAACTGCTGCTGGATCAAATTTCTCAACAATTTGACCTGTTTCATCTTCTTTGGCTGATTCAACTTTGTATTCCCAACGACATGCATTAGTACATGTTCCTTGGTTTGGATCACGTTTATTAATGTAGCCAGACAATAGACAGCGACCTGAATAAGCCATGCATAATGCGCCATGAACAAAAATTTCGAGTTCGGTCGTTGGACATTGCTCACGAATTTCTTCAATTTCTTCCAACGAAAGTTCGCGTGATAGAATCACTCGTTCAACGCCTTGTGATGCCCAGAACTTAACTGTTGCCCAGTTAACAGCATTGGCTTGAACTGAAAGGTGAATAGGCATTTCAGGAAATGCTTCACGAACCATCATGATAAGCCCAGGGTCAGACATAATGAGCGCATCTGGTCCCATTTCAACCACAGGCTTTAGATCTCGGATGAATGTCTTAAGTTTTGAGTTGTGGGGTTGAATATTACAAACCACGTACAATTTTTTACCCAAAGCATGTGCTTCATCGATACCGATTTGCAGGTTTTCATGGTTAAATTCGTTGTTGCGTACACGAAGGCTATAACGAGGTTGGCCGGCATAAACGGCATCTGCACCGTAAGCAAACGCATAACGCATGTTTTTTAGACTGCCCGCCGGTGATAGTAGCTCGGGGACAAAAGGGGTATGTGTGCTCATTGTTTTTCTCTAATCTGATCTCAAGTCAGGCCAATACCACCTGATGGTATTGGAGGGGCGCAAATTCTACGTTAAAAATAACCTTATGCCTAGTAGGGATCGTAAGCGATACAAAAAAGCCCAACATTTTTAAGGGTATTGGGCTTTTGCATGATGTTTTTGTTAAGCGTTCGGGTGAGGAAGGCCGCCGAGAACGTCAAATAAGTTAGGCAAAAATGCCGACATTTCACCACACATTAATGAGAAATCGGCATCAAAGCGAGCCGCTTGCTCTTCTCGTGGAATATCTTCATTTTGTTCTTTGAGCTCATCGCTAAATGCCAAACGCTTAATGCTACAATCTTCAGCCAGAATAAAGCTCAGGCGATCTTGCCAGTTCAATGCCAGTTTAGTGACGACTTTATTGGCTTCAATATGGCTTAAGATCTCATCGCTTGTCAGTTCTTGTTTCTTACAGCGGATCACTGCGCCATCTTCTAATAACGACTTTAATTCAGCTTCATCCAACAAGCTAAACCCTGGTGGTAGTTCGCCACTTTTAACCCACTGAGTAAGTGTTGTTTCTACCGCTTGTTCTGGGATCGCAGGTACTACGGGTAGGCTACCCATGGTTTTGCGTAGCAGCGCCAAAACGTCCTCAGCTTTTTTGTAGCTTGCGGCATCGACTAGAATGAAGCCTTGTTTGGGTAGAATAAGTACAAAGGTGAGATTGCTGCGGCTAAATGCTCTAGGTAGGAGATCGATGACAATATCTTCCTTGAGGCTTTCCTTCTCCTTTTTCTTGAGAGGTCGCCCTTCTTCCACTTCCATCGCTTCAACTTTGGCATTCAAAGAATCTTTAATGACCGAAGCAGGTAACATCTTTTCTTCTTTTTTCGCGCAGATCAGAATACGGTCTTCAGAAACGTGGGTCATCATGTCGCCGTGTTTACCCATTGCGTTAACCCAACCAAATTTTTGCTTATCTTGGCTGCCGCATGGCGTAAAACGAAATTCGGCCAGTTGTTTTTCGAGCTGATCGGCGTTGAATTCTACATCGCGATTAACACGATAAACCATACAGTTTTTAAACCACATATTCTTTCTCTTACTTAATTAGAAGACGCAACATGATAGGGGATTTGAAAGCTAAAGTCTTAAATCAATTTCAAAATATAATCATGAACTTGATAAGAAACTTATATGAAAAATTGTTTGCAAAGGTCACAAAAGTGTCATAATTGTTTCCCATAATGCATAGCGTTGATTACATAGAAAGGTTATTCAAATGTCTAGAAGGATTCTGGTTGTTGAAGACGAAGCACCCATTCGCGAAATGTTGTGTTTCGTGCTTGAGCAAAAAGGTTATCAAGCTGTTGAAGCGGAAGATTACGACACGGCGGTGAGTAAACTGGCTGAACCCTTTCCCGATCTTGTGTTATTAGATTGGATGTTGCCCGGCGGGAGTGGTATCAACTTTATTAAGCATATGAAGCGTGAAGAATTAACACGCAACATTCCTGTTGTGATGTTAACCGCCCGTGGTGAAGAAGAAGATAAAGTTCGCGGCCTTGAAGTGGGTGCGGATGATTACATAACCAAACCTTTTTCGCCTAAAGAGTTGGTTGCTCGTTTGAAAGCGGTTATCCGGCGCGTCACACCGACAGCACTGGAAGATGTGATCGACGTGCAAGGATTGAAGTTAGATCCTGTCTCTCATCGAGTAACGGCTAATGATAATGCCTTAGAGATGGGGCCGACGGAATTCAAAATGCTACACTTCTTTATGACGCACCAAGAACGCGTCTATAGCCGTGAGCAGTTATTGAACAATGTGTGGGGTACCAACGTTTATGTTGAAGACCGCACTGTCGATGTTCATATACGCCGTCTGAGAAAAGCGTTAGAAGAGGCTGGCCACGATAAATTAATTCAAACAGTACGTGGTGCCGGTTATCGCTTTTCATCCAGAACATAAAGGATTAATTAAGGTACGAAATGGTTGAACGTTTAACGTGGAAAAGGCTGGCTTGGGAGCTGGCTTTTTTTTACTCTCCTTGGATTATCGTTGGCTGGATCTTTGGCCATATGGCTTGGCTGCTTCTAGCGGCTACGGCGTTGCAACTGATTTGGCATTTGCATAACCAAATGCGTTTGTCGGCTTGGTTGTGGGATGAAAAACGTTTAACGCCGCCTTCCGGGACTGGAAACTGGGAATACCTGTTTAATGGAATTTACCGTTTACAGCAACGCCAACGTAAAAAACGCAAAGAACTGACCAATTTGATCCGCCGCTTTCGTAACGGGGCTGAGTCGCTACCCGATGCGGTGGTGGTGTTCCGTGACGAAGGGAACATTGTTTGGTGTAACCGACTTGCACAGCATCTGCTCGGTTTTCGCTGGCCAGATGATGCAGGTCAACCTATCTCAAATTTATTGCGTGCCCCTGATTTTATCAAATATCTGCAAAAAGATGATTTCACAGAACCACTTGAAATGCGCTCTCCACTTAATGTTGAGCGCATGTTAGAGCTGCGTATTGTGCCTTACACAGAAGGTGAGCATTTGATGGTTGTGCGTGATGTCACTCAGTTGAAACAGTTAGAAGGCATGCGCCGAAATTTCTTTGCTAACGTTTCTCATGAACTGAGAACGCCGATGACGGTGTTGCAAGGGTATCTTGAGATGACAGAAGATCCTGACATGCTGGTAGGGCCGATGTGGCCTAAGGCACATGGAGTGATGACTGAGCAGTTAAACCGTATGAACAGTTTAGTCAATCAACTGCTGACGTTGTCAAAAATTGAAGCGGCGCCTATGCATGAGCTGGATGAAGTGGTTGATGTTCCGGCTATGTTGGAAGTACTTGAAAAAGAAGCGATCAGTTTAAGTGGCGATCATCATCACCGACTGCATTTTGATGTCGATAAGCGACTTAAAGTATTGGCCGATGAAGATCAGCTGCGCAGTGCTATATCAAACCTTGTTTATAACGCCGTCAAATATACACCTCCGGGAGCGGAAATTAATGTGCGTTGGTATCAAAACGCGCAAGGTGCTTGTTTAGACGTGGTAGATAAAGGGGAAGGGATTGAGCCACAGCATTTACATCGTTTAACAGAACGTTTTTATCGTGTCGATAAAGCACGTTCGCGAGATACCGGAGGAAGTGGGCTTGGGCTCGCGATTGTTAAGCATGCATTGTCACATCATGACACGCATTTGCAGATTCACAGTGAAGTGGGTGTTGGCAGCAAATTCTCTTTTATTTTGCCTAAACGTTTGGTTGTGCTGTCATGATACATCGCATATTTACAGCCTTTCTCTATTTTTACTTGCTGGTTACCACGAACGCCGTGAGCGCTCAGCCGCTCGTGGATTACTCAAAAACTAACGGTGTTGCAGGTAGTCTGCTATCGGTGGGTTCAGACACACTGGCAGGAATGACGACGCTCTGGGTTGAAGAGTTTAAGACGATCTACCCAAATATCAATGCTCAAGTACAAGCCTCAGGTTCTTCCACTGCGCCTCCTGCTTTAACTGAAGGAACAGCGCAATTTGGCCCAATGAGTCGCCCGATGCGTGGTCGTGAGATTGAAGCATTTGAACGCGCTCACGGTTATAAGCCGACGGCATTGCGGGTTGCGATAGATGCCATTGGTATTTTTGTACATCGAGATAATTCAATCAAAGGGCTTAATTTTACTCAATTAGACAGTATTTTCTCATCCACGTTGCGCTGCGGTGCTACACAACCGACCAATACTTGGGCGCAATTGGGCGTTGATGAGGATTGGGCCAAGCGAGGAATTCAACTGTTTGGCCGAAATTCGGTGTCGGGAACTTATGGCTATTTCAAACAAAATGCACTGTGTGGTGGCGATTTCAAAAAGGGAGTAAACGAGCAGCCGGGATCGGCATCGGTTGTACAATCGGTTGCTTCATCGATCAATACTATCGGTTATTCTGGTGTTGGTTATCAGGTTTCTGGTGTGAAATTGATTCCGATAGCCAAACAAGGCGATCAGTTTATTGCCGCAAGTTATGAAAATATTCTATCAGGTGCTTATCCGTTATCTCGCTATTTGTATGTGTATGTGAATAAACATCCTAATCAGGATCTGCCACCCATGCAGCGAGAATTTATCCGTTTCATTTTTTCTAAGCAAGGACAAGCGATCGTTGGGAAAGATGGTTATGTGCCTGTCAGTGCCGAGTTTGCTCAGCAAGAACTAGCTAAAGTGGGCATAAAATAACGAGCTGTTCGCTCGCTATTTTTAATCAAACCCAATTCAATTTAAACATTGAGCTGCCAACCGACACTTCGCCAATACTGTTGTTCGCACATCAGATCCGCATGTAATAATTTATTATTTTCTAACCAATTGGCATCTTCACATTCTAGTTTCCACTCATCATCTTTTGCGCTGAGTGTCAGCTCAGGAAGGGGATCATCATTACGTTGGCTATTGACAACAATCGCTAAACGCAACACGCGGATGAGGCCAATAATGTGCTTTTTCTTAAACAAGGTGAAATCATTCATTTCTTGCAGCTTGAGGGATTTGCGTTGAAAGCGCGCTAAGGTCGACAGCACTTGCTGTTGCTCGCTGTTAAAACCGGGCATGTTGGTGTGACGCAGAATATAAGCAGAGTGTCGGTGAAAGCCTTGTAAGTTGATGCTCAATCCCACCTCATGCAATAACGCTCCCCATTCCAAAAGATCAAACAGTTCGCTGCCTTTTTTTAATCCCAGCTCTGAGGCTACATTTTGTAGGAACTCTTTCGCGTGACCTTTTACTTTAGCGGCATGCTCTAAGTCGACTAGATGCTTCATCGCGAGGTTTTCAGTGGTACGTAAACGGATATCGGAATACTTGAACCGATCTTCCATCTCATAAAGCAAACCTTCTCGTAATGCACCATCAGAAAAATGCATCTCTTTCACACGCAGCGATTTTAAAACCGCGCTTAAAATGGCAACTCCCGCAGCAAAAACGGGTTTTCTATCGTCAGTCAACGCGCTGAGTTCGATCTCATCAATACTTTGCCATTCACAGAGTTTTTCGATGAGTTTATTGACTCGCTCAAGCGTGATGATGCCATCATCAAAGCCCAAACCAATCAGTACTTCGTGAATGGCTTTGATGGTTCCTGACGAGCCGAAGGCGACTTCCCACCCTTTTTTACGATATTTGGCCGCAATAGATTCGATTTTTTGCTCGGCGGATAATATCGCATGAGCGAAGTTTCTGCTTGAAAGCCTACCATCAGCGAAGTAACGGTCGGTATAGCTGACGCATCCCATTTGCTTGCTGTTGATTAGGTCTGGATCAAACCCTTGGCCAATCACCATCTCGGTACTGCCGCCACCGATATCCACCACCAACATAGACGCTGCTTGAGGTTGAGTATGTGCCACGCCTAAATAAATTAAGCGTGCTTCCTCAGCTCCGGGAATGATTTCAATAGGGAAAGGCAGTACTTGTTTGGCTCGTTGCAAGAATGTATGAGCATTATTGGCTTGACGCAGCGTATGCGTGGCCGCGATGCGCACGTTTTCAGGTTCGAAACCTTGCAACCGCTCGGCAAACATCGCTAAGCATTCAAGTCCTCGCTCTATGGCATCGGCATCCAAATTTTTTTGTTCATCTAACCCAGCCGCCAAGCGTACACGTTGCTTATGGCGGCTCACCAGTTGCAGATTTTGATCGACGACTTTGGCCACCACCATATGAAAGCTGTTAGAGCCTAAATCGATGGCCGCAATATCGCGAATAGTATTAGTTGGGTTGATTGTCATGTAAGGGTTCTTTGCTCTTTCTGGTCTGTCTTTCTACATTCTTAAGATAGTCGTAGATGGCAAATTGCGAACGCACTTTTTTACGGTTACCACGTTCTACATAATTATTGCTCATCTCTTTGTCTATCCAGCGCGCTTTCACTGTATCGGTAAATTGTAAATTCATTATGTCAATCATACGCTGTTTCAAACGTGGGTCACGAATTGGTGTGGTTACTTCGATACGATGATCGATATTGCGCGTCATCCAGTCGGCAGAGGAGATATACACCAGCGGGTTGCCATCATTGTGCGTAATAATGACACGAGGGTGTTCCAAAAAGCGATCAACGATGCTGATGATTTTGATATTGTCACTCACGCCCTCAATTCCCGGAACCAGTGAACACATGCCCCGGACGATCATCTTAATTTGTACGCCCGCGCTACTCGCACCATACAGTTTATTGATCAACCCTTTATCCACTAAGTTATTTAACTTTAAAGTGATTGCGGCTTTTTTACCAAGTTTCACATTGGCGATTTCACTGTCGATTAATCGATAAAGCTGAATACGAGAGTTTCTTGGCGACACAATGAGATGGCTAAATTTAACTGGGCGGTAAGGGTTTTCAATATAGCCAAACACGTTTCGTACTTCGGTAGCAATTTCATTGTCGGCGGTCAGGAGTGAAAAGTCCGTATAGATACGGGCGGTTTTTTCATGGAAGTTGCCCGTGCCTATGTGTGCGTAGCGAACGATGTTGTCCTGTTCTTTGCGGCTAATGAGCAGCAATTTAGAGTGAATTTTTAATCCGGGAGCACCGAAAATTACTTGGACCCCCGCTTCGGTTAAAATACGTGACCATTCAATGTTGGCTTCTTCATCAAACCGTGCTTGTAACTCAACCACTACCACCACTCGTTTGCCATTGTGTACTGCATCGACGAGCGAGTTCATTAGGCGAGA
Organism: Vibrio sp. 1151_11; assembly: GCF_029478525.1. Taxonomy (NCBI): domain Bacteria; kingdom Pseudomonadati; phylum Pseudomonadota; class Gammaproteobacteria; order Vibrionales; family Vibrionaceae; genus Vibrio; species Vibrio sp. 1151_11. The sequence continues at coordinate 142,246 of NZ_SHMN01000007.1, read as the reverse complement.
ATCTTTGGCAACACGATAAATATTAATTTTGATGCTGATCACTTTGGGATCAAACGAGGCTTGTCTTACCAACTCGGTAATGTGTTCAAATGAGTGGTAAGGGTAGTGAAGTAGAATATCCTGAGCGCGAATCGCATCAAATGCATTGGCAAAACCTTCAAAGTCAGCACATTGCATGGGTGGTAGCGGCTTGTTTTCTAAATAGTCACGCCCCACGTTTGGGAACCCAATAAAATCTTTAAAGTTATGGTAACGACCACCAGGAAGAAGGCTATCATAGTGCGATATTTTGAGTTTTTCGCACAAAAATTTAAGCATTTTTGTCGGCATTTCTCGTTCATAAACAAAGCGTACGGGCATAGCACTTAAGCGTTGATTCAACCCTTCTGACATCTGTTCTAACAAACTGTATTCGACTTCCCGTCGCAAGTCATATTCCGCATCACGTGTCATTTTCATCGCGTAACCCGTGAGCTCTTCATAGTCAAAAAATCCGCGGAAAATCTCATCAAGGCAGTGGCGAATGATGTTGTCCAATAAGATGATGGTTTTGCGGCGTTTGCCCTTTTGCTCCGGCACCATGACAAAGCGCGGTAGGTGGTCTGTCGGGATTTCAATCAGCGCATATTGGCTGCGGTCATTGTGTTTGAGATCAACGGCAATATAGGCGTATTCATCTTTCAAAAATTGCATGACATCAATGTCGTCAGTCATGAGCAGCGGTGTAATATGCGGGCGCACTTCTTTATGGAAATACTTAGTGATCCATTTTTTCTGAGTCTCGTCCAACTGCGTTTCATTAACCAAGAAGATACGGCGACGTGCCATTTCTAAAATAAGCTCATTATAGAGATTGTCGAAATCTTGGTTGAGTTTGAACGCCTTACTTTGCATTCGTGTCAGCAAATGCTTGGTAGTATCGTTACCACCACGTTCTCGGTTGATCAAAATTTGCCGTTTTACATCGGAAAAGCGAACTTTATAGAACTCATCCAGATTGTTAGAAAAAATACCTAAAAACCGTATTCTCTCGATTAAAGGCACGGTTTTATCTGCGGCTTCTTGCAATACGCGTTCATTAAACGAAAGCCAGCTCAATTCCTTGTCGATATACAACTTGTCCGTACTCATTCATGTTACCTTTTAACTCAATTGACGTTTTTTACTGACTCACCCTCTGTGTGCTGATTGTGCGATTCTGCACAGCAATCAATTCGGGTATTGATGATTATGCAAACTATGCCTTTTATGTGACATTTTTATTTCAAGTAGGCAAGTTGAGTATAGTTGTTTTATTTTCAGTCGTTTATTGCGAGTTGTAATATACTTGTCACGAAAATTACATATTATACGCAGACAAGAAAAAGGGTAGAGAGAGCAATGGCACCAAGTGAATTTTCATTGAAGGAACGTGACAGAAAACGGTTGATAAAAGACCGTTTGGTTCGCCTTGCAGTGAGTTTTGGTGGCGTGAGTGTACTTGGCGCTTTAGTGCTGATTTTTGTCTATCTTGCGATGGTTGTTTTCCCTCTTTTTGGTAGCGCAAAAATTGAAAGGAACGTGGCGCAAGTGAGTATAACCACTTCCAATCCTCAATTTTTGGCCATAGATGAATACGGCGAGAATGCCTTTGTTGTTGACCTTGACGGCAGCATGAACTTTTGGCCCTTGGACGGCAAAACGGAACACGCATTGTGGTCGGATAGTCTCCCTATTCGCGTTGATCTTTTTAGCCAAGCTCCCCCGCTGGATGGATGGTTTGCCGCTAGCAATGCGGCGGGAGAGGTCTTTATTGCTCGCCCTAAATTCAGTTATCTTCATAGCATGGAAGGTCGCCAGTTTTCTCCTTATCTTGAGCGCGTCAGTTTACCCTCTACCTTTCGGCTGACTCATAAAACGCAAACGTTACGCCAGTTTGCCTTCGCCGTTACTGATGAGGTACTTTTCTTCGCTTCTTATCTCGATAATGATGAGGTGATAGTACAAACCTTAACGAGTGATAACGTCGAGCCAATTCAGCGCTTTGTGTTTCAAGGCTCATTTCCTTCTTTGGACCAATTGCTTTTTACGCCAGATGGTAAAACGCTTTATCTTCGCTCAGGGTCCGAATTGGTTGTTGCAGTTAAGAGTCGTCAAGGTTATTTCGTGCGAGAAGTGGTTGATTTAAACCAAGGTAATTCCGATCGAGCCGTGACACAAATCAACTTATTGTCCGGTGCTTATTCGCTACTGGTGACTCACCGTAACGGCTTAGTGTCACAATGGTTTGATGTGCTGCAAAATGAAGAACGTCAACTGACTCAGATTCGTAAGTTTAAATTAGCGCCGCAGGTGACGCTGTTACTGCCGGATACTTATCGCAAAGGTTTTTACAGTTTCTACCCTAATGGCACAATCCAAAGTCACTATACGACCAGTGAAAAACTGGTGTTGTTTGAGAGGATGTACAACAAAGCCCCTCAATTGGCCGCCATGTCCAATAATGAGCTTTATCTCGCTACGTTGAGCGAGCAGAAGATCAGCGTGGCAAAAGTGGATAATGATTATCCTGAAATATCACTCTCATCATTGTGGCAAAAAGTGTGGTACGAAAGTTATCCTGAGCCTCAATATGTGTGGCAATCGACGTCAGCGAACGATGAATTTGAGCCTAAGTTTAGCCTAGTACCGATAGCCTTTGGCACTCTTAAGGCCGCGGCATACGCAATGTTATTTGCGATACCGATTGCGGTGTTTGGCGCGATTTACACGGCTTATTTTATGTCACCGAGAATGCGCCGAGTGGTGAAGCCGTCGATTGAATTGATGGAAGCGTTACCAACCGTCATTATTGGTTTTTTAGCGGGGTTGTGGTTTGCGCCATTAATTGAAAGCCATCTCGCGGCGGTCGGAGCGCTGCTGCTATTTTTACCCATTGTGATGTTACTCGTTGGGCTAGGTTGGCACCTATTACCGAGAGCATGGGTGCGAAATTTTTCAAATGGGTGGCACGCATTGATACTAATCCCCGTATTAGTCGTTAGTGCAGTGGTTATCTTTTCGTATAGCAGCCAAATTGAAGTTTGGCTATTTGATGGCGATATTCAGATTTATCTCGCGCAAAACGGCATCGATTTTGATCAGCGTAATGCGCTGGTGGTTGGTTTTGCGATGGGCTTTGCCGTCATTCCAACCATTTTCACTATTGCGGAAGATGCGATCTTTTCCGTACCTAAACATCTTTCTGATGGGTCATTAGCATTAGGCGCAACACCTTGGCAGACATTAACCAAAGTCGTGTTGTTAACGGCAAGTCCTGGCATATTCTCGGCGATCATGATGGGGTTGGGGCGAGCCGTCGGAGAAACAATGATCGTTCTTATGGCGACGGGTAATACACCCATTTTAGATTGGAATATTTTAGAAGGGATGCGCACCTTATCGGCAACGATTGCGGTTGAGTTACCAGAGTCGGAAGTGGGAAACTCCCATTACCGGTTGCTTTTTTTAGCGGCACTATTGCTACTCATGTTCACCTTTTGTGTGAACTCGATTGCTGAATGGGTCAGACAAAGGTTGCGTGCCAAATATCGCGCTTTGTAATCAATTGGGAAAAATCATCACAAATGTTTAAGTGGTTTCAATCAGGTTCACCTTGGATATGGTTAACAGGCGGTGCTGTCAGCATCAGCCTGATTTCGGTATTGGGCTTGCTCCTGTTTATTGGTTGGAAAGGATTAACCTATTTTTGGCCGACGCCACTTTATCAATGGCAAACTCAAGAGGGGCAAGCACTGGTTGGTCAGCTTTACTCTGAGGAAAATGTGCCATTAACACACTTAAGAGCGTTAGATATTACATGGCCCAAAGCCATACTGGATGCTGGGGAAGTGAAGCGGCTCAGTATTAAAGTCGCTAACCGAGAACGAAATCATGCGGACTTTGTTTCGATACTGGATGTTAAACTGTCGGATAAACAAATGCCTAGCAGGTGGGCGGTAATAGAACGTAAGAGTAACGGACAGTTTTATGGCAAGCCGATTGCTTATGTGCAAACCGATGGAAGCGAGAGTTCGGATGTTCAAACCATGCTCGCTGCAGGAATGCAGGATGTCGCGTTATTGAGAGAGCAAATTGACGATGTGATTGACCAAGAGATCAGAGTCATTGGCTTTGCCGCCGAAAAATTACGTTTAGAGAAGCGTCGTAAAGAACTCAATGGAAAGCTAGAACGAACCTATTTAGATCACTATTTTCATAAAAAGCAGGATTTGGATAGCCAATTAGCTATTGCCGAACAAAAGTTAGATGCGCTGCGCCAGCAAATGAATGGGCCGTCGTTGATTGTTGAAGAGATGAGTGGGCAACGAGTGGCGATTCCACTTAGCCAAATTCTCGATATTTGGTATCCCAATGATATGACTTTGGGGCAAAAATTGGTCCAGTGGGGAAAGCAGGTGTGGCTCTTCCTATCAGAAGATCCCCGAGAATCGAACTCTGAAGGTGGCGTATTTCCAGCCATCTTTGGTACCGTGCTGTTGGTGTTGTTGATGTCGATTATCGTCATGCCACTTGGTGTTGTAGCGGCTATTTATTTGCACGAATACGCAAAAGAGAATCTGTTTACTCGTATCATTCGTGTTGCGGTTATCAACCTTGCTGGTGTGCCATCGATTGTTTATGGGGTATTTGGTCTTGGTTTTTTTGTTTACACCATAGGCTCATCGATTGATACGCTACTCTATAGCGAAAGGTTACCAGCCCCCACTTTTGGTACGCCTGGCTTACTGTGGTCGGCGCTCACATTAGCGGTGTTAACTCTACCCGTAGTGATTGTGACGACGGAAGAAGGGTTAACACGGATTCCCAGCGCAGTACGCCATGGCTCGTTAGCATTGGGCGCTACCCATTTTGAGACGATTTGGCGCATAGTATTGCCGATGGCAAGCCCTGCTATTATTACTGGGCTTATTCTCGCCATTGCGCGAGCCGCGGGTGAGGTTGCCCCTTTGATGCTGGTGGGTGTGGTCAAACTGGCGTCAAGTTTGCCTGTGGATGGCGAGTTTCCCTTTGTACATCTTGAGCGAAAATTCATGCACTTAGGTTTTCATATTTACGATGTTGGTTTCCAAACGACCAACATCGAAGCGGCTAGGCCACTGGTGTACGCCACTTCATTTTTATTGGTGACAGTGATTGTGGCACTGAATTTAACGGCCATCAGTATCCGCAATAACTTGCGTGAGAAATATCGAACGTTAGGGCAAGATTAATTATGTTTTCCATCAATCAAACTTTGGGTTATCACGCCCCGTTAGATGTCAATAATCTGAGCGATCAACAAACGGCGATTGCGATTGAAGATCTGAATCTGTTCTATAAACAGACTTGTGCGCTGAGCCATATCTCAATGCGTATTCCCAAAGGACAAGTAACGGCGTTTATCGGCCCTTCCGGTTGTGGTAAGTCAACCTTACTGCGCTGTATTAACCGGATGAACGATCTGGTCGAAGGGTGTCGAGTTGAAGGTGAAGTCAAACTGCATGGTAGAAACGTCTATCACCCAGATGTGGATGTTGCCACGTTGCGCCGCCGAGTGGGGATGGTATTCCAACGACCCAACCCATTTCCGAAATCCATTTATGAAAACGTGGTGTATGGGCTTCGTCTACAAGGAATTAAAAATAGCCGTACTTTAGATGACTCCGTTGAGCGAGCTTTAAGAGCCGCTGCGTTATGGGATGAAGTGAAGCATCGCCTACATGAAAATGCATTTGGCCTTTCGGGTGGGCAGCAGCAACGCTTAGTTATCGCCAGAGCGATTGCTATTGAGCCAGAGGTGCTGTTGCTTGATGAGCCAACGTCTGCGTTAGATCCAATTTCTACGTTGACCATCGAAGAGTTGATTAACGATCTAAAAACCAAATACACAGTGGTGATTGTGACGCATAACATGCAACAAGCGGCAAGAGTGAGCGATCATACGGCTTTTATCCATATGGGAAAATTGATTGAGTATGCGGATACTGACTCTATTTTCACCTCCCCATTGAAAAAACAGACGGAAGACTATATTACTGGTCGATATGGTTAATACTTTCGTCAATAGTGATATTCAAAAGGAACGATGATGCATCTAGGTCGCCACATTTCAGGACAGTTCAATGTTGAACTTGAATCGATTCGCACTCATGTATTGACGATGGGCGGGCTGGTGGAGCAACAACTCTCTTTTGCGATGCAAGCATTGCATAAAGATGATGCCGATCTGGCCAGAAAAGTCGTTCGGGATGATCACAAAGTGAATGCGATGGAAGTTTCTATTGATGAGGCTTGCACGCGTATTATCGCTAAGCGACAACCGACAGCCAAGGATCTGCGCTTGATCATGGCGATCATCAAAACCATTACCGACCTTGAACGAATTGGTGATGTAGCCACCAAAATTGCCTACGTCACTATCGAAAGCCCTTCACCTAAAGAGAGCAAATTTCGAGTTTCTCTTGAACCTTTATGCCGACAAGCCATTGCAATGTTGCACCAAGTGTTAGACGCTTTTGCGCGGATGGATCTTGAATCGGCTGCTGAAGTGTACCGCTTGGATGATAAGCTGGATGCCGAATACGAAGCCGTGATCCGCCAACTGATGACCTATATGATGGAAGACCCTAAAAATATCCCACATATATTACAAGTCATGTGGTCTGCACGAGCCATCGAACGCGTGGGCGATCGCTGCCAGAATATCTGCGAATACATCATCTATTTTGTCAAAGGTAAGGATGTGCGCCACTTAGGTAAACAATCGATTGATGACATCCTCAAATAGCCTTTTGGGTAAAGTAAGGTGAAGGAAAGTTATTCACCTTACATCAAGACATAACGGTCGCCGAAGTTAAGAAAGCTGGCGCAATACCTCTTGGATTTTTGCCGGATCGGTAATTGGGATGAGGGTGTCATCGACAGACTCTTGGCCCATTTTCACCGCATTGGCGATCATATCCATGCTACTTGCACGCGTGGTTTTGCCGGACAAATGCACTTCAGTGATGCCCGTTTCACGGATAATGTCAGTCACGTTTGATGCGTTTAAGCCAGCCCCAGCCATAATAGAGAATCGGCCATTCACCAGTTTCACCATGTGTGCAATTACGGATCGTCCTGCATAGGCATCTGGCGCTAACCCTGAAGTAAGTACACGCTCACACCCTAATTTTGCAATGTCTTCAATCGCTTGTTCATAGCTGTGGCATTGATCAATCGCACGGTGGAAAGTGGTACCCAGCCCTTGCGCGGCTTGCATCATCAGTAAGCTTGCTTCAAGGTTGATGGTGCGATTTGGATTCAAAATACCAAAGACGATGCCGTCTAGTCCCGCCTGTTTTGCCATCTCTATATCGATCAACATCGAATCGAGATCATCCTGATCATAAAGAAAGTCGCCTTGACGCGGACGAATCATCGCGTAAACAGGAACGCTCGATATTTGTGCGGCCTTTTTCATTAAACCAAAGCTGGGCGTCAGTCCACCCAATGCGAGCGACGAACACAATTCAATGCGAGTAGCCCCGCCTTTAATGGCGTTGTGTAGCGATTCAATATTATCAATACACACTTCAACTTGAATATTCATAGCAAAATCCTGCTGGAAAAATTTGGTTAATGTTAGCAAGTTAGAGTAGTGACGTCTGTGTGATTGAGGTGAGAAATAGGGGTAAAGTTTACCAACCAATGCTGCCTCATTTTCACTAAATGAACGACAACGAAAAAGCCCAAAGCGTTAGCTTTGGGCTTGGATAAGGACTTTACTTCTTAACTGATTGGCGATGCGTTTTACGCTTTATTATATGTCCAACCATTGACCCGAGTTGAGCGCGGGCTAAGGAGAATTATTTCTTGCCTAGGTCGTCTGAGTGCTCAGCTAGGAATGCTGCAACACCTTTTGGAGATGCATCCATACCGGCTTTGCCTTCTTCCCACTGTGCTGGGCACACTTCACCGTTCTTTTGGTGGAAGTTAAGTGCATCAACCATACGTAGCATTTCGTCGATGTTACGGCCTAGTGGTAGGTCGTTCACAACTTGGTGACGTACAAGACCATCTTCGTCGATGAGGAAAGAACCACGGAAAGCAACGCCTGCTTCTGGGTGCTCAACATCGTACGCTTTACAGATTTCGTGCTTCACGTCAGCGATTAGCGGGTATTTCACTTGGCCAATACCGCCGTTTTCGATAGCGGTATTACGCCATGCGTTGTGAGAGAATTGAGAATCGATAGATACACCGATTACTTCAACGCCTTTCGCTTGGAAATCTTCGAAGCGTTTGTCAAAAGCGATAAGCTCTGATGGGCAAACGAAAGTGAAGTCTAGTGGGTAGAAGAAAACAACCGCTTTCTTACCTTTAGTAAATTCTGCGAAGTTGAAGCTATCAACGATTTCACCGTTACCAAGAACAGCTGCTGCAGTAAAATCAGGGGCTTTACGACCAACTAGTACCATTTTTTTGCTCCTAAGAATAAGGTTTAGTTCCAAACCAGTGATGAGCACTGGTCCAGTCCGTTTTTGAACGAGACAAACTATAGTACAGATTGTAGGATAGTAAAAAGCGAAATAAATAGATTAGTCTCATCGAAAAAAGCGATTAGCTCTAATGACGGAATTGGAAACGGCACTCAAATAAGATAGTAGTAGAACGATGAATAAATGGCCCAGTTTGAAGCAGTTGCACTATTTAGTAACACTCTACGAAACACGGCACTTTAGTGATGCCGCTGAACGTTGTTTTGTTAGTCAATCTACCCTAAGTAAAGGGATCCAAAATTTAGAGGAATTAATAGGTTGCCCGCTTTATGAAAAGGATAAGAAAGCTCCGTTAGTGTTTACTCAAGCGGGAGAGCTGGTTGTTAGCCAAGGAAGAGAGCTACTTGCCAAAGGACAAGATTTAGTGGAACTCGGCAAGGTTTGCCAAGGCGATGAGATGCAAGGTCAGCTTAAGCTGGGTTGTATTCCAACCATTGCTCCATTTTTACTGTGTGATTTAGTGCAAGAAGTGAATGTCCGCTTTCCGAAGTTGAACTTATTATTACGAGAAGATACGACGACGAACCTTTTGGCTGCACTGCGTCATGGAGAGCTTGATGTGTTGATTTTGGCTTTGCCTGTCGATATCGGCAAAATGGAGAGCCGAGTCGTGGGGATTGATCTATTCAAAATGGTGATCAGCCGTCATCAAATGGATAGCATCCGTGTGCCAATCAAGTATGCTGACCTGCCTGATGAATCGGTGTTTTTGCTCGAAAATGTGCATTGTTTAACGGATCATGCTGTGTCGGCTTGCAAGTTAACCGCCAAAGAGAAAATTAATCCATTTACCGCAACCAGTTTACATACCTTAGTGCAGATGGTCGCCAATGGTTTAGGGACGACTTTCATTCCACAAATGGCAATCAATCATGGCTTAGTTGAAAACCAAAATTTAGTGGTCATCGAGCCTCCTGGTCAGCAAGCGTATCGAGAGATTGGTTTAGTTTGGCGGCCAAGTTCATCGCGAACTCACACTTTTAAGCAGTTAGCGGATGTGGTTTCTGGTTTACTTTAGCGATTAGTCTTACTCTTTCCTTTGCCTAAAAAATCAAAAAGTCACTTTTAATGTGGCTTTTTTCAGTTTTTTATTCTGTTAGTGTTTTTAAACTTGTAAAATTTTACAAACAATTCTTGATGAAGTTTTCATAAAATCAAAAATCTTTACAGCCACAATTTTACACATCCTATTTTCTCTTGCGTTTAAAAAGAAGCCATCTGTCTCGCTCGGTTAGTCGTAAATTCAAGCCTTACTGCGTCTCACATCATTTCGAACGTCTGTTTAAAACTAAAATCTGCCTTTTTAATTTTGTAATTAAATAACGTAATAACTTTCATATTTAACAAGGAAATCAAACATAGGTTTGAAACGGGATAAAACTTTGTTTTTAACCTTTCATTAACTTTGTCTCTTTTGCTGAATGATGAGTTGATGTAAGGTTTAATAAGGTTTTGTAAGACTTATGTCTAGCTTGGTTAGGCTTGAAATATTGGATTGACTGAGAGAAAGTGTCGGTAGAGATAAGTCAGTGGATAGCAAAAAATGAGCATTTGAATTTGTGGTTTTTAAATTACAAATGTAGTTGGAATGGTTTTAAGGAAGAGCGTTATGTTTGCACAGACCCCAGAAACAGAGTTAGCACTCAGCAAAGAACACCACGAAGCCAAGCTTGAGGTTGTTGGTGCCGTTGGCCCACATCACCAAGCTATTTTCCCTTCAGAAGCCCAAATCTTCTTGTCCACTCTGTGTGCTAAATTTGCAAGCCGTGTTGATTCGCTGCTGGATGCACGAGAAGAGCGACAAACACGTATTGATAACGGAGAACTGCCGGATTTTCTCAAGGATACGCAAGATATTCGCGAAGGAAGCTGGAAAATTCTCGGTATCCCACACGATTTACAAGATCGTCGAGTGGAGATTACGGGGCCAACCGACCGAAAAATGGTGATCAATGCATTGAATGCTAACGTCAAAGTGTTCATGGCGGATTTTGAGGATTCGATGTCACCAGCATGGGATAAAGTGCTGGATGGGCAAGTCAATTTGCGTGATGCCATTGAAGGAACCATTAGCTATACCAATCCTGACAATGGTAAGTGCTACCAGCTTAAAGATAACCCAGCGGTGCTCATTTGTCGGGTACGCGGTCTGCACCTTAAAGAAAAGCATGTTAAATATGCAGGGCAAAGTATTCCGGGTTCGCTGTTTGATTTTGCACTCTACTTTTACAACAACTATAAATCATTGCTTAAAAAAGGCAGTGGCCCTTATTTTTATCTTCCAAAACTTCAGGCCTATCAAGAAGCAAAGTGGTGGAGTGACGTTTTCCATTTTACCGAAGAGTATTTTGGGTTAGAAACTGGCACCATTAAAGCCACCGTATTGATTGAAACCTTACCCGCCGTGTTCGAGATGGACGAAATATTGTTCTCGCTTAAAGAACACATTGTCGGCTTAAATTGTGGCCGCTGGGATTACATTTTCAGTTATATCAAGACATTGAAAAATTATCCGGATCGGGTGCTACCAGATCGCCAAGTTGTCACAATGGAAAAGCCGTTTCTTAACGCTTATTCACGCTTGCTGATCTATACCTGTCATAAGCGTGGCGCATTTGCGATGGGCGGTATGGCCGCGTTCATTCCAGCTAAAGATCCCCAAGAAAATCAGTTGGTTCTCGATAAAATTCATCACGATAAATTGCTCGAAGCCAATAATGGTCATGACGGTACTTGGGTTGCCCATCCCGGTTTAGCGGATACGGCAAAAGCGGTCTTTGACCAAGTACTGGGCGAGCGTTGTAACCAATTAGATGTTACGCGTCTGTCTGATGCGCCGATTCATGCCAATGAGCTGTTGACCCCATGTGAAGGGGAACGTACCGAGCAGGGCATGCGTCATAATATTCGAGTTGCACTTCAGTACATCGAAGCATGGATCTCCGGCAATGGCTGTGTCCCCATTTATGGTTTGATGGAAGATGCGGCGACCGCAGAGATTTCTCGAGCGTCAATATGGCAATGGATCAAGCATGGAAAAGCCTTGGATAATGGTCAGATTGTTACCAAAGCGCTTTTTGAGCAGTATCTTGCGCAAGAAATTGAAGTCGTGAAACAGGAAATCGGCACGCAGCGATTTGCACAAGGACGATTTAGCGAAGCGGCACAATTGATGGCTCGCTTAACTACCAGCGATGAGCTGACTCATTTTCTCACCGTTCCGGGTTATGACTACCTAGATTGATGAGATTTAAAACCAATAACTAATAACCAATTACTGACAACCAATAACGTGAAGCTGTTTTCAAAAGCAGAATAGGTCGTACTGCTGAGAAAAGGATGACAGTGCGCTTGCGCATCAAAATAAGAGGGATAGACCATGACATTAACTCGCCGCCAACAAATCGAAGCTCTAGAAAAAGATTGGGCAACCAACCCACGCTGGAAAAATGTAAAGCGTACTTATACTGCTGCTGAAGTGGTTGACCTGCGCGGTTCAATCACTCCAGCCAACACCTTGGCCCAACGTGGCGCTGATAAATTGTGGTCACTGGTTAACGGCAGTGCCAAAAAAGGTTATGTGAACTGTTTGGGTGCATTGACAGGTGGTCAAGCGGTACAACAAGCCAAAGCGGGAATTGAGGCGATTTATCTCTCCGGCTGGCAAGTAGCGGCAGACAACAACACCGCTTCCACCATGTACCCAGACCAATCGCTCTATCCAGTCGATTCTGTTCCATCGGTGGTCAAGCGCATCAACAACTCGTTTCGTCGTGCCGATCAAATTCAGTGGGCGGCCGGAAAATCACCGGAAGATGAAGGTGGTATTGATTACTTCTTACCGATTGTTGCTGATGCTGAAGCCGGTTTTGGTGGCGTGCTAAATGCTTACGAGTTGATGAAGTCGATGATTGAAGCAGGGGCGGCCGGTGTGCACTTTGAAGATCAGTTGGCGTCAGTAAAAAAATGCGGACACATGGGCGGCAAGGTTCTGGTTCCGACTCAAGAAGCGGTTCAAAAATTGATTGCGGCACGTTTGGCCGCTGACGTATCAGGGACAACCACTTTGGTCATTGCTCGTACTGATGCAAACGCGGCGGATCTACTGACCTCGGATTGCGACGCATACGATCGTGATTTTATCCAAGGTGAGCGTACTCAAGAAGGTTTCTATCGCGTGAATGCTGGGATTGAGCAAGCGATTTCACGCGGTCTCGCTTACGCGCCGTATGCTGATCTCGTGTGGTGTGAAACCGCTAAGCCTGATTTGGATGAAGCCCGCCAATTTGCCGAAGCAATTCTAGCGCAATACCCAGATCAACTGCTGGCTTATAACTGTTCTCCCTCTTTCAACTGGGAGAAAAACTTGGATGCAGACACTATTGCTCGTTTCCAGCAAGAGTTGTCGGACATGGGGTACAAATATCAATTCATCACCTTAGCGGGCATTCATAACATGTGGTACAACATGTTTGAGTTAGCACATGCTTACGCGCAAGGCGAAGGTATGCGTCATTACGTTGAGAAAGTTCAGCGTCCAGAGTTTGAAGCAGCATCAAGAGGTTATACCTTTGTTGCACACCAACAAGAGGTGGGAACGGGTTACTTTGACCGGATGACCAATACCATCCAAGGTGGCAGCTCTTCCGTAACCGCGTTAACGGGCTCTACCGAAGAAGACCAATTTTAATTAGCGATACTTCCCAATCATTATCTGTGTAACACCTTTGAGCGGCGTAAGCCGCTCTTTTTTATGTGAGGTACTTATATTAGGGAGTGAGCGTTATTCAATATCGACTTCGTCCGGTTCACTCTCTTCTTGTAGCTCAAGTAAGGTAACAGCTACCCCAATAAAGTCCGTGTCAGTAATAATGCCCACTAGTTGGCCTTTATCTACAACGGGTAAGCAGCCTACTTTATGTTTTTGCATGTAGATAGCACTCTCTTTTAACCCCGTTCGCGGGTCAACCGTCATAATTTCAGTATGCATCACCTCATATAATGGCGTTGTCAGTGTATATGATTGATCTTCAGGGATGTTTTTTAAGCTCGACTCTTGCGCGGCAAGAATATCTCGATGAGTAATGATACCGAGTAGTTTTTTGTGTGGATCGACGATAGGGATATGGCGAATATCCAACGCTTCCATAGTGTGCTTAGCATCGGCTAACGTGTGTGTACGCAACAGGGTATGGGGGTTGCGAGTCATCATGTCTTCAATTTTGATCATAACGAGCTCCTTTTTATTATTGACCTGATTCAACTATAGTTTTTTCTGCGCAAAATATCTGAGAGCTCCCGCTATTTTTACTTTGATTGATGCGTAAAGATTGGGTGCCATTTTCATGTTTAATTACATTAAATTTAGATCTGGGTCTGACGAGCGAAGGTGTTTACGTATATACTACGGCGCTTAAAAAAAATTACGTCATCCACTCAAAACGAACAAGATAAGAACTATGCAAGTTTCAGACTTTCACTTTGAACTTCCCGATGAGCTGATTGCTCGTTACCCAACGGCTGAACGTACGGCGAGTCGCTTACTGCAATTAGACGGTAACAGCGGTGAACTGGCGGATGGCTCATTTAAAGACGTTCTTGACCGAGTTCAGCCCGGCGATTTATTGGTTTTTAACAATACACGTGTCATCCCGGCTCGCATGTTTGGGCGCAAAGCTTCAGGCGGCAAACTGGAAGTATTGGTCGAACGAATGTTGGATGAACAGACGATTTTAGCTCATGTTCGCTCATCTAAGCCGCCAAAACCGGGCAGTGAGTTGTATTTAGGAGAGCATGACGAATATCATGCACACATGGTGGCTCGCCATGATGCGCTGTTCGAGATTCGTTTTACAGCGTCAAAGACGGTACTGGAGATCTTAAACGAGATTGGCCATATGCCGTTGCCGCCTTACATTGACCGCCCTGATGAAGATGCTGATAAAGAGCGTTATCAAACCGTATACAACCAAAAACCGGGAGCTGTCGCTGCACCGACCGCCGGTTTGCATTTCGATGGGGCTCTGCTTGAGCAAATCAAAGCGAAAGGCGTCGAATTTGCTTATGTAACCTTGCATGTAGGCGCTGGAACCTTCCAGCCAGTACGAGTCGACAATATTCACGATCACCATATGCATGCAGAATATGTTGAAGTGCCACAAGAGGTAGTCGATGCCGTCAACGCGACGAAAGCGCGTGGTGGCCGAGTGATCGCTGTTGGAACTACGTCGGTGCGCTCACTGGAAAGTGCCGCGCAAGATGCGCTTAAAAAGGGCACTGAGCTGGTTCCTTTTTTCGGTGACACTGAAATTTTCATCTTCCCTGGTTATGAGTATCAGTTGGTGGATTGCTTAATCACTAACTTCCACTTACCAGAGTCGACACTGATTATGCTCGTCAGCGCTTTTGCAGGTTATGAGCATACTATGGCCGCGTACGCGCATGCCGTGAAACATCAATATCGTTTCTTTAGTTATGGTGATGCGATGTTTATCACCAAGAACACCAATTAACGAGTGCTAGCATTACGCTAGGAGAAGAAGCTCCGCTTCGTTTTTCGCTAGGAATTGGCGACCGCTCTAGAGGGGTGCTTGCACCTAATCATGATACGTCAGACTGTTTCTCTGACATTGGAGGCTTCGTGAAGTTAACATACGAACTTAAAAAGAAAAACGGAAATGCTCGCCGTGGGCAATTAACCTTTGAACGTGGCACTGTGCAAACACCGGCATTCATGCCTGTAGGTACTTACGGCACAGTAAAAGGCATGACACCGGAAGAAGTAAAAGAAACGGGCGCAGAAATTTTGCTCGGTAATACTTTTCACCTGTGGCTGCGCCCTGGCCAAGAAGTGATGAAAATGCACGGCGACTTGCATGATTTTATGAACTGGCAAGGTCCGATCCTCACCGATTCAGGTGGTTTCCAAGTGTTTAGCTTGGGTGATATTCGCAAAATCACAGAAGAAGGGGTGCATTTTCGTAACCCAGTCAATGGTGACAAGATTTTCATGGACGCAGAAAAGTCGATGGAAATTCAAAAAGATCTGGGCTCTGACATTGTGATGATTTTCGATGAGTGTACGCCGTACCCTGCGACGCACGACGAAGCGAAAAAATCAATGGAGATGTCTTTGCGTTGGGCGCAGCGTTCACGTGACCATTTCGACAAATTAGAGAACACCAACTCGCTATTTGGTATCGTGCAAGGCAGTGTTTACGAAGATTTGCGTGATGTTTCCGTGAAAGGTTTAACTGAGATCGGATTTGATGGCTACGCGGTTGGTGGCTTAGCGGTGGGTGAACCTAAAGAAGACATGCACCGTGTACTTGAGCACACCTGTCCACAATTGCCAGAAGACAAACCACGCTACCTGATGGGTGTCGGTAAACCTGAAGACTTAGTGGAAGGGGTACGTCGCGGTATCGATATGTTTGACTGTGTGATGCCAACGCGAAATGCACGTAATGGCCATCTATTTGTGACGGGTGGTGTGATCAAGATCCGTAATGCAGTACATAAAACCGATACAACTGCGCTGGATCCGCATTGTGACTGTTACACTTGCAAAAATTATTCGAAGTCGTATTTACACCATCTGGATCGTTGTAACGAAATTCTGGGTGCGCGTTTAAATACTATTCATAACTTACGTTATTACCAACGCCTGATGGCAAGCATTCGTTTAGCGATTGAAGAAGATCGCTTCGACGCGTTTGTTGAGGAGTTTTATGCTCGTCGCAATCGTGAAGTTCCACCAATGGGCCAATAACGGTTTTGCTGCGTTTTGCTTGATTTGTGAAGTGATAAACTTGAAATTAAGCCAACGCAGCCCAATTAGAATTACATTACACAACAATATTTTAGAGGACGTTTTCAATGAGTTTAATTTCTGTAGCACACGCAGCAGGTGAAGGTGCATCACAAGGTGGCGGTTATGAAATGCTGATCATGCTTGGTATGTTTGCGGTTATTTTCTACTTCATGATTTACCGCCCACAAGCCAAACGTGTTAAAGAGCATAAAAGTTTGATGGCCGCCATGACTAAAGGTGATGAAGTGTTAACCAGTGGCGGTTTAGTGGGTAAAATCACTAAAATCGCAGAAGACAGCGATTACATCTCTATCGAACTGAATGTGAACAATGAAATTGTGATCAAAAAAGATTTCATTACAGCGGTGCTACCAAAAGGTACGCTTAAGTCTTTATAACAGCTAAAGGATCCTTGCTGTGCTAAACCGTTATCCGTTATGGAAGTATTTGTTAGTGGTGTTCGCCATCACTCTCTCTGCTTTATATGCACTTCCAAATATTTACGGTGAAGATCCGGCAATTCAAATTACAGGGGCGCGTGGCGCCTCTGTTGATATGTCAACGCTGGATGCCGTCACCAAAGCTCTTGATAAAGAGAGCCTTTCTCATAAATCCATTGCTCTAGAGAATGGATCAATTCTTGTTCGATTTAACGATACCGATACTCAAATCAGTGCGCGTGATGTGGTGAGTGAAGCGTTAGGCAAAGATACAATTGTTGCACTTAACCTTGCTCCTTCAACGCCTTCTTGGTTGGAATCGATTGGCGCGGCACCGATGAAGCTTGGCCTTGATCTGCGTGGTGGTGTTCACTTCTTAATGGAAGTGGATATGGATGCCGCAATGGAAAAATTGATTGGTCAGCAAGAAGAAGCGTTTCGCAGCGAACTGCGTGATGACAAAATTCGCTACCGCGCTATTCGCTCAGTGGGCAACGACCGAGTGGAAGTCACTTTGCGTGACGATGAGCAATTAGAGCAAGCACAGCAAGCATTAACGTCGAAACATCCTGATATGACTTTTACTACGTCTAAGGCTGACGGTCGCTTTGCGCTGATTGCTCAATTTACTGAGCAGCGTTTGCAGGAAGTTCGAAATTACGCCGTTGAGCAGAACATCACGATTTTGCGTAACCGTGTTAACGAATTAGGGGTCGCTGAACCCTTAGTGCAGCGTCAAGGTGCCAGCCGCATTGTGGTTGAGTTACCGGGGGTTCAAGATACCGCTCGTGCTAAAGAGATTCTTGGCGCAACCGCGACTCTTGAGTTTCGTGAAGTTGATGACAAGGCTGATTTAGCCGCCGCGGCTTCTGGTCGTGCTCCTGCTGGGAGTGAAATCAAATCTGATCGTAATGGTCGCCCGGTTGTCTTGAAAAAACGCGTGATTCTAGGTGGTCAAAGTATCACGGATGCCAGCTCTAGCATGGATGAATATGGTCGCCCGCAAGTGAACATTTCGTTAGATAGCGAAGGCGGAAATAAAATGTCGGCGTTCTCTAAAAAGAACATTGGCAAGCTTATGGCAACGGTATTTGCAGAGTACAAAGACAGCGGCCGTCGGACACCTGATGGCAAAGTGATTCTGGATAAGCATGAAGAAGTGATCAACCAAGCAACGATTCAGTCGGCTCTTGGGCGTAACTTCCGTATCACGGGAATTGATTCTGCTGCAGAAGCTCAAAACCTTGCACTTTTACTGCGTGCAGGTGCGTTAATTGCGCCAATCTCTATTGTTGAAGAGCGTACCATTGGTCCATCAATGGGGCAGCAAAATATCGATATGGGCATTCAAGCCTGCATCTGGGGTATGGTTGCGGTGATGCTCTTTACGCTGCTTTACTACCGTGGTTTTGGCTTGATTGCCAATATTGCATTGATGGCGAACCTTGTGCTCATTATTGGTGTGATGTCGATGATCCCAGGGGCGACAATGACCTTGCCGGGTATTGCGGGCATCGTATTGACGGTTGGTATGGCCGTGGATGCTAACGTTCTGATCTTCGAGCGTATTCGTGAAGAGCTCCGTGATGGACGAAACCCACAACAAGCTATCCACCAAGGCTATGCTAACGCGTTCAGTACCATTGCTGATGCCAACATCACTACGTTGATTACGGCAATCATTCTATTTGCTGTGGGTACTGGAGCCATCAAAGGGTTTGCCGTCACACTTTCTATCGGTATTTTAACCTCAATGTTTACCGCTATTATCGGGACTCGCTGTATTGTGAACCTGTTATATGGTGGTAAACGCATTAAAAAATTGTCGATCTAAGGCTAGGAATTACTATGTTTCAGATTCTAAAAGCAGATAAAACGATCGACTTTATGCGTTGGTCTAAATTTGCGTTTTTATTCTCTCTGTTAATGATTGGTGCGTCTATTTTCACTTTATCAACCAAGTGGTTGAACTGGGGACTGGACTTCACCGGCGGTACTTTGATTGAAGTTGGGTTTGAACACCCAGCTAATCTTGAAGATATCCGCAGTGCTTTGGAAGCGAAAGGGTTTGGCGATGCGACGGTGCAGAATTTCGGTTCCGCGCGCGAAGTGATGGTCCGTCTTCGTCCACGTGCTGACATGGTTGGCGAGACGTTAGGCAACCAAATTCTTTCTGCTATTAAAGAGGGGACAGGAAAAAGTGTCGAGATGCGTCGCATTGAGTTCGTTGGCCCGAATGTGGGCGATGAATTAGCTGAAGCCGGGGGCTTAGCGATTTTGGCTTCGCTCATCTGTATTTTGCTTTATGTCTCCGTTCGTTTTGAATGGCGGCTCGCTGCGGGCGCGGTGATGTCACTGGCACACGATGTGATCATCACACTTGGCATCTTCTCTATCATGCAAATTGAGGTTGATTTAACGATTGTTGCCGCTTTGCTGACCGTTGTCGGTTACTCGCTCAACGATACGATTGTGGTATTTGACCGTATCCGTGAAAACTTCCGTAAATTGCGTAAAGGTGATTCAGCCGAGATCATGAACAGCTCAATTACCCAAACCTTGAGCCGGACTTTGATTACATCGGGAACCACCTTACTGGTGGTGATCGCACTCTTTGTGCAAGGTGGGGCGAACATACATGGTTTTGCCACCGCTTTACTGCTCGGTATCACCGTGGGTACTTATTCATCTATCTATGTCGCATCAGCGTTGGCATTGAAATTAGGAATTACCCGTGAGCACCTACTTCCACCTCAAGTGGAAAAAGAGGGTGCGGAGTTCGACGAACTTCCTTAGCAGCCTGAAAGTTTCTTAAATAGCCAAAGCCGCAGAATATTCTGCGGCTTTTTTCTACCCCATCCCACACCGCGGTCACTCTAACTAGCAAAGTATAAAACGAAACTAAAAAAGCCTCGTATATTGCTATACGAGGCTTGAATCAATTTTGACGGTGTTGATGGTATTTAGTGCAACCTATTTAAGAATAGCGCTGTTACCGTTATCACGAATGTGTTTCAGAATCGCTTTAACACCACGGGCACTTGAACCTACAATGTTGCCCGATTTCATGTATTCAGTACCGCCAGAGAAATCGGTAAGAATAACTCCTGCTTCACGAGCGATCAGCTCGCCAGCGGCTAAATTCCAAGGTCTTAAACCCAGTTCAAAGTAACCATCGACACGGTTTGAAGCTAGGTAACATAAATCAAGCGCAGGAGAACCGGTACGACGGAAATCAGCACATTCAACAAACAGTGCAGACATGATTTTCATGAAAGATTCGGCATGTTGCTTTTGTTTGTATGGGAAACCAGTAGCGAGAATAGTGCCTTGAAGATCTTTTAACTGTTTAACACGAAGGCGTGAGTTGTTTAATTGCGCACCAGCACCACGTTGAGCGGTAAACAGCTCATTGCGCATTGGGTCATAAACACAAGCAACTTCTGTTTTGCCTTTAATGCGAACCGCGATGGAAACGGCGAAGTGGGGTAAACCTTTGACGAAGTTTGTTGTGCCATCCAGTGGGTCGATGATCCATTGAACGTCCTTATCTTTACCGTCGATAAGCCCGTTTTCTTCAGCAACGATACTGTGTTCTGGGTAAGAACTTTTGATTGTATCGATGATCATAGTTTCTGCTTCTTTGTCTACGTTAGTAACAAAGTCATTAGTCCCTTTCTGAGTTGTTTCGATTTTCTCAGTATTTTCTAGTGATTTAGCAATATGGTTACCAGCTTTTCGCGCAGCGCGAATAGCAATGTTTAGCATTGGATGCATACAGTTTTCCCAACGGATGTTAAAGAACGAAAAAGCGGGCAGCAGTATAACAAAGTTTTATTAAAAAGGAAGTGACTATTTTTTGCTCGGTTGTTCATGTGTAGCTAAAGGACCTGACCATTTTAGTCAGGTTTATGTTAGTATTCTGTCGTTTAAAATAGAGTGGCGTACAACGTAATGCTAGACAATGTAAAAATCATTTTAGTAGGGACATCTCATTCAGGAAATATTGGTTCTGCTGCCCGAGCGATGAAGGTCATGGGCCTAAGTAAAATGATTTTGGTTTCGCCTCAATGCGAGGTAGACGCTCAAGCGATCGCTCTAGCTGCTGGAGCAAGCGACATTGCTTTAAATGCGGAGGTCGTGGATACGCTAGAGCAGGCTGTCGCAGATTGTGGCCTGGTGGTTGGGTCAAGTGCACGCTCACGAACTTTAGAATGGCCAATGCTTGAACCACGTGAATGTGGAGAAAAATTGGCGCAAGAGGGGCAGCAATACCCGGTTGCTTTAGTGTTTGGCCGAGAAAAAACCGGGCTGACCAACGATGAACTGCAAAAATGCCATTTTCATGTATGCATTCCGGCTAATCCTGAATACAGTTCGTTAAACCTTGCTATGGCCGTACAAACATTGAGTTATGAGGTGCGTGTTGCCTATCTAAATAATGAAAAAAAAGGTTATCAAGCCCAGCCAGAAGAAGCGTATCCTCTGCATCACGAATTGGAAATGTTCTATCAGCATCTTGAAAAGGTAATGATACAGACACAGTTTATTTCAAAAGAACAACCGGGACAGATCATGAATAAACTCCGTCGGCTATTTTCTCGTTCGCGTCCAGAGTCTCAAGAAATCAATATATTACGTGGTGTGTTGACCTCAATTGAGAAGCATCGCAGCAATCAATAATTATCCAGATTAATAATAGGGTTAAATACCTGACTAAATTAGTCAAATAAATACTTGACCTATTTAGTCAGGTATGGAAAAATTCCAACCACATAATCAATGTGGATACGGTGATATGAGACTTACATCTAAAGGAAGATATGCGGTTACAGCCATGTTAGATGTGGCTCTGCATTCGCAACAAACCCCAGTGCCACTGGCGGATATTTCCGAACGGCAAGGCATTTCGCTCTCTTACCTTGAGCAGCTGTTTTCTAAACTGCGTAAAGCGGGGCTAGTTGCTAGTGTGCGTGGTCCAGGTGGTGGATACCGCTTAGGTGCAGATGCCTGCTCAATTTCGATTGGTACTGTGATTGCCGCTGTTGATGAATCAGTTGATGCAACAAAATGTAATGGAAGAGCCGACTGCCAAGGTGGTACTCGCTGCTTAACACATACGTTATGGCGAGATCTTAGCTCTCGCATTAGTGACTTTCTGAACAACATTACTCTTGGCGAGTTAATGATTGATAATGAAGTACTAGAAATTTCTGACCGCCAAGGCTTGGGCCTGACGGTGAACCACGGGTTAACCAATAAAAATACCAATACCGTGATTATCGGCTCGGTGCCCGTAGGTCTTAATGCCCGCTCATAGCGGCAATGTTTACATTGGAGTAGAAAATGAAACTGCCTATTTATTTTGACTATTCAGCTACCTGTCCAGTTGACCCTCGCGTGGCTGAAAAGATGGTTCAGTACATGACGATGGATGGTGTTTTTGGTAATCCGGCATCGCGATCGCACCGTTATGGCTGGCAGGCAGAAGAAGCCGTAGACACTGCGCGTGAGCAAATTGCTGAACTGCTTAATGCTGATCCTCGCGAAATCGTATTCACATCCGGTGCGACAGAGTCAGATAACCTCGCGATCAAAGGTGTGGCGCATTTCTATGCCAAGCAAGGTAAGCATATCATCACCTGTAAAACCGAGCATAAAGCGGTGCTTGATCCATGTCGTCAGCTTGAGCGTGAAGGTTATGAAGTGACCTATCTTGAGCCAGAATCGAATGGCTTGATTGATCTAAAAAAATTAGAAGCGGCAATGCGTGATGACACAATTTTGGTGTCGATCATGCACGTGAATAACGAAATTGGCGTAATTCAGGACATCATGGCGATCGGTGAGCTTTGCCGTGAACGCAAGATAATTTTTCACGTAGATGCAGCGCAATCTGCCGGTAAAATTCCCCTTGATGTGCAAGAAATGAAAGTGGATCTTATCTCCCTTTCTGCGCATAAAGCGTATGGACCTAAAGGGATTGGCGCATTATATGTTCGCCGTAAACCTCGTATCCGTCTTGAAGCACAAATGCACGGTGGCGGCCATGAACGTGGTTTCCGTTCAGGCACATTACCAACGCACCAAATCGTAGGTATGGGTGAAGCATTCCGCATTGCTAAGCAAGACATGCAAAAAGATTTTGACCACGCAAAAGCATTGCGTGATCGTCTACTCGCTGGTGTACAAGATATGGAAGCTGTGAGTGTGAATGGCGATTTAGATCAGCGTGTTCCGCACAACCTGAATATTAGTTTTGCCTTTGTTGAAGGCGAATCGCTGCTGATGTCTTTGAAAGACTTAGCAGTATCATCAGGTAGTGCTTGTACGTCGGCTAGCTTAGAGCCGTCATATGTACTGCGTGCGCTTGGTTTGAACGATGAAATGGCGCACAGCTCGATTCGTTTCTCATTTGGCCGTTTTACGACCGAAGAAGAAGTGGACTACGCCGTTGAACAAATCCGCGTAGCCGTAAGCAAATTACGTGACATGTCTCCTCTATGGGATATGTATCAAGAGGGTGTGGATTTAAACACCGTTGAATGGGCACATCACTAGTCCTTTAAAAGGCACTGGTTTATTCCCAAGGAAATAGAGGATTAGAGGTAACTATCATGGCATACAGCGAAAAAGTAATTGATCACTATGAAAACCCACGTAATGTTGGCTCTTTTGATAAAGAAGATCCAACCATTGGTAGTGGTATGGTTGGCGCTCCAGCTTGTGGCGATGTAATGAAGCTACAAATTAAAGTGACGCCAGAAGGCATCATTGAAGATGCAAAATTTAAAACCTACGGTTGTGGTAGCGCGATTGCTTCGAGCTCACTGGTTACTGAATGGGTGAAAGGCAAGAGCATTGACGAAGCGGCAGCCATTAAGAACTCTGAAATCGCGGAAGAGCTAGAGCTTCCACCAGTGAAAGTTCACTGTTCGATTTTGGCGGAAGATGCGATCAAAGCTGCCGTTGCCGATTATAAAAAGAAACACCAACAATAATATTAAGGGAGTGAATGATGGTTCACTCCCATAAGTTCAAACTAAGAATCTAAGGTTGTAGTATGGCCATTACCTTAACTGAAACAGCAGCGCATCGCGTTCGAGCATTCCTAGATAACCGAGGCAAAGGCGTAGGTTTACGTCTTGGAGTGAAAACAACAGGCTGCTCGGGTATGGCTTACGTGCTTGAATTCGTTGATGACGTTAACGAAGAAGACGAAGTGTTTGAAGATCATGGTGTCAAAGTGATTATCGATTCGAAAAGCCTCGTCTACCTTGATGGCACACAGCTTGACTATGTCAAAGAAGGGCTAAACGAAGGTTTTGAGTTCAACAACCCGAATGCAAAAAGCGAATGTGGTTGTGGTGAAAGCTTCAACGTGTAACGGATTGGCTTTCGGCGTGACTAGGCTCACTTGAGCCTAGTGTCGAGCACTAGGAGCAATGTGTTAATGAACTATTTTGAATTATTTGGGCTACCAAGTCAGTTTGCACTGGATGGTAGCCTTCTTTCTTCTCAGTTTCGTGCGCTGCAAAAACGGTTTCATCCCGACAACTTTGCCACTGCGTCTGAGCGAGATCGCCTGCTTGCTGTGCAAAACGCCTCACAAATCAATGATGCTTATCAAACATTAAAATCGCCGATCAGTCGCGCAGAATACTTGTTGCTTGAACAAGGCATAGAGTTACGCGCAGAACACCAAACCATGCAAGATCCGCTGTTTTTAATGGAGCAAATGGAGCTGCGAGAAGAGCTTGAAGCCATCGCCTCACAGTCTGATGTTGAAAGTGCGTTATTCGATTTTGAAAACAGAGTTAGCAAGATGTATAAACAGCATCTTACCTTGGTTGAGCAACAACTTAATCAGGCTCAATGGAACCTTGCGGCTGATACGGTTCGCAAGCTTAAATTTATTGCCAAGCTCAAAAATGAAATAGAAAGAGTCGAAGAACAGTTACTCGGCTAGTTCGATAATAAGGACCAACCCATGGCATTACTTCAAATTGCAGAACCCGGTCAAAGCTCTGCGCCGCATCAGCATAAACTCGCAGCGGGTATCGACTTGGGGACAACCAACTCATTAGTCGCATCGGTTCGAAGCGGTAATGCGACGACGCTTGCTGATGAACAAGGACGCTCGATCCTCCCTTCGGTGGTCCACTATTCGGCTCAAGAGCGTTGCGTAGGCTTTGATGCCAGAGCACACGCGCAAGTTGATCCTGCCAATACCATCATTTCTGTGAAGCGTTTGATCGGCCGTTCACTGGCTGACATTCAGGCGCGTTATCCCACATTGCCTTATCGCTTCAAAGCCAGTGACAACGGTTTGCCTATTTTGCAAACGGCGCAAGGTGATAAGAACCCGATTCAAGTTTCCGCCGATATTCTTCAATCTCTTGCTCAGCGTGCCGAAGCGTCGTTAGGTGGTGAATTAGCGGGCGTGGTGATTACCGTACCTGCTTATTTTGATGATGCGCAACGCGTGGGCACCAAAGATGCCGCTCAACTTGCCGGCTTGCACGTACTGCGTTTACTCAATGAACCTACCGCAGCAGCGATTGCCTATGGCTTAGACTCAGCGCAAGAAGGTGTGATTGCGGTTTATGATTTAGGTGGCGGTACGTTTGATATCTCTATCTTACGTCTGTCGAAAGGCGTGTTTGAGGTACTCGCGACTGGTGGCGATTCCGCGCTCGGTGGTGATGATTTTGACCATTTGATTGCTGACCATTTTTTGAGCCAAATCGGCTTAGCTGAACCGCTCACTGCTGAGCAGCAACGAGCATTGCTTGATGCGGCCACCGAAGCGAAAATTGCCTTATCTGATACTGATAGTATCGAGGTTTCTGTGCTGGGTTGGCAAGGGCGTTTAACTCGCGATGAGTTTAACCAACTCATCACGCCACTAGTAAAAAGAACCTTACTATCGTGTCGTCGAGCACTCAAAGATGCCGAGATTACTGCAGATGAAGTGTTGGAAGTGGTGATGGTCGGCGGTTCAACTCGTACGCCACTGGTTCGAGATTTAGTTGGTGAATTTTTTGGTCGCACACCACTAACTAGCATCAACCCTGATGAAGTTGTCGCGATTGGTGCAGCAATTCAAGCCGACATTTTGGTGGGTAATAAACCCGATTCAGAAATGTTACTGCTGGATGTCATTCCCCTGTCGCTGGGTATTGAAACCATGGGTGGCTTAGTGGAAAAAATCATCCCACGTAACACCACCATTCCTGTTGCGAAAGCTCAAGAATTCACCACCTTCAAAGATGGTCAAACAGCCATGAGCATCCATACGGTGCAGGGCGAACGTGAGATGGTAGACGATTGCCGCTCATTGGCTCGTTTTTCACTAAAAGGTATTCCACCAATGACGGCGGGTGCCGCGCATATCCGCGTAACTTATCAAGTTGATGCAGATGGTTTACTCTCCGTGACAGCGATGGAAAAAAGTACGGGAGTTCAGGCGGAAATTCAAGTTAAGCCCTCGTATGGACTGAGTGATAATGAAGTAGCAAATATGCTGCGAGATTCGATGACGTTTGCCAAACAAGATATGCAGACTCGCGCTCTGGCAGAGCAACGTGTAGAAGCCGATCGTGTTATCGAAGGTTTGATCTCTGCCTTACAGGCCGATGGTGATGAATTGTTATCTGAGTCAGAAAAGCAGATCCTTCTGAATGCAATAGAAGATTTAATTGTGCTGCGTAATGGTGATAGCGCCGATGCCATCGAGCAAGGAATTAAAGAGACAGACAAAGCCAGCCAAGATTTTGCTTCACGCCGTATGGATAAATCCATTCGCAGTGCACTTGCTGGTCAATCGGTAGATGATATTTAAAGAGAAAAATTATGCCTAAGATTATTGTGTTACCTCACCAAGAGCTTTGTCCTGAAGGTGCCGTTCTGGAAGCGCAAGCAGGAGAAACCGTACTGGATGTGGCGCTGAAAAATGGTATCGCTATTGAACATGCGTGTGAAAAATCCTGCGCATGCACGACTTGCCATATTATCGTTCGCGAAGGGTTTGACTCACTTGATGAGAGTGATGAGTTGGAAGATGACATGCTTGATAAAGCGTGGGGTCTTGAACCTGAATCTCGCCTTGGCTGCCAAGCTAGAGTCGCTAACGAAGATTTAGTGGTTGAAATTCCAAAGTATACACTCAATCTGGCTTCTGAAGATCATTAATCCTATTGAGCGTATTAACGCCCGTTGACTGTTTGTAAAAGGAAAGCAAAATGAAATGGACCGATTCTCGTGACATTGCGATCGAGCTTTGTGAGCAATACCCAGACGTAGATCCTAAAAATGTACGTTTTACGGATCTACACCAGTGGGTGATGGAACTGGAAGAGTTTGATGATGAGCCAAACCGTTCCAACGAAAAAATTCTCGAAGCGATTATTCTATGTTGGATGGAAGAGATCGACTAAGACTATTGCTAACATGATGGTTATTCAGTAAAACATCACAGAGTTAACAATTTTAACTAAAAAGAGCGGACCGAATGGTCCGTTTTTTTATCAAGTTGACATTTTGACCCTACAAAATGCTAACATCCCTTGGTTATTTAATCGTAATGGCACAGGTGAGGCCATATTCAGGCAAGGAGAAACCATGTCTACAAAGATGTCCGTATTTATCAGCCAACAAGCTGCCCAGCCTCAGTGGGGAGAAAAGGCGATTGTTTCGTTTTCAGAAAATGGTGCCACAATTCATGCTATTGAGAGTGAGCATGAACTCAGCGCGGTTCAGCGCGCGGCACGTAAGCTTGATGGGCAAGCTATCAGAGCTATCAGCCTACAAGGTGACGGTTGGCACTTAGAAAATATTTGGGCTTTCTACCAAGGTTATCGTGAAGCGAAAAAACTCAACACACTAGAATGGCAACCGCTGAGTGAGTCAGATCAAGCCGAGTTAGAATATCGTATTAAAGCGACGGAATGGACGCGTGATATCATCAATAAAAGCGCTGAAGAAGTCGCGCCGCGTCAGTTAGCGACCATGGCGGCTGAGTTCATCAAATCGCTAGCCCCTGAGCATGTCAGCTACCGCATTGTCAAAGATAAAGATCTACTCACCGAAGGTTGGGAAGGTATTTATGCGGTTGGTCGCGGCTCCGAGCGTACGTCAGCCATGCTGCAACTCGATTACAATCCGACAGGAAAAGAAAGTGCTCCTGTTTTTGCTTGCTTAATTGGCAAAGGCATTACTTTTGATTCTGGTGGTTACAGTTTAAAAACGTCCAACTTTATGTCGGCGATGAAAGCAGATATGGGGGGCGCTGCAACGATCACCGGTGGTCTTGGTTTGGCTATCATGCGTGGTTTTAATAAACGTGTGAAACTCATTTTGTGTTGTGCAGAAAATATGGTTTCCGGACGCGCCTTGAAACTAGGTGATATCATCACTTATAAAAACGGCACCACAGTTGAAATAATGAACACCGATGCAGAAGGCCGCCTAGTGTTGGCCGATGGCTTGATTTATGCTAACGAGCAAAAACCGCAGCTTATTATTGATTGCGCGACATTAACGGGTGCCGCCAAAAATGCACTCGGCAATGATTACCATGCACTACTCAGCTTTGATGAGAGCTTATCCCAGCAGGCATTGGTGGCAGCTCACCAAGAGAAAGAAGGCTTATGGCCTCTGCCTTTGGCTGAGTTTCATCGCTCTATGTTACCTTCAAGCTTTGCGGATCTCTCTAACATCAGCTCAGGTGATTATTCACCGGGAGCAAGTACCGCAGCGGCCTTCCTCTCTTACTTTGTTGAAGATTACAAAAAAGGGTGGCTGCACTTTGACTGCGCCGGTACTTACCGCAAATCAGCAAGCGATAAATGGGCCGCAGGTGCAACGGCGATGGGGGTGCGTACATTAGCACGCATTTTGACCGACCAAGCTCAATAATGAAAAACCGCTCAACTCTCTGTTGTGGGCGGTTCACTATAACTAAAAAAACAAAAGAAAAAGGATAACCTTATGGCTCTAGAAAGAACATTTTCTATCATTAAACCCGATGCGGTAGAACGTAACTTGATTGGTGAAATCTATCACCGTATCGAAAAATCAGGTTTGCGTATTATCGCCGCGAAAATGGTACATTTGAACGAAGAGCAAGCGAGCGGCTTTTATGCTGAGCATGAAGGCAAAGCGTTTTTTCCAGCACTAAAAGAATTTATGACCTCAGGGCCGATCATGGCTCAAGTGCTTGAAGGTGAAGATGTTATTGCTCGTTACCGCGAATTAATGGGTAAAACTAACCCAGAAGAAGCGGCATGTGGAACCATTCGTGCTGATTACGCATTAAGCATGCGCCATAACTCAGTTCATGGCAGTGATAGTCCTGAATCGGCGGCACGTGAAATCGCCTTTTTCTTCCCAGAATCAGAGATTTTCTCTCGTTAATCTTGGCGTTCTCTATCCCAAATCCTTTCGATTAAGGCCTCACGTTGTGAGGCTTTTTTATACTCGTATGATTGGGAGCTGTAGAGTAAAAACAATCCGCCAAGCATTGAATGACTTAGTAATTGAAGGGTTGTACAACCCTTGTTGTTACTGCATAAAGGCTGTACAATTCGCGCCCTTATTTATTGTTTCCGTCGTTGAGAGGCCACATGACTATTGAAAAAGTCAATCTACTTGATTTTGATCGCCAAGGTCTGCGTAAATTTTTTGCTGAAGAGCTCAGTGAAAAAGCGTTCCGCGCTGATCAGGTCATGAAGTGGATCTACCATTTTGGTTGTGATGACTTCGAACAAATGACCAATATCAACAAGAAACTGCGTGAGCAACTGCAGCAACGCTGTGAAATTCGCGCGCCGATCGTTTCACAAGCACAACATTCGTCTGATGGTACGATTAAGTGGGCGATGCGTGTAGGAGATCAAGATGTTGAAACGGTTTACATCCCAGAGGAAGACCGAGCGACTTTGTGCGTCTCTTCCCAAGTTGGCTGTGCTCTGGAATGCAAATTCTGTTCAACGGCTCAGCAAGGTTTTAACCGTAACCTCAAAGTGTCTGAAATTATCGGGCAAGTTTGGCGCGCAGCGAGAGAAATTGGCCTTGAGAAAGAGACGGGTCGTCGTCCGATTACTAACGTAGTAATGATGGGGATGGGCGAGCCTTTGCTCAACATGAAAAACTTGATCCCAGCGTTAGAGATCATGCTGGATGATTTAGGTTTTGGCTTGTCAAAACGTCGTGTCACCGTGTCGACTTCGGGCGTGGTTTCTGGTCTTGATCAAATGACAGGGCAAATCGATGTTGCATTAGCGATTTCATTGCATGCACCCAATGACAAATTACGCAGCGAAATTATGCCGATCAATGATCGCTGGGATATTCAAGATTTCTTGGCCTCAGTGCGTCGTTATATCGCCACTTCAAATGCAAACCGTGGCAAGGTTACGGTGGAATATGTGTTGCTGGATCACGTCAATGACGATATGGACCACGCGCACGAATTGGCTAAGTTGATGAAAGGCACGCCGTGCAAAATTAACCTGATCCCATTTAACCCTTATCCCGGTTCACCTTATAAAAAACCGAGTAATTCACGTATTGACCGTTTTCAAAAAACACTGATGCAGTATGAACACACAGTGACGGTGCGTAAAACTCGTGGTGATGATATTGATGCCGCTTGTGGGCAGCTAGTGGGTGATGTGATTGATAGAACCAAACGGACCAAAATGAAACAAATGGGTGGCGATGTCATTCCTGTCAAATCGGTCTAAATCGGATGATAAAGCAAAGCCAGAGATTCCTCTGGCTTTGTGCATTTTTACCATTTGAAATAATTTTCCGCGATTTTGACGTCAATTTTATGAAAAATATTGACCTAGCTGTAATTTCTTTCCTAAAGCCATGTTGTTTAACGTCAAATATCCATTAGAATTGCTAACTGACGTAATGTTAAATTTGAACTGTCGCCTGCATCAATGAATGCAAATTTTTCACCGTGTTGGAATGCACCATTTTATTACTACGAACTAATAACAATAAAAGTGATGACGGTGCCATTCGAGCCATAACATAATGAGATGTACAAAACGGATGACTACTGAACAAGAACAGATTATTGCAGATGTAAAAACAGACACGGTGCAACCCGGTACTTTATTAAAGGCAAAGCGTGAAGCGTTGGGATTAACGCAAAAGCAAGTTGCCGATAGGTTGCGGTTACGTCTCTCTATCATTCAGAGTTTAGAAGAGAATAACTTCGCCTCGGACCAAGTGGCGACGTTTACTCGCGGTTATTTACGTTCCTATGCGAAGGCCGTCGGGATCAAAGAGTCAGTTATTTTAGCTTCCTTTGATGATTGCTATCCTACGGTTGTCGCTGAACAACCGATGCAAAGTTTTTCAAAGAAAACCAAGCGAGAGAAACACGATAGCCGTATTATGACGCTGACATGGGGTATTTTTGCCATCATTATTGGTATTTCCTCATTATGGTGGTGGCAAAACCAAGAACAAGAGAATGTTGTGGTTGAGAGTTCACCATCAATCACGTCGACATCGGTTGAGCGTTTGCGAGATGAGGATTTCACGACCGTTCCTGAATTAGTGCCTACGGTTGACGAATCTCAAGTAGAAGCAGAAGCGGTGGATGCCCCTGTAGAAATCAACACTCAGGCTGCAGAACTTATCCCTTCACCTGAAGATGATACAGCCGAAGCCGACCTGAGTGCGAGCGACGATCCTGTATTGGAGAAGACGCCACCGCAGGATGCAACGAATCCATACGCTCCTCTCACACTCACATTCAGCGCAGATTGTTGGATTCAGGTGAAAGATGCAGCAGGTAAAACCCTTTCCACTGGGATTAAAAAATCAGGGCAAACCGTAACCTTGCAAGGTGAAGCTCCGTTTCAAATCATTCTTGGCGCGCCTGAAAGCGTTTCAATGACATTTGCAAGTGAACCTGTAGACCTTTCTGGGTATACTTCCGGTAAAGTCGCTCGATTCACCTTACCTTAGAAAATACTATGCAACACGAATCTCCAATTAAGCGTCGTTCATCGACGCGTATTTATGTCGGTAATGTGCCCATCGGTGATGGTGCTCCTATTGCTGTTCAATCTATGACCAACACGCGCACTACCGATGTTGCGGCAACGGTCGCTCAAATTAAAGCGTTAGAAAAAGTCGGGGCTGATATCGTACGAGTTTCTGTACCGACAATGGACGCGGCAGAAGCGTTCAAGTTGATCAAGCAGCAAGTATCCATCCCGCTGGTGGCTGACATCCATTTTGATTACCGCATTGCGTTGAAAGTCGCCGAATATGGCGTTGATTGCTTGCGTATCAACCCTGGTAACATTGGCAACGAAGAACGTATTCGCGCCGTGGTCGATTGCGCACGTGACAAGAACATACCCATTCGGATTGGCGTGAATGGTGGGTCGCTCGAAAAAGAGATCCAAATGAAATATGGTGAGCCAACACCGGCCGCTTTAGTCGAGTCAGCGATGCGTCATGTCGATATTCTTGAAAGACTCAACTTTGATCAATTCAAAGTCAGCGTTAAAGCATCGGATGTTTTTCTCGCCGTTGATTCCTACCGTTTACTGGCTAAACAGATTGCCCAACCTCTGCATCTTGGTATTACGGAAGCAGGAGGCGCAAGAGCCGGTGCAGTTAAATCGGCAGTGGGCTTAGGTATGCTGCTTGCCGAAGGCATCGGTGATACGCTGCGTATTTCACTGGCTGCGGATCCGATCGAAGAGATCAAAGTCGGCTTTGATATTCTTAAATCGCTGCGTATTCGTTCGCGAGGCATTAACTTCATCGCTTGTCCAAGCTGTTCACGTCAAGAGTTTGATGTGATCGCCACAGTCAATGCGTTAGAGCAACGTCTGGAAGATATTTTGACACCTATGGATGTCTCGATCATCGGTTGCGTGGTTAATGGCCCAGGTGAAGCTGAAGCTTCTCATCTTGGTTTGGCTGGCAGCAACAAGAAAAGTGCATTCTACGAAGACGGCGTCCGCCAGAAAGAGCGTTTTGATAACGATGATCTGGTCAGCCAACTCGAAGCGAAAATTCGCGCGAAGGCCTCTATTCTCGATGAGAAGAACCGAATCAACGTGACTCAAATCGAACAAAATTAATCTCAACGACCTTACGGTAAGTATTGTGGCAAAAACAATTCAAGCAATTCGAGGCATGAACGACTGCCTCCCAACTCAGTCTCCACTTTGGCAAAAAGTGGAAGGCACAGTGAAAAACGTGATTAGTGCATATGGCTACAATGAAGTACGTATGCCTATCGTTGAGATGACACATCTATTTAGCCGTGCGATCGGTGAAGTGACCGATGTGGTTGAAAAAGAGATGTATTCTTTTGAAGATCGCAATGGTGACAGTTTATCGCTTCGCCCTGAGGGTACCGCAGGTTGTGTCCGTTCTGGTATCGAAAATGGTTTGCTCTACAACCAAGAGCAACGTTTATGGTACATGGGGCCGATGTTCCGTCATGAACGTCCGCAAAAAGGGCGCTACCGTCAATTCCACCAATGTGGGGTTGAAGTGTTTGGCCTGGATGGCCCTGATGTTGATGCCGAGCTGATTATGATGACCGCGCGTTTGTGGCGTGAATTGGGCATCGACAAACATGTTCGTTTGGAACTGAACTCAATTGGTTCTCTTGAAGCGCGTGCCAATTACCGCACCGCTTTGATTGACTATTTAGAGCAGCATCAAGAGGTGTTGGATGACGATGCCAAACGTCGCATGTACACCAACCCACTGCGAGTACTCGATACTAAAAATCCAGATATTCAAGCGATTTTAGGTGACGCACCCAAATTGTCTGAGTATCTAGATGAAGAATCCAAGCAACATTTTGCAGGCTTATGTGAACTTCTTACTGCTGCGGGTATCGAATATCAAGTTAACGAGCGCTTGGTGCGCGGCCTAGACTACTACAACCGCACCGTATTTGAGTGGATCACTGAAAGCTTAGGTGCTCAGGGTACGGTTTGTGGCGGTGGACGTTATGATGGCTTGGTAGAACAACTGGGTGGCAAAGCGACACCGGCAGTGGGTTTTGCCATGGGGTTAGAGCGCTTAGTGCTGATGATGGAAACACTGGAACTGACCGACGTGCGTCGCAGTGTCGATGTGTACATGGTCAGTGCGGGTGAAGGCACTATGATGGCAGCAATGAAACTTGCTGAGCAGTTGCGTGAACAGGTTCCGGGGCTGCGTGTTATGAACCATTTTGGTGGTGGTAACTTCAAAAAACAATTTAAACGTGCTGATAAAGTGGGCGCTGCGGTGGCTTTGGTATTAGGCGAAGATGAAGTCGCAGAAAGCACAGTAGTTCTCAAAGATCTTATCGGTGGTGAACAAATTACGATTTCTCAAACTGAAGTCGCGAGCAAACTGACGCATCTTGTGTAAGCAAGCGCATTTGAGACATCTATTAAAGAGGACAGGAAGTGGAACTCTACGATACTGAAGAACAACAAGTTGAAGCGATAAAAGATTGGTGGAAAGAGAACGGTAAAGCCGTGATCTTTGGTGCTGTAATTGGCCTTGGTGGCTTGTTTGGTTGGCGTTACTACCAAGATAGCGTTATTGCTGCGCAAGAAGCCGCTTCTGAAAGTTATAGCAAAGCGGTAACTCAGTTAGCTGCAAAAGGCGCAGAAGCAGAGATGGTTGTTGAGAGCTTTATTGATAGTAATAAAGGTACAGAATATGCCGTCTTAGCCGCACTACAACTTGCAAAAGTTCAAGTAGAAGCGGGTCAAATTGATGAAGCTTTAGCGCAGCTTGAATGGGCAAAAGCAAACACCAAAGATGATGCTATTCTACCGTTAGCGACCTATCGCGTGGCCCGT
This sequence comes from Vibrio sp. 1151_11, assembly GCF_029478525.1. Lineage (NCBI taxonomy): Bacteria > Pseudomonadati > Pseudomonadota > Gammaproteobacteria > Vibrionales > Vibrionaceae > Vibrio > Vibrio sp. 1151_11. The sequence goes on along the minus strand of NZ_SHMN01000007.1, from coordinate 107,571 downwards.
ATTAAAGCGGAACAAGGCCAGTTTGATGCCGCCTTAGCTGATCTTACGACCATCACAGAGAAAGGGTGGGCGGGACGCATTGCGGAACTGCGTGGTGATATCTCACTGCGTAAAGGCGACACGGACGCGGCTTATGCGGCATACACGGAAGCACAACAAGCTGACGATGCAAGCCAAACGCTACAGATGAAACTGGACGATCTTGCCAAATAAGGGCACAAGTTGATGAAAAAGTTGTTCAACAAAGTGCTCGTTTCTGCCGTTGTGCTTGGAGCACTTGCAGGGTGTGCTAGTGAAGAAGACACCATTATTATGGCTCCTGTGCCAATGGTAACGAGTGAATTTACGCCCACAACTCAGTGGAGCACATCGATCGGTGATGGCGTAGGGCATTACTTCTCAAAGTTATCTCCAGAATACGCTTACGACAAAGTATTTATTGCTAGCCGTGATGGTTTGGTGAAAGCCTTAAACCCTAAAACGGGTAAAGAGCTGTGGAAAACCGATCTTGAACAAGATGGCACCATGCGTTTATCCGGCGGTATAGCGGCGGCCTATAGCCAAATTTACATTGGTAGTGAAAACGGTTTAGTCACTGCGCTTAATGAAGCTACGGGTGAGCTTGTATGGCAAGTTAAAGTCGACGGTGAAGTGCTAGCAGCTCCGGCTGCAGATGCGAACATGATCATTGTTAATACCAGTCGTGGCACTTTGGTGAGTTTAGACCAAGCGACGGGTGAGCAAAAATGGACCATCAGTACTGAAGTTCCTAATTTAACGTTGAGAGGTGACAGCAAACCTGTTGCGGTATCGGGCGGTGTTTTTTGGGGAACCTCAGGTGGCCGTCTTGCTGCCGCTATCGTTGAGCGTGGACAGTTGATTTGGCAACAACCGATTGGTATGCCTAAAGGTGCCACTGAAATTGACCGTCTAGTCGATGTTGATGCCTCACCTATCGTGATTGGCGGCATGCTGTATGCGGTTGGTTTTAATGGCCAGTTGATCGCCATTGATCTGCGTTCGGGCAAACCAGCTTGGAAGCGGAATTACTCTTCAGCAACAGACATGGCTAGCGATGGTGGCCGATTATTTGTGGTGACCGACAAAGATCATGTGGTGGCTGTGGATACAAGAAGCGGTACCGAACTTTGGAGCAACAAACAGCTTGAACACCGTTTGCTAACTGCACCAGCGATTATCAATGGCTACCTTGTGCTAGGTGACAGTGAAGGGTATCTACATTGGATTGATCGCAGCAGTGGTGAATTCGTTGCCCAACAGTTGGTTGATAAGAGCGGTTTTGCGGTGAGTCCTCTCGCTGTAGATGATGGTTATGTCAGCATGACCCGTAATGGCAATGTAAAGAAACTGACGATTAAAAAATAAATCGTGATATAATTCACATTCGGCTCCTGGCTGGTAACAGTTAGGGGCCGTTTTATTGAATAAGTAGATGTGGTTATAGGTAAAAATTTAATGCTTGCTAGCAAGTGTTTACCTATAACTACATAAGAGAAAATATTGTAGAGGTTAGTATGGTTCCTGTTGTTGCTCTTGTTGGGCGTCCCAATGTCGGTAAATCTACGTTGTTTAACCGATTAACTCGCACTCGCGATGCGTTGGTGGCGGATTTCCCCGGTTTAACGCGTGACCGTAAATATGGCCAAGCTAAATTGGGTGAGCACGACTTCATTGTTATCGATACTGGCGGTATTGATGGTAGTGAAGAGGGTGTAGAAACGAAAATGGCTCAACAGTCATTGGCCGCGATTGATGAAGCTGATGTTGTGCTATTTATGGTTGATGGTCGCGCTGGTTTAACGGCGGCTGATGAAGTGATAGCCCAACATCTGCGTAAGATTGAAAAGCGCGCTATTCTAGTCGTGAATAAAGTGGATGGCATTGACGCTGATGCTGCAAGTGCTGAGTTTTGGCAATTGGGCGTCGATCAAATGTACCAAATTGCTGCCGCTCATGGCCGTGGTGTTGGGATCCTTATCGACCGAGCTTTGAATCCACTTGCTGAAGAAATGCTCGAGCAGGCTGAAGGCGAAATCGAAGATCTAACCGACTTTGAAGATGCTGAAGAAGAAAAGTTAGATTACACCGAAGAAGAAGCCGAAGCTGAATACAAACGTCTGCAAGATCAGCCGATAAAACTGGCGATCATTGGCCGTCCGAATGTCGGTAAATCGACACTCACCAACCGCATTCTCGGTGAAGAGCGTGTTGTGGTTTACGACATGCCCGGAACGACGCGAGACTCCATCTACATCCCGATGATGCGTGATGAGCGCGAGTATGTATTGATTGATACTGCTGGCGTGCGTCGTCGTACTCGCATTAACGAAACGGTTGAGAAATTCTCGGTCGTCAAAACCTTAAAAGCCGTTGAAGATGCAAACGTTGTTCTGTTAGTCATTGACGCTCGTGAGAATATCTCAGATCAAGATCTTAGCCTGCTAGGTTTTGCATTAAACGCCGGACGTTCGATAGTGCTTGCAGTCAATAAGTGGGATGGGCTCGATAACGACGTCAAAGAACGTGTCAAGAAAGAGCTAGACCGCCGTTTAGGCTTTGTCGATTTTGCTCGTATCCACTTTATCTCTGCATTGCATGGTACGGGTGTTGGTCATCTATTTGAATCGGTTCAAGAAGCGTATAAATCGGCGACAACACGTGTTGGTACATCGGTATTGACTCGTATTCTTAAAATGGCAACCGATGATCACCAACCGCCTATGGTTCGTAGCCGCCGCGTAAAACTTAAATATGCTCACGCAGGTGGTTATAACCCGCCGATTATCGTTGTACACGGTAACTTGGTGAATGAGCTGCCAGATTCTTACAAACGTTATTTGATGAACTATTACCGTAAGTCTTTAGAAATCATGGGTACGCCTATTCGTATCCAGTTCCAAAGCAGTGATAACCCATTTGAAGGAAAAGTGAATAAGCTGACCTTATCTCAAGAGCGTAAACGTAAACGCTTAATGACGATGATGAAAGGACGTAGCAAGTAGCCTTCCTCATAACTGAAATACCCAAGTTTAGACTTGGGTATTTTTTTGCCTAAAATTTATCATTGGCGATAGAGCCTCACTAACGTGGCGGTCTGGAAATGAAGTGCAGTACCAAAATGATTGAGTGAAAAACAGAGCATGGCAACGTTGCTGCTTTGTATAAGTATCAAACAAAATGAGTAGAACATTTCGCCAAAAGATCATTTTAATATATTCTGGTTTTTTTGATTTATTAGCTATCAAGTGGAGTTTTATATCGTTATAAATCCATATGCAGAATATGTAACTTATGCTTTCGGCGTGTGGTTATATAAATGTTCTTTTGAGAGTAGATCGCTGAACGGAGCAGATAAAGCAAATGATCAGGCTGAGATCTTTTATCGATCATAGCCTAATGTGTATGAGATGGTTGGTGAGCCTAAAGGTATTGTGATAGAGATCAAAGCTGAACTCTCGATAATCCGAGACCATACATGCCGTTTGATGAAGTGTCGGCTATCACATGCACGAACTATCTACGCAAACGAGCTATCTATTAAAACGAACGATATAAAACATCTACCAAAATCACACTATGTGAAAGATGTTATGTGAAAGACACAAAGAGAGATGGGATCAATATGCAGGAAAATCTTTGCCCTTGTTGCCAAAATCCACTGGCGTGGGATGGGCGTTACCATTGTACTCAGTGCAAACATCACTTTAACAAAATTGGTTTTTGCCCTGAGTGTGATTCTGAGCTGGAGAAATTGCAGGCGTGTGGCGCGGCAAACTTTTTCTGTAACTCATGCAATGAGCTCAAATCAAAATCTAAGATTCGATTTGAGTTTCAAGCACAGGATTAAGTGATTAATTGACGGTAGAGAAAACTTCGCCATCCGCCACTCGCGTAATCAATTGATCGCCAGTTTTTAGATCGCAAGCGCGGTGAATCACTTTGCCTGAGCTATCTCGCGTGATCGAATAGCCTCGTTTTAGTGTCGCTAATGGGCTTACTGCGTCAAGCTTCTCTGCGGCTAGCGTTAAACGGTGTGCTGTGCGCAGGAGCTTTTTCTCCATTACGTCCAGCAATCGTTGCTCGCTTTTGGCTAGTCGATGCTGCTGCTTCGCTAAGGTTTGTACGGGAGAATGCAACTGCAGTTGATGGTATTGCTGGCCAATGTGCTCGCGCTGAGTCGAAATATAGCGGTGTATCGCCCGCTGTAGGCGCATTTCTGTGTCATCAAGTTGCTGGCTTTGACGCTGCAAGCGATAAGTGGGGTGCTGTTTCTCTAGCGCGTGAACCAAAGCGCGTAAATGATGCGCTTGTTGACTGGTGTAATAGCGCATCGCACTTTGTAGCTTGTGCTGGTATGAGGCGAAAGCTTGTCGCTTATTACTGTTGTCTCGGCTGACTAATTCTGCAGCAGCGGAGGGGGTTGGGGCACGTACGTCAGCCACAAAATCAGCAATCGTCACATCGATTTCATGCCCGACGGCACTGATAATTGGGATCTGACTAGCGGCAATTGTGCGCGCTACGATCTCGTGGTTAAAACACCATAAGTCTTCTAAAGAACCGCCACCGCGACCCACAATCAATACGTCACACTCTTGCCTCGCATTTGCTCTACCAATTGCTTGAGCAATTTGAATGGCCGCTTGTTCGCCTTGAACCAGTGTAGGATAAATGATGACGGGCAAACTTGGATCGCGCCGCTTGAGCACATCAAGAATATCAAACAGGGCTGCGCCAGTTTTTGAAGTAATAACTCCGACGCATTGAGGATTTTCCGGCAAGGGGCGCTTATTGGATTGTGCAAACAGCCCTTCCGCGGCCAACTGCATCTTCAGCTTTTCAAACTCTTGCTGGAGACGACCATCCCCTTCGGGTTGCATACTCTCGATAATGACTTGGTAGTCACCTCTAGGTTCATAAAGAGAAAGACGCGCTTTAACAAGTACCTGCTGGCCATTTTTAGGTTTGAAGGTCACAAAGCGATTATTGCCTTTGAACATCGCACATTTTACCTGCGCGCGAGAATCTTTGAGTGAGAGATACCAATGGCCAGAAACCGGAGCGGAGAAGTTCGATATTTCACCAACGAGCCACACAATGCCCATTTCATTTTCAAGTAACAGGCGTACTTCAGCATTGAGACGGGAGACAGTGTAGATGTTTTCGTTGGTCAAAGAAGGCAAGGCTAATCCCCTAGACGAGGGTATGGAAATTAGCGGCAATATAATACATATCAAGGGTTGGAATGCAAATTAAAAATGAAAAAATGAGTGGTCAAGCGATTACCTCGGGCGTATAATCCGACCGCAATATCAAATCCAAATCGATTTATCCTGTTCATTGTGTATTAGGGCAAATCTTGAGACAACTTGGATTTACCTTTTATTCACTCCTCTTAATTGTGAGATATTGCAAATGCTAAGAATTGCCAAAGAAGCGCTGACATTCGATGATGTTCTTCTCGTACCAGCACACTCCACCGTTCTCCCAAACACAGCCGATCTCCATACTCAGCTGACCAAAAATATCGCACTGAACATTCCGATGATCTCAGCTTCTATGGATACAGTGACAGAGGCTCGCCTTGCGATCGCTCTTGCCCAAGAGGGTGGTATTGGTTTTATCCACAAAAATATGCCCATTGAAGAGCAGGCTGAACAAGTCCGTCTTGTCAAAATTTTTGAAGCGGGTGTAGTCACAGCGCCAGTAACAGTTCGCCCTGACGCAACCATTCAAGATGTGATTGCTTTGACAGAGAAACATGGTTTTGCCGGTTTCCCTGTGGTGAGCGATCACAATGAGCTTGTCGGTATCATCACCGGCCGCGATATTCGCTTTGTTACTGATTTAACAAAAAAAGTTGAAGCAGTCATGACACCAAAAGATCGCTTAGCCACAGTTAAAGAGGGCGCATCTCGTCAGGATGTACAAGAGCGCATGCACAAAGCGCGTGTTGAAAAAGTCTTGGTAGTGAATGATGAATTCAAACTGACTGGTATGATCACCGCGAAAGATTTCCATAAAGCAGAACGCAAACCGAATGCTTGTAAAGATGAACAAGGGCGTTTACGTGTTGGTGCGGCTGTTGGTGCCGGTGCTGGCAATGAAGAGCGCGTAAAAGCATTAGTGGAAGCGGGAGTGGATGTTCTACTGATTGACTCTTCTCATGGCCATTCAGAAGGTGTACTTAACCGTATTCGTGAAACGCGCGCCGCTTATCCTGATCTCGATATTATCGGCGGCAATGTTGCAACGGGTGCCGGTGCGAAAGCTCTAATTGACGCGGGCGTAAGCGCGGTCAAAGTCGGTATTGGCCCGGGTTCAATCTGTACAACGCGTATTGTAACGGGTGTTGGTGTTCCTCAAATTACGGCGATTTCTGATGCAGCTGAAGTGGCTGATCAATACGGTATTCCTGTGATTGCTGATGGCGGTATTCGTTTTTCTGGCGATATTTGTAAAGCGATTGCTGCTGGTGCATCTTGCGTGATGGTCGGCTCCATGTTTGCTGGTACTGAAGAAGCTCCGGGTGAAGTTATTTTGTTCCAAGGTCGTTCATATAAAGCTTACCGCGGTATGGGTTCGCTGGGTGCAATGTCTCAAGGCTCTTCTGATCGTTATTTCCAATCTGACAATGCAGCTGACAAGCTTGTACCTGAAGGGATCGAAGGCCGTATCGCTTATCGAGGCCGTCTAAAAGAGATCGTTCATCAACAAATGGGTGGTTTACGCTCAAGCATGGGCTTAACTGGCTCGGCCACTATCGAAGATCTGCGCACTAAAGCCGAGTTTGTTCGTATCTCTGGTGCAGGTATGAAAGAGTCACACGTGCACGACGTTCAAATTACCAAAGAAGCGCCAAACTACCGCTTGGGTTAATGACGAACCACGAATAGCTTGAAGCTTATGGGGAGCGCGATGCTCCCCATCCACTACATTAATGATTGAGATTGACCTTAAATGACTAAAGATATCCATGACCAACGTATTCTGATCTTAGATTTCGGCTCTCAGTACACACAACTGGTTGCCCGCCGTGTTCGCGAAATCGGTGTTTATTGTGAGCTGTGGAGCTGGGATGTTGAAGAAGCAGACATCCGTGAATTCAACCCAGATGGCATTATTCTTTCTGGTGGTCCTGAAAGTGTGACTGAAGCCAACTCTCCGCGTGCGCCACAATATGTGTTTGATTCTGGCGTACCTGTGTTTGGTGTTTGCTATGGCATGCAAACCATGGCTGAACAGTTGGGCGGAAAAGTGGCCAGTTCTGAGGAACGTGAATTTGGTTATGCAGCTGTACAGCTAATGGGTGAATCGGCCCTGTTTAGCGACCTTGAGCTAACGCAAGACGTTTGGATGAGCCACGGTGATAAAGTGGTGCAGATTCCAGCTGATTTTGTAAAAACAGCGCAAACGGAAACTTGTCCTTATGCGGCAATGGCGAACGAAGAGAAAAAATATTATGGCGTGCAGTTTCACCCAGAAGTGACGCACACCAAAAACGGTCTAAAAATGCTTGAGAATTTCGTTCTCAACGTTTGTGGTTGTGAGCGTCTATGGACGGCTGAGTCTATCATCGAAGATGCGGTTGCTCGTATTAAAGAGCAAGTCGGCGACGATGAAGTGATCCTTGGCCTATCGGGTGGTGTAGATTCGTCAGTTGTGGCGATGCTGGCTCACCGAGCGATTGGCGATAAATTAACCTGTGTGTTCGTTGATAACGGCCTATTGCGTCTGAATGAAGCTCAGCAAGTAATGGATATGTTTGGCAACAAATTTGGCTTAAACATCATTCATGTTAATGCAGAAGATCGTTTCCTCAACGCACTGCAAGGTGAGTCTGATCCGGAAGCGAAACGCAAAATTATTGGCCATGTGTTTGTTGATATCTTCGATGAAGAGTCAAAGAAATTGAAAAATGCAAAGTGGCTCGCGCAAGGCACGATTTACCCAGATGTGATTGAATCGGCCGCCTCTAAAACAGGCAAAGCGCATGTGATTAAATCTCACCATAACGTTGGCGGTTTGCCTGATGATATGGAAATGGGATTGGTTGAACCACTGCGTGAGCTTTTCAAAGATGAAGTACGCAAGATTGGCCTAGAGCTTGGTCTGCCTTACAACATGCTTTACCGCCATCCGTTCCCTGGTCCTGGCCTTGGCGTACGCGTGTTGGGCGAAGTGAAGAAAGAGTACTGTGATTTGCTGCGCCGCGCCGATGCTATTTTCATTGAAGAGCTGCATGCCGCTGATCTGTATAACAAAGTGTCACAAGCTTTCACGGTTTTCTTACCTGTTCGTTCAGTAGGCGTTATGGGTGATGGACGTAAATACGATTGGGTTGTATCACTACGCGCTGTGGAAACCATTGACTTTATGACAGCACATTGGGCGCACCTGCCTTATGAGTTCTTGGGTAAGGTTTCTAACCGTATCATCAATGAAGTGAATGGTATTTCTCGTGTGGTTTACGATATTTCAGGTAAGCCACCAGCAACGATTGAGTGGGAATAATCCTCCAAAAAAGCGTACTCCTTCGGTGAGTGCCCTGTTATGATTGCTGCGAAATAGTCGGGGAGCCGATGCAGATTCTGCATCGGCTGAGATCGAAATTCGAGACCCGTCGAACCTGATTCAGTTAATACTGACGTAGGGAACTATGAGCACTTTGTCACCAGCCGAATAACAACGGCTAACCTTTGTAAATTCGATTACCGAACTTTTCAAATCACGGTCAAAGTCAGTTCCTGTATGTCTGTCATAGGAGCGACCATGGCACACCCAATACAGAAACATACTCAAGAAACGACGCGATTAAACATACCCGTTGTACTTACTATCGCAGGGTCTGATAGCGGTGGAGGGGCAGGCATTCAAGCCGACATCAAAGCGATATCGGCAACCGGCAGTTTCGCGTGTTCCGTTATTACCGCCATTACTTCACAAAATACTCAAGGCGTTTCCGCCATTTTCCCTATTCCACTTGATCATATCGAAAGCCAGTTAGATGCCGTCTTTAGCGACTTGAAGATCGTGGCCGTTAAAATTGGCATGCTAGCCGATGCCAGTATCATCAAGATCGTTGCCAACAAAATGCAGCAATACCAACCCAAGAGCCTTGTGATAGACCCCGTGATGGTGGCGACCAGTGGTGATTTATTACTTGAGCAATCGGCAATCAGTACATTAAAAGAAATGTTGATCCCTTTGGCTGACATCATTACCCCCAATTTATTTGAGGGAGCAGTACTTACTGGCAAGCCGGTTCCTCAATCTGGAGTCGAAATGAGCGGTATGGTGGCTGATTTACGAGCGTTGGGTGCAAAGGCGGTGCTGCTAAAAGGTGGGCATTTAGAACAAGATGAAAACAGCAACGATCTTTTGATCATGCAATCTTCGTCAGAATTACTCAGTGCGAAGCGTTTTCCAACCCAAAATACCCATGGGACGGGTTGCACGCTCTCTTCTGCGATCGCTTCTTATCTTGCTCAAGGAAATAACCTGCACAAATCCGTGTATTTGGCTAAGCAGTACATATCGCAAGCCATTGGCTATGCCGATGAACTGGATGTTGGCCAAGGTCGCGGCCCAGTTCATCACTTTTTTACTGGCCACGCTCATGTGCGCTAAGCCATTGCCGGTGCGATGATGCTTGAGAAATTTGAGGCATTGGTTGTTCACTTAACCTGATGAAAAATAGATTGAACTCTAAAAGCCTCAAGCTTTTTTGAGGCTTTTTCATATTTATCGACTTGCCTTCAAAGGGCGATGTCGCCGTACGATAATTGGTTTACATCATGATGAAACCACTCGCATTTTGACATTTAATTAATAAGTTTCACTGTCAACAATGGCTCGGCTATCCATACTATTTTCACCGTACCCACTAAGCAAAAAATAAGGGATTGATATGTTGAAAACAAAGCATTTAGCCGTGCTGATTAGCAGTGTCTTAGCCGCAAACAGTTACGCGTTAAATATCTTACCTGACCCTGAAAATTCCGCGGGTTATATTGTCTCTAAAGTAGAGCTACAAGCGGCAGAAAAAGCCAAAACAGCGGATCCTATGTATGCCATCTGGTCGAAAGCACTAGAAACGCGTTCGAATGCGATTGTTGAAGCAATAGTACCGGGTTTAAGTTCTAACCCTGAAAACGTCAAGCGTGTTGAACGAGTTTTTCCACAGTACGAGTGGGATTTCTTAACTCAAATGGCGGCTCCCGAATACACCTACACACGCTTCTTACGGGCAATTGGCAAATTCCCCGCGTTTTGTGGCGAATATACGGATGGCCGAGATTCTGACGCAATTTGTAAAAAATCCATCGTGACGGCTTTTGCTCATTTCTCACAAGAAACGGGTGGTCACATTGCGAAAGACAACGTATCTGATAATCCGAATAGGCTTGAAGAATGGCAGCAAGCATTGGTTCATGTGCGTGAAATGGGTTGGTCTGAAGGGCAAAGTGGCTACACAACCGGTTGTGGCCAAAATGATTGGCAAAATGCTCGTTGGCCGTGCGCCGCTGGGCAAGGTTATTTTGGTCGAGGTGCGAAGCAGCTCTCTTACCATTTCAACTATGGCGCTTTTTCTGAAGTGATGTTTGATGGTGATGCCAAAGTACTACTCAATAACCCCGGGTTGGTAGCGGATTCTTGGTTGAATTTAGCTTCAGCGATTTGGTTTTTCTTAACACCTCAAGCACCGAAACCGGCAATGTTGCACGTAATTGACCGTACATGGACACCTTCGCAACGTGAAAGCGATGCCGGTATTGGCTATGGTTTTGGCACCACAATTAACGTTATCAATGGTGGCATTGAGTGCGGTGAGCAGAACAAAGATAAAGGTCAACCGGTTAATCGCATTCGCTACTGGGAAGGGTTAGCGGATCATTATCAAATACCGATTGAGTCAGATGAAAAGAATACCTGTTGGCAGCAAACGCCTTACGGTAGCTTAAATTTGAACGGTGCGATGGACGTGCTGTACACCAACTGGGATGGTAATTGGAAATATTACTCTGATCGCCCAGGTGGCTACTCGTTTGAATGTGAACTGGTTGGTTTCCAAACTGCGTATTCAGCCCTTGTTGCTGGTGATTACGAAAAATGTGTGACTAACTTTTATGGTTCACATTCTAGCTGGCCCCAAGTGCGTGTTGTGGATGCGATTGATCCCGGTACGCCACCAGAGCCGCCAGTGGATGGCATCGTCGGCTGGGAAGCGACAAAGGTATATAACACGGGCGATAAGGTGAGCTATAAAGGCGCTACTTATGAAGCTAAGTGGTGGTCACAAGGTAATGAACCCACTCAAGGTGATCCTTGGAAGCTTATTACAGGTGGCTCAACAGCGCCCACAACACCTGACCCTGTTGAGCCACCACCAGTGGTCAATGAGCCAGAACCGCCCGTCACGCCAGAGCCTACGCCACCAAGCAGTGATTTTTCAAGCTGGGTTGCAGGGGTTACTGTTGCAAAAAATGGCGATAAAATTACGCATAATGGAAAGTGTTTTATGGCTAAAAATAACCCCGGAGTATGGGAATCACCCACGCAAAGTAACTGGTTTTGGGATGAAATAAACTGTCAATAGAGAGTAACATTTAGCAAAAGGAGAGCAGCACGATCGAATTCGGTTGCTCTGCTCTCTTTTTGAACAATCAAGTGGTTAAATTTACAATCTTAGTTTTCGTTAACGTTCTTTCCATTTTGTGTGCTACTCCACTAAAATCCGCGCGTAATTTTTATCAACATTTTTTAAGGTACTCGCGAATGTCTACTAAATTGGCCAATCCAGCGCCGCTAGGCCTAATGGGTTTTGGCATGACGACTATCCTGCTTAATATCCATAACGCAGGCTTTTTCCCTATCGACTCTATGATTTTGGCGATGGGTATTTTCTACGGTGGTTTAAGTCAAGTCATCGTGGGTATCATGTGTTTTAAACGTGGTGACACTTTTGGTACCACAGCGTTTACCTCTTACGGCCTATTTTGGCTCACATTGGTTGGCCTGATTGTCATGCCATACATGGGACTACCAGCAAGCCCTGCTCACTTTATGGGTTGGTACTTAGCGTTGTGGGGCATTTTCACTGGTTTCATGTTTATCGGTTCATTGTGCTACCCACGCGCTAAACAAGTGGTATTCGGCTCACTGACCATTCTATTTGTTTTACTAGCTGCGCGTGATTTCACTGGTAGCGAGCTTATCGGCACGATTGCTGGCTTTGAAGGCATCTTCTGTGGCGCAAGTGCGATTTATTTTGCAATGGCTCAAGTTCTGAATAATGAATATGGCCGTGTTATTTTACCGATTGGTGAAAAGAAAGCGCAAAACGCTGTTGTCGAAAAGTTGACGACACAAGAAATCGCAGCCTAATACGGGTTGATGAAAAAGAAAAAGGGTTAGCGTTTGCTAACCCTTTTTACGTTTACCTTGAATGCTTTTTGCTGATGAGCTTAGCTAATCCGTTAGGATGATGGTTGTTCAACACCCACGGAGCTTTCTTCTACGGTTGGTTCTTGTCCCGTTTTGCGTTTATATTTTCCTTCCCAATATGTCGCATTCTTAATGCCGAGTTTTATTGGGTTGAAAAGATACTCATCGACACCTTGTTTTTGTTGTTCTTCATAATCTTTGAGTGCTGCAATAGCTGGTTTAGCCATAAAGAAGATGATCAAAATCCCGACTATGTTTAGCCACGCCATCAAACCCACGCCCACATCACCCATTGCCCAAGCAAGGTTCGCGGTTCTCACTGTGCCGTAGAATACCGTTGCGATGATCACTACTTTAAGAAGGAACATCAGGCCATCGACTTTAAAGGTGCGGCGAATGTAAGCAATATTCGTTTCAGCAATATAGTAGTATGCCAAAATCGTGGTAAAGGCGAAGAAGAACAGAGCAAACGCAACAAAAGGTTTACCCACGCCCGGTAGCGCGCTCTCAATCGCCATTTGGGTAAATACTGGGCCATTGGCACTAATATCCGCCGCGATGTTCTGTACTAAAAATGCACCTTCTGCGCCGCCGTGTACGTTATAAGCACCAGTGATCAGAATCATGAACGCGGTTGCGGAACAGACCAGCAGAGTATCAATGTATATAGAAAATGCTTGCACTAAACCTTGCTGCGCTGGGTGATCAACACTCGCGGCAGCCGCAGCGTGCGGTCCAGTACCTTGGCCTGCTTCGTTTGAGTAAACACCTCGTTTTACCCCCCAACCAATCGCAGCACCAATACCTGCCATTGGTGTGAACGCATCACCAATGATCATGGCAAAAATACGTGGTACTTCACTGATGTTAAGCAGGATGATAACAAACGCAGTAATGACATAGGCCAAAGCCATAAATGGCACCACGACCTGTGTGAAGTTAGCGATACGCTTAACACCACCAAAGATGATGAAAGCTAAAATAATTGACACTACGGTACCAGTAAAAATCTTAGCAAAAGTGAAGCTACCGATAGTGGTTTCAATGATTGGGCCAGCCCCAAAAGCCGCTTCTACGGCATTACCAATGCTGTTGGATTGCACGCCAGGTAAAAGCACACCACAAGCAAAGATGGTGGAAATGGCGAAGATCCATGCATACCATTTTTGTCCCATCGCTTTTTCGATGTAATAAGCGGGGCCACCACGGAATTCACCTTCATCTTCTTCTTTATAAATTTGTGCCAGAGTTGATTCAGCATAAGCAGTCGCGGCACCAAAAAAGGCCACTACCCACATCCAGAAAATAGCACCAGGGCCACCAAAACCAATTGCTGCGGCTACGCCTGCAATATTACCCGTACCGACGCGTCCCGAAAGTGAAACGGCCAAAGCTTGGAAAGAGGATATCCCTTTGGTTGAGCTTTTTCCGGAAAGAAGAAGTCGCCACATTTCAAAAAAGTGACGGACCTGAACGAATCGGGTCACAATTGAGTAGAATAAACCCGCACCAAGGCATAAATAAATTAGCGCCGGGCTCCAGATTATTCCATTCAGAAAATCAACAAATGACTGCATATGCATTTCCCTGTTTTAGTAGTTTTGGTGAGTGTTGTGTTTGCTTTGTGGGCAACATATTAATCTTTTTGTAACTTAGATGTTAATTTATTTGTCTGTGAATAATCGTTAGCGTGATGAGGAACACAAAATGCTAACGAAATGTTAAATAATAGGTGGGTTAATTAGAATTGGCTAAAATTTCAGCGCATATGGGTTGGTCACCCGAAAGGTTGGAAATTAAATCCTCTCGGGTGAATCATTATGCATAATAACTTTCTACTAAGGTTTAGCTAATAATAAGCATTTTCTATTGTAACTAGTTGATGAGGTAGCGAGAGAGATTCAACTCATGAATTGGTAAAGCACAAGTTTGCTCACTGACAATGTCGGCAAGAAGCTGCCCAGATCCGCAAGCCATCGTCCACCCTAAGGTTCCATGTCCGGTATTGGTGTAGAGGTTTTCAAATGGAGTGGAGCCTATAATCGGGGTCCCGTCAGGCGTCATTGGTCTAAAGCCTGTCCAGAATTCAGCTTGTGCTAAATCACCGCCTTGAGGAAAGAGATCGGTCACGACTTTTGCAATGGTTGCTTTGCGCGCATCAGGCAAGGCAGGATCAAACCCGGCTAACTCTGCCGTGCCCGCGACACGAATTCGATCCTCAAAACGAGTGATGGCCACTTTATATGTTTCGTCCATTACCGTTGAACGTGGGGACAATTCGGCGTCGACAATCGGCAGCGTTAGTGAGTACCCTTTCACTGGATAAACAGGAATGGAGATACCCAATGTCGCCAGTAAAGCGGTAGAGTAACTGCCGAGTGCGACGACATATTTGTCTGCTTTCAGCTCACCTTTATCGGTTTGGATAGCGGTGATCTTTTTGCCTTCAGTGGTTAATGTTTTGATTTGTGTATCAAACAGAAATTGCACCCCACGGCTTTTCGCGAGCTCTGTTAATTGTTGGCAAAACAGATAGCAGTCCCCGGTTTCATCGTCGGGGAGGTACAAACCACCTCGCAATTTATCGCGTACAAGAGCAAGCCCCGGCTCTTGCTTAATGCACCCATCGACATCAAGAAGCTGATAACGAATCCCACTTTGCTCGAGTAGTTTGATGTCCTTTTGTATCGCTTGTAGCTGTTTTTCGCTGCGAAATACTTGCAACGTTCCAAGCCGACGGCCTTGATATTGCAGGTTATGTTGCTGATTCAGGTCAGCCAAACAAACGCGGCTGTAATTGGCAATCGCCAGCATTCTGGCTTTATTGATGTTGTAACGATCCTGTTGGCAGTTCAATAACATTTTACCCATCCACGCCAACAGCTGTGGGTCGATAGACGGTTTTATTTTCAACGGTGCATGCTCTTCAAACAGCCACTTTAATGCTTTTTGTGGGATGCCGGGTGCAGCCCAAGGGGAAGAGTAGCCGTAAGATATTTGCCCTGCGTTAGCAAAACTGGTCTCTTTTGCACCTTGTGATTGGCGATCCACCACCGTTACTCGGTGGCCCGCTTGTGATAAATACCATGCGCTGGTTAGCCCGATGACGCCGCTACCTAAGACGATCACGTCCATGTTGTCTCCTTAAATCATCCTAGTGTGTTCTTTTAGCACATTCAGAGTTGGTGTAAATGTTCACATAATGGCAACATCAAACATCAAATTGAGTGGAAACACAATCACTAGCCCCTGCACTTATTTTTTTATGTGGTGATGACAGAAGGGGGAAATGAAGTCAGAGACAGGTCGCTATCAGCGCTGAGTGTGTCTATGTTTCAATACTGCATAAATCATAACGATAAAAGTGATAGCGGCCATTGCCCAGATCCAATAGCGGTAAGCAGAATAAAAGTGGCTGATTTGGTGAAGATGTTCAAATGCAAAATGGGTGAGTAAACCAAAGACCGCGACCCAAACTGTGGTGGCAAGCACGTTACCCAGTAAAAATACTCTGATGGGCATTTTCGCCACTCCGCAGGCTAATGGCATGAATTGTTTCATCCCCTCAACAAAGCGACTGATGATTAAGCAAATCGGGCCGTATTTTTGAATAGCGCTTTGCAGTTTTTGAAATTTAGCCCCTGAAATATAGCCTTTTTTATCCAACCAACCCTCAAAATAATAGCCGAGCAGATAGCCGCAACTATTACCAATAAAGCAGCTTAGCCACGATACAATCATAACAAGAGAGAAATTCATTACGCCATTGGATGACAAAATGGACGCGGCAATCATGAGCGATTGGCCGGGCATCGGAATGCCAATCCCTTCGAAAAAGATGCTGATGATCAGTGCTAGGTAGCCGTACTGTTCCAATAACGGCTGCATTGAAAGGAGCAGTTGATTGATAGGTTGCAAAGCGGGTATCCACCATCGAAAGTTTGAGGTTATTTAATACGCTGGTTCTTCGTTTGAATCAACGTCATCCTGTGATAATGCCTATTTTTTGGCTCTTAAAATAGAATATGTTGCGGTAAGTACCTTCAAAGCGGTTAGTACCTTCAAATTAGCTGAAAATCATCAGCAAATTTGTTGTGGTTTCTATGCTCTTTTGGCGTAGTACACTGCTTAAAAATCAAGAGGAGTTATTTTATGTTTCATGCCCATGTTTATTTTGATCTCGCAGAGCAAGCGAAAGCACAACGCGTACAACAAAAAATTGCCCAACAACGACATGATGTACAAGCCATGTTTGGCTTAGTACCAAGGCTTGTTGGCCCGCACTTAAAGCCGATGTTTGAAGTACACCTTGCTGACAATAGCCACGGATTTATTGAGTGGCTAGATGAACATCGGGAAGGTCTTAGCGTGTTGATCCATCCGGTTTCTGGAGACGATAGGTATGACCATTCTGAGGGACAAGTTCTGTGGTTAGGAGAGACTTTAGGGGTGAACTTAGCCGTATTGCGTTAGAGGATGCCTATCAAATTAATAGCCACAGTGAATTAGTGTTTAATGCTCATCTTGTCTAGTCTGTACAGAACGCAGCAGAAACAATAATCGTGGCAAGGTTTTGAAGAAAAAGGTTTTTCGAACAAGTCGTGACCGCAGGCTCATCACCTCTCGTTGTTATTGTATATACATGATGTTGTTATAAGTTTTGTTGCATTTGAATTTAATACAGTGAATGTTCAGCCAATATCGACCGTGCTGAGTGTTTTTAGAATAAATCAAGCACACTTAAATAGCCGCAGTAATGCGAAGCAAGGAGAACGCAATGGAGAATAAAGGTATGAATTCGGGCGGTAAATGCCCTGTCATGCACGGCGGAGTAACTTCTGCTGAACTATCCAACATGGATTGGTGGCCAAAAGCACTGAATCTTGACATTCTTCACCAGCACGACGTGAAAACCAACCCAATGGGTGCGGATTTTAATTACCGCGATGCGCTAAAAACATTGGATATTGATGCCTTGAAAAAAGATCTCAAAGCACTAATGACCGATAGCCAAGAGTGGTGGCCTGCCGACTGGGGGCATTACGGCGGTTTGATGATCCGCATGGCATGGCATTCTGCAGGTACTTATCGAATTGCAGATGGTCGCGGTGGCGCGGGCACTGGCAACCAGCGTTTTGCTCCGCTTAACTCGTGGCCCGATAACGCTAACTTAGATAAAGCACGTCGCTTATTGTGGCCAATCAAGCAGAAATATGGCAACAAAATCAGTTGGGCGGATCTAATGATCTTGGCGGGTAATATGGCTTATGAATCCATGGGGCTTAAAACCTTTGGTTTCGCTTTTGGTCGTGAAGATATTTGGCACCCAGAAAAAGACACTTATTGGGGCTCAGAAAAAGAGTGGCTAGCGCCAAGTGGCGGAGAAAATAGCCGTTATTCCGGTCAGCGCGATCTAGAAAACCCGCTTGCTGCCGTGATGATGGGCCTGATTTATGTAAACCCTGAAGGCGTTGACGGTAATCCAGACCCGCTTAAAACTGCACATGACATGCGCGTCACTTTTGAGCGCATGGCAATGAATGATGAAGAAACCGTGGCGCTGACAGCGGGCGGGCATACGGTGGGTAAAGCGCATGGTAATGGTAGCGCTGCAAACTTAGGGCCAGATCCTGAAGGGGCGGACTTGCACGAACAAGGCTTGGGTTGGAATAACCACACCAGCCGCGGTATTGGCCGTAATACCGTCACCAGTGGTATTGAAGGTGCATGGACTACGCACCCAACCCAGTGGGATAACGGCTTCTTCCACCTGCTATTTACTTACGAATGGCAACTAACGAAGAGCCCTTCTGGCGCGTGGCAGTGGGAGCCAATCAACATCAAAGAGGAAGATAAACCGGTTGATGTGGAAGACCCAAGCATTCGTTATAACCCTATGATGACCGATGCCGATATGGCGCTGAAGATGGATCCTGAATATCGCAAGATCTCAGAGCGTTTCTACAAAGACCCAGCGTATTTCTCTGAAGTGTTTGCGCGAGCTTGGTTTAAGCTTACTCACCGTGATATGGGGCCTAAAGCGCGTTACTTTGGCCCTGATGTTCCGGCAGAAGATCTCATTTGGCAAGATCCCATCCCCGCAGGTCGTAAAGATTATGATGTGGATGCAGTAAAAGCAAAAATAGCGGCCAGCGGCTTAAGCATCAGTGAGATGGTCAGCACCGCATGGGATAGTGCTCGTACTTTCCGTGGTTCCGATAAACGTGGTGGCGCTAACGGCGCGCGCATTCGCTTGGCTCCTCAAAAAGATTGGCAAGGTAATGAGCCAGAAAGACTCAGCAAAGTGTTGGCTGTTCTGGATAAAATTGCTGCTGATGCGGGTATTAGCATCGCCGATACCATTGTTTTGGCGGGTAACGTCGGTGTTGAACAAGCGGCCAAAGCGGCAGGCGTTAATATTACTGTGCCTTTTACTACCGGACGTGGTGATGCAACGCTTGAACAAACGGATGTGGAATCGTTTGATGTGCTTGAGCCACTGGCGGATGGTTTCCGTAACTGGCAAAAGAAACATTACGTGGTTAACCCAGAAGAGATGCTGTTAGATAAAGCGCAACTATTGCGCCTGACCGCCCCAGAAATGACCGTATTGATTGGTGGATTGCGAGTGCTCGGTACAAACTATGGCGGCAGTCAACATGGTGTATTGACAGACCGTGTTGGGGCGTTGACTAACGATTTCTTCGTTAACCTCACCGACATGAATTACACTTGGAAGCCAACAGGCCGTAACTCTTACGATATGGTTGAGCGTAAGAGCGGTAAAACAAAATGGACAGCGACTCGTGTTGATCTGGTGTTTGGCTCAAACTCCATTTTGCGCTCATACGCTGAAATTTACGCGCAGGACGATAACAAAGAGAAGTTCGTCAAAGACTTTGTCGCTGCTTGGACCAAAGTCATGAACGCCGATCGCTTCGACGTGTTGTAAACCCTCTTCACTCAGTAATCTTGATATTAAGGCCCTCTTAGCGAGGGCCTTGTGGTGTCTCGGTTTTCTCTCTAAACGGCTTGTTTATAAAAGAGACTAGTCCCCAAAAAACGAGTGTTTCTAAAAACAGACGGAACCTAAAAACAGATGGTATCTAAAAAATAGAGGGCATCTAGGAAGCATCACACAGCGATATATTTTATTGTAATTCCAGATGCGCCAGTGTTTTGAAGTGCTTGAAGGTTTCGCATTGCGACAGACTTTTGCCTAATTTTTTATTAATCAGCACTTGGAAAAGATCATACAGCCCCATCGCCTCTTCATAGTCACATTTACTTAAGGCGAGGAAAAAGATCAGATAGGCTTTTTCACCATTACCCCATTCAATTCCACGCGGTGCAGCGACGGTGTAAATCATCGAACGTTTAGCAAAGAGTTCAATCGAGTGAGGTAGAGCAATGTATTCACCCATCATGGTTGAAACCAAACTCTCTCGCTCTTGCAGTGAAGCTCGGTATCCTTCCTCTACCAACTCCGTTGATTCAAGATGCGAGCAAACCTGCTCAAAGAGGTGTGATTGCTCAATGACGTCATCAAGGTAGAGAAATTGAGTCTTGGAAAAATACTTATCCAAAAGATAAGAGTGCGTGCGATCAACCAACACTTGTTTGCCCAGTTCTTCCAATTGATGTTGGGTAGGGAAGGGGTCAACCACAAAGCTCTGAATCTCTCTATTGGCTAAGGGCATGGTGGTAATAATGAGGTCCGCTTGCGTGGCATCAGCGGTGATCAACTGTTCAGGTGAATAAACCGTTTTCATATCCAATTGCGGATACTGGCGGCGGATGATCGCTTCTAGCCCAAGTGTTGCGGCATTACCGGCGTCGCAATACAGGAGAGCTTTGGGTGTACGGTGACCTAAATGGTAATTACGTTCAAGCCCCACACCAATGTGAATCACAAGATAGCCTATTTCGTGCTGTGTCATGCAGTAACCCGTCTCTCTGATCCAGTCTGCGATGGCTGATAAGGTAATACTGTAAGCGAGTGGGTAGTGCTGTTTGATATGCTCGGCCAATGGGTTAATTGTGGCGACATGATGTTTGACACGAATGATCATATGGCAGACGTGGTTGTGAAGATCGCGGCGTAATAGTGCATCGTCACGCACATCGTAAGGGTAATTTTGATAGATATAGTCAAAGATGTGAGTGACTAGAGCATCGGCTTCATGCTGTACACCTTGGCTAAGGAGTGCTTGATTCGTCGCAATTCTCGCTTGAATGTGAATCGCCAAGGCGGCAATTTCATGGTTATTGGCGGGTAGCAGCATCGGTAGCGCAGAAAATAACGCTTTGGCAATTGGTAGCGTCGTTTCATGAACATCGTTTTTAGAAAATTCGGTAAGCTCTTTGCCACACGCGAGCCTGTGCAGTGTGACGGCAGCATAAAGGGTTAACCAACGCAGCCCAATATCATTGATATAGAGTGTATGGTTGGTCAACACTTCACGAAAGCGCGCTGCAAAAATTTGCTGAGATTTTTCAGGGAAAATCGTACTAATAAAGCCCAGAGCTTGTTTTGTCTCTTTTTGTTCGATGTAGATAAGCTGTGTTAAACGGGAGCGAATTGCCATTTCTGGGCCTTGGATCAGCATGCCCAAACGAGGTTTACTTTCAATCGATAAACCAAACGTGGCGAGTTGGCTGCGTACATCGGCCATATCATTTTGAATAACGGTGCGGCTTAGATTCCATGTCTCGGCCAATTCGTCAATTTTTACGCCTTGTTCTGCCGTCAATAGCAGCACTTGAATCTGAATGATGCGCTCTTTACTGGTCCTTGGAATCGTTTCTGCATTTTGCACCCTCGACAAAAAATGCTCGAAAGTTGACGGGTTGTAAATATTGAGTTGGTAACCGGAACCGCGCTGGTGGAGAAGATGCGCGCCATGGTTGACCATCACATTATTGAGCAGCGCGACATCGGTGCGTATGGTGCGTGTCGAAACATTAAGCCGTTGCGCAAGTTCGTCCTGAGTCAAAGGCGAGGCGGATACAGCATCCAACAAATGAATTAGGCGAGGGTGCGGTAGCTTGTACATCATCGATTCCCATTCCAGCATGAACAGCGCTATCTAAAAGGTAAAATGCACTAAAAGGCAATAGATAGCCAACGCTTTGTTATGCCGGAGCACATGCTCCGGCGTCGGTGTTATGAATGTGCCAGTTGTTTTTGAGTCATGGCCAGCAGGGTTTTCACATCCTCGGGGCGAGTCTGTCCGGTTTTCTCATCGATGATTGAGCTATAAATGTGTGGAATGACTTTTTCGACACCCGCATCGAGAGCGATGCGTAAAATCTCTTCAAAGTTGTCCAAATCAATACCACCCGTTGGCTCTAACCAAAAGTGGTGACGAGCACAGGCGTTGGCAACTTCTTGGTACTCAGCTTTGCATTTTAGCCCCTGCATTGGGAAGAATTTGACCGAGCTGCAGCCCATATCTTGCAACATGGCAATCGCCGTATCAACGGGAACAACCGCTTCTTCCATGCCGGAACTTTTCGGGCCAGTTGAGATTTTAACCAAGCCAACAGTGCCTGATGGTGAAATCAAACCATTCACGATGGTGTGATTTTGACCTAGCGCTTGACGCGTAGCCCCCACACCAGTAAAGACTTGATTGACATGCTGAGGCTGCAGTATTCCGGCTAAAGCCGTCACCATATCCGATTGTTTGGGATCCCCTGCGCCAAGGCCAATCGATAAAGCATTCTCGATTTTTTTAGCGCACGCTTTCATATCAGCCGCAGCGCTTGCGGTATCTGGGTAATCTTTCGAGAGCATACCAACCAACACATGGCCTTCTGCGGCTTGGTAGACTTCAATCGCATTATGATGAGAGCCCGCCAGCACATTGAGACATACGCGGTCAGCGTAAAAATTAGGGTTTAAAGACATTCTAATGACTCCTGATTCAGTTGGTTCATGGCGCTAAGAATAAGTTCAAGTTGATGAGATGAAACACTGCGGACATCAAATTCCACCGAACCTTCATTGGATTTGTAAGCGCGGCAGTAAATCGCTGGGTTACCATTTTGGAGGCGTGTGACGGCTTCATTAGCGCTGATACCAAATTGTTTGGCATCAAAACTCACTTCTGCACGTGCGATATCTCGGCCTGCACTGTCCCAAACCACGCGCGCGCTTATCCCTTCAATACGGTTTAACCCCTCGATAAATGGCGTCATTTTATCCACCATTTGTTGGCCGGTTTCTTGTTGGCGGCTTAAGTACAGCTCAATGGCATGCGTTAGGCCTAAAATGCCTTCTTTACCGACTTTCATGGCACGGCCAATCCCTGCAGATTGCTGCTTAACCCATTCCACATATTGATGTTTCCCAATCACTAAACCGCTGGTTGGGCCTTCAATCGCTTTCGCACCACTGTAGATAACCAGATCAGCCCCTTGCTGATAATAGAGTTGTAGATCCTCTTCTGCTGCTGCATCAACAATCAGCGGAAGCTGGTGGTCTTGAGCCACTTTGGCCGCTTGTGCCACGGTTAACATGCTTTTTTGCACGCAATGGTGCGATTTAATGTAGAGAATGGCGGCGGTATTGGGGGTGATTGCCGCGGCTAATTGTTCTGCGCTGCATTCATTAGCCCAACCGGCCTCAATCAGGTTACCGCCGCCAAGATTTACCATGCTGCCAACCGGGGCACCATAATTGACGTTATGCCCTTTGGGGATCACAATATCCGTTGCGATCGGGTGCGTTTTTGCATGCAGATGCTCAAGCAGATAAGGGTTACCACGCACAATGACTGCCGCGACACTCTGTGCAATTCCCGCTGAAGCACATGAGACCACGACTGCATTTTCAACTTGCAGCAAACGAGCAATATATTGGCCGGTTTTGTTCACCAAATCGCTCATTTCAAAGTAGTTGTTCATCCCAAAACAGACAGTCTGCTCCACTTCGGGTTGCGGAGTAGAAACACCAAGAGCTGTCATACGGCCAGATGCGTTGATCACTTGTTTCAAGTGATATTTTTCAAGAATGGAAGACATAATGCTGTTGTCCTTGTTCAGTCAATACAAGCTTGCCGTCAATAATGGCAGCAAGAGGCGTAAATCTCTGTTGTCCAGTTCGATGCTGGTGATGAGTATCGGTGTAGTTAACCGACGCTTTATTGATGGTGTAGAGCGTTAAATCGGCATCATAGCCTGCAATTAAGTGCCCCTTTTTCGCTAGGCGAAGTGCTTGCGCTGCTTGACTCGTCACGCGCTCAATGATCTGCTCATGGGATAATCCGAGTGTAAAAAACATCGACATCAGGTGTGCAAGACCGTAAACCGGGCCATTGAGCCGGTTCTTACAGTAAATGTCAGAACTGATCGTATCGGGCAAAATCCCTTGTGCGATGGCCTGCTCAGCCACCTCAAAACTGAAACTGGCACTGCCGTGGCCGATATCAAGTTTCAGGCCTCGAGCTCTGGCCTGCTGAACGCTGCTTTTTATCTCCCCATGACAATCAAGAATGCGGTTAGGTTTGCCATTAAAGCAGTGAGTGAGAATATCGCCTTTGCCCAGCAGAGCGACAATTTCATCCAAATCCGGCGGCGCATTACCGACGTGCACCATCAATGGAACGCAGCCGCATTGCTGCTGTAATGCTTTGGCAGCCTGAAGCGGCATTAAGCCATTGTGGCCGACAACACTACCGCTCATGCGTGCTTTTAAGCCGACAATAAATTCGGGATGACGAAGCAGCGCTTGCTTTGCGCTATCCAGATCAATGTCGTTGGCATCGGCCAGTTCATTTTGGCGCAACAAGCCAATTTTCGAGATGTTAAGTAGTGCGCGCACATGGGTTGTGCATTGCGCTGCAAGCTGCGCAAAATCATCCACGTCGTTTGCGCCTGTGCTGCCCGCATCAATGACAGTTGTCACGCCACCGGACACCCCAACGTTATCGGGGTGGTCGTTATAAATAGGCGAGTTCGGATAGCAGTGAGTGTGGCCGTCAATCCAACCAGCACTCACAAAAACGTCATGATCTAAATCGACGGTCTGTTTTGCCAATGAACCAGCAAGATCGCCCACCGCCGCTATTTTGTTGCCCTGAAGGGCGATATCGATACTACACCCACCCGCTTGTTGGGCATTTTTGATCAGGATGTCATACATAATTTGCATCTCACGCTCTTCGCTCATCGGCGCGAAGAGCGATTCTCAGTAGAATTTAAACCCCAGCTTGTTTTACAGTGCGATAGGAAAAAGAGCTCCTAACGCCATCGCTCCGAGAATGGCACCACCCGTAATCGGTTTACCCCACACATAGAAAATCAATGCGCCACCTAGAGAGCCGATCCCAATCGGGATAGAAGCGGCCATCGCAGATAAAATGATCAATGGTCCAAGAAAACGGCCGGAGCTATTGCCTGCTCCCATCATCACATCAGCACCGTAGGTTGAATCGCTTTGGTTAATGGTGAATTTACGTGCCAGCACAATTAAGCCACCAATCGCCAAACCAGCGAGCATGCCTGTGAGTAACGAAGCGGTGAAATTTTCAAGAGGATAAACAATGCCAGCACCCAGTAGTAAAGCTGGAATCCCTAAACCCACACCGGTTTGCACTGCGCCACCGATATCCAAAATGCCCACGAGCGAACCTTCAATGATGCGAGCAAACAGAAAGCTTGCACCAAAAGCGGCCACCGCACCGTACGCGCCTGTATCCATCCCTGCTCGCAGCATGGAAACAAACGCCACCTCGTTAAAAGCACCGACACCGTATAAGTAGTACATGTGCGTTCCGGCAAAAACCCCGGCTGAAAGCAAGCCCACGAAAATCGGGAAAGACCAGTCGGCATACCAAAAGTTGTTTTTCATTTTTTCGTCCATGGTCAACTCCTTATTTGCCACTGATCATGAGATGGATATTTTCAAGCCACAAAGGAACTTGCATATGGAAAGCTTCGATAAATTTCATGTCGAACCCGCGGAAGAAAGCACTTAACGCAAACAGTGCAATAATCGCCGCCATCATGATCTGAGTTACTTTGTTCCAACCACTCTCTTCAACACCTTTACCAATCAAAATACCCAGCACCAAACCAGGAACGGCGTTGCCCATGATCATTTGCGCTAAACCACCAAAGATAGTGGCCCAAAAGCCCGATTTCTTACCCGCTTCAATTGCCGCTAGCCAGAAAATAACCGGCATGACGGTATTCACCAGTAAGTTTGCCGCAGGTACTAATACCTTTACCGCCGTGACTTGCAGCGCCGCAGGAACGGCCGCTGCCGTTGAGTTAAGAAACGCAACCACAATTGCACCGATAATGGCGCACGCAATGCCCATTCGTTTTGGATCATGCAAGGTAGTGGCAAGGTCGCGGTTTTTTATCATCAGCGCCGCTGCGCCCCAGTTCGGGATGATGCGGTGGTCAACATCTTGAGTGAATGCCCCTGCCGCAACCGTTGAGGCCCAAGCATTAAAGAAGAATCCAAGCCCAAAAGAGAAGTGAGAGGCCGGGTCGCCTTCACACGAGTTCAACTCTCCCAGAGTACGAAATGCGCCCATACCTTGGATAGTTGGAGCATGGAACATCCTTGCCGCGCCTACTCCAACGCCGATACCGACTAAGCCACCAATGATGATGGACTTAAAGAGAATGATAAGAAACATGTCAGGGATCCTTATAGTGACCTGTTAACGTTTGAAATCGACCTGTTCCACATCGATGTGGGTCAGGCTGACCGTAACCTCTAGCTTGACGCTGTATTGGCGTCGATCTCTTGCAAGAAAGAAGAAAAGGAATTTCTCTCGCGTTACTTTCTCTTCTGCTTGTAAAACGTTGACGTCTAACGGCTCAATCCGGAGGAGCACTTTTGCGTTATTCTTAAGTAACGTGGGTTGCACTTGGCTTAAAGCCGCGGCAAAAGCCTGCTGCTTTGTTTCGCCTTTGCCACTCACGGTTACCTTAGTGGTTAACTGCTCTTTCATGCTTTGACGCCATGCTTAGCCACAAACGCCTTCACCAGTTTTTCGCCCAGCTCTTCTTTATCCATAAAGCCGAAACCCAAAACCACGCAGCCTTCATTGATCGCAGTTATCCCTTCCTCAACAGAGCGCATTCCATAACGGCATTGATAGCCATATTTTGTTTGCGCTGTGATAGCACCAGCGCCGCCGCTGCCGCAAAAAGAGATCCCTAAATCGGCTTGCTGCTGATGCATGACATCACCTAACTTCATGTCTGCGGCCATGCCGGGAATAACGGTCACTTCAGCGCCTGCCGCTTGAGCACCAGCTCCTACTTTTTGACCTTTGCCCATGCGATCACCAATAACGACTTTGATTACTGACATGTTGTTTCTCCTGCTGTTGGGTTTAATTCGTTTTCTTTAGCTACTTCAAAATGGACCGAAAGCAGATGCGCTTCTTCATAAGCGAGGTTCTCCATCCAACGACACACTTGCTCGGCCAAGGTGAAACAAATGGGAGAGATTTCATCAAACATCTCCATATCGAGCTCAGGCAACGATTCGCCACTAAACGAGCGCCAAACCATCGCTTTGATGTGTGTTTCGAGCATTTTTTTCTGTAGCGAATCGGGGTAGATAGCGTGTGAATTAAGCAAGGCAATGGCTCGTTCGGTGAGCGACAAACCAAGCTCTATAATCTGTGCATCATCCATGCTAATGGGTTGAGAGTTTTGCACCGTGGGGTTCTCCAAATGTTTAGCTTGGAGAAGAAAATAGCGTAAAAGGGAGCAAGGGTGGATAGGCCCTATTTCCACTTCCAAATGGAAATAAACCGTGGCCAGTAACATTCGCGCGGTTTTATGTGATGTGTGAATAAGATTTATGGGAGTAAATGCGCTGAAAAGGTGATTTGAATCGCTATTTCAAGCGCAAATTTATCGTCTATTTATTTGCTAACCGTCACAAAACAACGGGTGGTTATTTTAGTTTTATGTTTATTTCCCCAATCGGGCGTCAGGAAGCACGCAATATTAACGGAGGATGGCTTTGAGCCGAGCAAAAGTGCGCATGCTGTCGGTTGCAAGCATAGGAGCGTAGTCAGCGTTTTGTGCCTCAAGCTGATAATGGTTTGGTCCTATTTTGCGTACTACGCGTAGCAAGTAGTGGTTATCACCCGTTTCATCTTGAGTTTCAATCGCCATGACCAGATTAGAAATTGAACCAGCGCTCTTTGGTGTGACCCATTCAAGTAGTAGTAAATCACCATCTTGAATCGGGTTTTTACCTCCATTCATTGAGTTACCTGAAGCGGGGGCAATGAAATGTCTTGTTGGATCAAGCTTACCGTAACCAGCGGCGACTAAATATTGCTCTTGAGTATCATGAGTACCTTGCTTGAAATGACCGCAAGCAATTTTTAGATCGGGGTAGAGGGGCAAATAGATACCTTTTTCGTTTGCTTGGCTTGGCAACGGAAGGATCTTGGCCGAAGTTTGGATTGGCTTCGAGTTTGAGTGTGCTTCTTGCTTACTGACTCGCTGTATGTATTCGGCAAAACGCAAATCGACAAGTTCTTGAATAAGATCATGAAGCTGTGGCAAATCGGCATTGTCTACAGCAAAAGTGGGTAAAAAGCGGTGATTATCCACCTTAAACCATGCATGGCCAGAAGAGTCTGGGCTTGTAAACGCTTTGACTGGGTTTCGATTCCAGTAATTTAGCCATTCTGATCCTGTGGCGCTAAATTGCTTGGCTTGTTCGGTGAGATCTCGTCGCATTAAATCAGGTCTACGTGATAGCACTTTATGACTTTGAATCGCTAGCTCATTCAATGTTGGAGGTTTTCGCAAACCATCAAGCTCTAATAGTGCTTCAAGTAAAACGGCTTTAAAGCATTTGCTCATCGCTGTGATTTCGACTGCTTTGAGCAAAAACTCGTCATATTTCGCCAGTCGTTGAGTCAGTGCTAAGTCACTTTCTTGGTCTGCCACGAACCTAAACCAACTTTTCATCGAGCGGCGTACTTTAGTGAGATCATAACCATGGTGGAAAAACTCGGCGGCACTCGGTCGGTGTGCCAGTTGATGCTTAAGATCTTGGTAATCTTCAGCCGCAGTTGAACGTATCTGTTTTGCTAAGGTTTGCCAAAATTGCAGCAGTTGTGGATCAAAGTTGACATAGCAACCAGTCGCTAACGAAGTAGTTTGGTTGATCGTTTTGACTATTTCTTTCAGTGAACCCACATTGAGTAGGGTTGCTGGCCTATTTAAAAATGAAGAGTGATTACCGATAAAATCTAACACCAGTAATTGCTGTTTACCTGTACTCGGAGATTGGCGCAAACCGCGGCCTAATTGCTGTAAAAAGAGTATTTTTGATTCGGTGGGACGAATCATCAAAATGGTATCAATCGCTGGTAGATCGGTTCCTTCATTGAATAGGTCGACAGAAAAAAGAATGTCGATGCTTCCTTCATTCAACTGTTTTAAGGCGTCGTTTCGACGTATTTGAGAGTCACTATAGACAGCGATAGCGCGAACGCCTTGTTTGGAAAAGTATTTCGCCATGTAATCGGCATGACGTTTAGAAATACAGAAAGCTAATGTGCGCTGTTGTTTTCTGTCAAACCAATGTTGATAAATATGTTCGGCACGCTGCTTGGTTGCAAATGCACTGTCCAAAGCTGTGGGGTCAAATTTGCCATTGCGCCAAGGGATTTCTTGATAATCGACGAATTGATCGTAAATACCGTAGTAATGAAATGGCACTAAAATTTTCTCATCAATGCCATGCACCAAGTTACGCTCAAACACTAAATTGTTGTCGCAAAGCGATAATATATCGGCTTGATCAGAGCGCTCGGGTGTTGCGGTTAAGCCTAAAAGAAACGCTGGTTGGAAATAAGCGAGTAAATCTCGGTAACTACGCGCACTTGCGTGATGAAATTCATCGACAATAATATAGTCAAAATCATCGGCTTTGAAGCGCGCTAACTGCGCTTTTTTACCTAAGGTGGCGACTGAAGCAAAAAGATAATCAGCTTCTTCTGTTTTTTCAGATCCGTTGTATAAGCCAGTTTTAGCGTTAGGTATTAATTTACTAAATGTGCTTTCAGCTTGAGTCAGAATCTCTTCTCGATGGGCAACAAACAAGACACGTTTTGCTTGCATCTGTTGAGCATCAAAAGCGGCTAACCATGTTTTTCCCATTCCAGTCGCTAAGACAACCAACCCACGTACATAGCCTTGTTCACGGCTCTGGTTGAGCGCTGATAAAGCCAACACTTGCATTGAGTTTGGGGTAGGGATCTCCGGTGCTTCATCGGCTCCATCCAACAGTGTTAATGAACGTTGCATTGACAGTTTTTTGTAGCGCAGTAAGTAGTCGTCTATCCAGTGATGGGAGAGAGTCATACTCTGTTCATGAGAAAAAATAGCTGAAAACTGCTCACGAATATATTCAAATTCTTGCGCTGCGGGTGAAGTGGCTGGTTGCTCAAAATCGTGGCGTAAAGCCCACTCATAGCTTTGTAGTAATGCTGTTTTACTGATGTTATTTGAACCGACCCAAGCACACCCTTCACTGATGGTCCCTTGTTCTGTTTTAACAAAAATGTAGGATTTCATATGAAAGCTATGTTGACTTTCACAAGTAAAAATACGGCATTGCGCTCCACGTTCCGCCAATATCATAAGGCGTCGTAATGCGACTGGGTGGGTTATTGCTAGATAGTCCGAAGTCAGTAATTTGAGTGAGGCTCCACTTTTTAGAGCGTCAAGAATAGGGTCAAATAGTAAATCCAATCCGGAAGGTTGAACGAAAGAAACTGAGATCTCTATTTCACTAGCGTGGTTAATGGCTTGGATTAACTTAGGAAGTAGCGGGTCTTGTTTCCCTCCCGCACTTAATTTTGGACCGCTATATAAAGTGGCTAGACCCTTGTTTCTATGAGCGCTCATCACTCTTCACTTTTTATTAAAATAGCATTCAACCACTGTTCGTTTTGGCGATCCGCTCTTAAATCATTGGTTATCCAGATTTTTGCCACATTCAATGGGGCATGAGCGATCCACTGTGCTAAACGTTGTTCATCACCGTTGGTAAATCGACGGCCATCACGTTCCAATTCCCCTGTCCCATATTTAAAAGAACAATATAGAGGGGCTAATGGTTTTAGCTGAGAAGCTAAATGAGTAAAGGTATCTGGAAGATCCAACTCACCAACATGCAGTAACGATGCGCAAGCCCAAATACCATCAAAAGATTGATCACTTTGAAAATCAGCAAAGGTTGAAACGGTGACCGGAATTTGAAGCAGTTGAGATGCTAAGCTTGCTAATTCTTCACTGGCGTCAAATGCCACCACTTTATAACCCTGCTCAATGAAACTTTTTGCATCTCTGCCAGAACCACAACCAGCATCAAGGATGATGCCCCCTTTTGGAATATGGGGCGTAAAGTGTTCCATCAGCGAATGGGTATCTACTTCTTTGGTTGATGCAAAAAACAGTTGGGCATTTTGGTTGTAGAACTCGATAGACATAATCGCTCCTCAAAGTGAACGCTATTCTAACTATCTAATACCAAAGGCTCAATTGATTGCAGTACAAGTGTGATCAACTGAGTTGTTTTAAGTTTTTCGTGCGCAGACAGCTAGCCTAAAGTCGCCATAGAACTCAAGTGATGTTCTATTCAATAAGAATGACTAATTAACCATTAATATTATTAATTTCACTTATTCCACAGAGGGCTTTACTCTGCACTTCGGCTTCAATTTGAATGAGAAATAAAAATATGACAGCGATTACTGATTTAGAGGTTTTACTGCAATCCATGTCACCCGAGTTGGTGGGCGGAAGTTATGTGTTTTGTACTGTGCAAGGGGCATTAGCCGATTATTTGCATTTAGAACCCGTGGCGACATTTCAAGAGCGTGAAGGGCTGACCTTGGTCATTGAGCAGCAAAAGGCTGTTGCGGCGCAGCTCGATTTTGAATCGGTATTCAGCTTAATTACACTGACGGTTCATTCAAGTTTAGAGGCAGTGGGTTTAACGGCCGCTTTTGCAACTAAGCTAGCTTCGTATGGCATCAGCGCTAATGTGATTGCGGGCTATTATCATGACCATATTTTTGTACAAAAAGATAAGGCAGAAAAGGCGATGGCGGCACTCAAAGAGTTCGCACAATAATGATTTCCTTGCTACCTGCAACTCCAAGTTGTTTGGTAATAAATATTCAAAATAGCATAGTTTGATGCAACCAATCGGTTAAGTGTAGAGGATAAGTGTATGAGTAATATGGTAATGAAAGTGAAGACGGCATCTGGTCGGCAAGTGACCTATCACCGGAATTTAACGGCGCTGCGCCAGTCGTTTGACCAAGCTGGGATTCGCTACCAGTTGATTGAGACGAAAGTGGTTGCGGTTCGTTCTCCTCGCTGAATGAGTTAGCGTACGTCAGTTAATTTTTATTCAGGGATGATTGAATGTGTCAAAAGGAGAGTGGTGATGCGTTTGTTGAGTTTGCAGTTTTGTTTCCAAAATTGAGAAACATATTTTCGAGAATAAGCGTGTATTGATAAGAGTCTTTTCTAGGATTTATACCGAATGCCGTGATATTATCCTGCGCCCAACGGTCAGGTGGTGGGTTTATAAACCACTACAGGCCTTATTAGTAGCAGATAGTTTCATTGTTGTGGATGATGATTCTATATAAAAAGAGACCGTATTTTGCTTGATATATTACGCGAAGTATTAGGATGGACATCTGTCGCATTCTATATATCACTCACCATCTTTAATTCGATGAAGTTTACTCGCTATGCTGCATTTGCTTCGGCTGCGAATGATATTGCTTGGTCAATTTTGATGGGCTGGTGGCCTAAAGTCATCCTTAACCTGTCGGTTGGTGCCATTAACGCATATCGATATGTGAAAGATTTTACTAACACCAGCAAAATGGTGATCAATTCTGCTGCAGCTTTGATGGCGAGCGGTATTCTTTATATTGCTTATGTGGCCGTAAGCAGCTTTATCAATAACCCCACACTTGCCGAAGCCTTGCAGTTTGGCGATCTCGCGTTAATTTTGTTGGCACTGTATATGACTGACCTGAAAAGGTTCCGTTTGCTCATGTTCTTATCGGGGTTTGTTGGTATGGCTGCCTATTTCGGTAACCCACAAATGATGATCATCAAAGCGTTGGTTATTGGCATTATGGCTTACAAGCTTTTCCGCGCCGATAAACTCACGACAGTCGCTACCCATCAGCAACAAACGAATGCATAACTGCGGGTGTGTAAACTGACCTCCGCATTTGTACAAGAGAAACATCAGGGTGGCGTCCTAAGTTGAGATTGGCGCGCTTTCTATTTATTGAGCGATAGTCATTGAGCTGCGATTGTTTTAGTAGGTAAGAATTTTTCTCGACACCTTTCATGTATATCATAACGAGAAACATGTTCGTCTTAAGGGAGTAACTGACTAAATATCAATTTTAGTTGGGATATTTGTGCCTCATTTAATCCTTTGAATAGTTTTCCAATTTCATCAAAAAACTCGGGGCTAGCATTAGACATTAATTCAACATCATCGCTAGTTAATGAGATAATTACGGATCTCTTGTCTATAGAATCATATCTTCTCACCACCAAGCCTTTATTATTTAGTCGCTCAATCCTGTTGGATGAAGCGCCAGATGATGGTAACAACGTACGTTCTTTCAGTTCTTTTGCTGTCAGCTCAAATGGAATTCCAGAGAGAAAAAGCGTAGCAAGAACATCGAATTCAGAAACGTTAACCCCATACCCTTTACAGAAGCTATTTCTAATGTCAGATAATAGTGAGCCAAATCGTACAAAAAATATAGCCAGTTCAATTGTGTCTCTATTCAGCTTCATATCTACTGAAAGCCATTGCTCTATAACTTCTTCAATGCTGATGTTCAAATTCAGTCCTTGTTCTATTGATTACTGTTTTTGTGCTGTTGCTTCGCAATACTTAATTTCACACCATAAATAACGATCTTCACCAACGTACCAATTACTCTAAAATATATAAGCCCAAGATATAACTTCAATCAGATTTGTTTAAATAAAGTATTTTTAACTAAGCTTATTTGCAATGTGAGATATGATATGAAAATTTTTCTGGCAATGTTAGCGCCTATTCTTTGGGGGACAACTTACGCAATAGTATCTTCGGAATTTTTTGGTTGGTCACCGTTTACTTTATCAGTTTGGAGAGCACTACTGGCTGGGTTTTTACTCCTATTGTTAAAACCTGCATTTCCAAAATTATCTGAATTACCAGCTTTACTATTAATCAGGTTTCTTAATGTTGCTCTATTTTTTGGTCTGCTATTCGCTGCGGTAATGCAGATTTCTAGCACATTGGTTGGTGTTGGCATAGTCGCTTTACTTGTTGTTGGGTTAGCGATCATGGGAATATTTAACCAAGTTAAACCTCCGGTGATTCAATTGATTTCAGCATTGGTTCTAATCAGTTGCTCTGCGTATTTATTTACGACCAGTTCTGTTCCAATAAGCTTAAGTGCAGTATTTCTTCTAATTGGAGCCATGACAGCTTTAATTGGTGGGAGTGTCGTCGCCCTGACCCCAAGATAAAAATCAGTCATTTAGAAGGATTGCTTATAGCGTAAAAAGATCACTCCAATCTATTGATGGTGTTTATGTTTAAAATAATCATGATTATGAAAAAAGCGTTAAGACTCGTTCTGTAATCTAAGCGTTGCATCACGATATAAGAAAAGGTGGATCTCAGTTTGAGCTTTTCTATCAACCCCTAGTATTATAATATGAATATATCTAAAGAGTATCTGTGGGAAATTATATTAAGATGGAAACGTACCCAATATGGAGGGCCTGGATTATTTATACACTTATTAGCAACGGATCCACATCTACATTACTCACTAACTATGATGATTTTAAAAAAGTTAATAGAATATGCGATAATAAATAAAGAAAAATTACCTAATATTAGCATCAATATCAGCCATTCAGATTTAAGTATAATCAGTTTTTATACTGATGTAATGTAAGCTACCAAATTAGCCCCTGAATTAATAGGTTCAATAATGTTTGAAACTGTTTAATATAGTGAAGAACTTTCTCATGATTATACCAAAGATAACTTAAATCTGCTCAAGAGTACAGGATTCTGGTTTGCTATTAATGACTTTGGTTGTAGTTATTCTTAGTGAAAATTGTGGTTGTTTTTAATTGGGTTAGTCTACGATGTTAATTTAGATGGTGGTGTAAAATTCTAGATTAATAATATATCTAGACACATATTGTTGTTAAATTGCACTGTAAATGTTAATGGCATTCTTACATTTAGAGTATTAATACTAAATGTAATGGAAAATTATTTGTATTGTTGTTTTTCATAAAATGAGCGGGTAGTATATGCGCAAATATTAGCTAATTTAAATAAATCTAAAGTTCATCCATATAAAAGAGGGGACAACCTTCGTGTTACTATGAGTAACAGTTACCTTTAGATAGATTTTATGACGTACTCTAGGATGGAGTAACGTGTTCGTATGCGAACGATGATCTTTCAGGGACGATTTTAGGCTTAGGTGTCATACCTAAGAAAGTTGTAGATTGATTAGTTGTACGTGTATGAATTGCGAATTTTTATGGCAGTTGTATCCTCTTGCTCGGGAACAACTGGTTAATGTTAAAACCTTGAGAGCCCAAAAGCTGAAAGGTACAGAATGTCGAGTATTGGAAGTCTTAATCGCAAATCAAGGGCAGGTTGTACCGAAAAAAGAGTTGTTTACCCAGGTTTGGGGTGATCGGATTGTATCCGACAACAGTCTGACCCAATGTATTGCTCAATTACGTCTAGCCTTCGGTGATAACGGCAAAGAACAGAAGTATATAAAAACCATTCCTTCGCGTGGTTACATGTTATTTGAAAACGTAGTGCAATTGGCGGAACCTGAGCAAAATGAATCACCGGGAAAAGCCATTTCTGTACCGGAAGATGCTCAAATTGATTATAAATCTCTTGAAGTGGTAGAGCGTCAGTATCGCCAACAACTGAAAGCGTTGCTGGCGTTATTCTTCGCCATGATATTCTTGTTTCAAACTGCTCAGGCTACACATCGTTGGATGTTTGGTTGGAATGTTTCTTTGGATCGTTGGATTACTCAAACACAAGGTGACAGAACTTTCATGTTCCTCGATAACCCAGCAAGTGAAACGCTTTATCGTTATTTCCGCGATGAAAGCTCACACCTCAAGGAGAGCTCTGTGACCGAACTGCTTATTTCCACTGGTGTAAGTAATTATTATCTTTCTTGTGTCTATCGATGTAAATCGACCGGCGATCAAGAAATCAAGAACTTCACCTTTAATTTGCAGGAGAACTTCTACCTAATTGGAGGGATGGTACGCGATGTCTGTCAATAAATTACTGCTCGCGTTTTTTTTCCTAGCTGGAATAGCAACGTTGACTAACGTTGCGCTCAAAATCGCAGATGTACCTGACTTTATGAATGGAAAAACGAGTCAACTTTTCTATGGTAATACTCTTAATGTGAAGCTAAACGGTGATATCTTTTTAAGTGAGGATTATCACACTATCAATCATCGATTGTTTTTTAATCAAAAATCACATACTAGCCACGTGCTCGAAGGTGAACAGAAGGGATTGTACTTTAGTTATTTCACCGATTTCTATAGTGATAATTTAGTCCAGTTTACCGAGTTTTCTTTTCCAATAGACGCACCACTGAACTCGAACAAAGTGATTCAGGTTGAAGCTCATGCCATGAGGCGCTTCAATAACGAAATGTTGCAGATAATTTATCATAACCGCAAAGTCCTTTGTTACACAAAATTGCTTGAAGGTGGTGTGAAATGTATCACGCGTCGAAAATAAGACATTAATTCTATCTCTTGAATCAACACTGCTTTTTTGTTTTTCGCGACGGCGTCGACATTTTGCCATACTCTTCCGATAGTCGGAAAGGTGGTCGTATATCCCTACGACTGCGATATAATCTTATCCAATTGACTTGATGATTCTTGGTTCCTGCATGAACTGCGGTATAACGATGGTCCTTAAAATTAACGAACTCGTTCGTGATGGGTTGTGGAAACGGTAGTATGTGTTTGTCGACTAACCTATATCACTTACAACGTTCTTTCTTCTAGTTTCCGCTAATCCGTGATGCCTCTTCTTTCCTTCATTTATGCTTTGTATTTCATTCCATGCATGCTGATTTTAATAGGCTGATAAAATGACATCAGATCGTAAACCAAAGTAGGATATATACGTTTAGATCTACGATAGAGTTAAACGAAAGTGATTTATTTATATTTTAAAAACAATGATATAAGTGTGAATCATAAATGTTTTGATTAGTTTATTGGGGTTGGAGGCAGTGTTTTGGCAACATGTGCCTTGTTCTAGAGTTTGCTCATTTAGATTGCTCAACATCATATAACCAAAGAGTGAACTCATGCTCATGAATGTACTATCACTATGTCTATATAAGAGGTAATTATGTCAGTAACATTTTTAGGAAATCCTGTATCTGTAAACGGTCAACTACCGCAGAAAGGGGAGCAAGCCCCGCAGTTTACTCTGTGTGACCAAACATTGGCTGATATCAACATTGAGTGCTTTGATGGAAAAAAATTGATACTCAACATTTTCCCAAGTGCAGATACACCGACGTG
Organism: Vibrio sp. 1151_11; assembly: GCF_029478525.1. Lineage (NCBI taxonomy): Bacteria > Pseudomonadati > Pseudomonadota > Gammaproteobacteria > Vibrionales > Vibrionaceae > Vibrio > Vibrio sp. 1151_11. The sequence continues at coordinate 70,431 of NZ_SHMN01000007.1, read as the reverse complement.
TGCTAACAGTATTCTATCTTTTAATGAAGCGGCAAAAAAATTAGATAACACCGTCGTTTTGTGTGTATCAGCTGATCTTCCATTCGCATTGACACGTTTTGTCGAGCAACAGAAATTAGATCAGGTGTCCATTGCATCGTGTTTCCGCTCACCTGAGTTTGCTCAAAGCTACGGTGTTGAGATTACGGATGGTGCTTTACGAGGTTTGACTTCGCGCGCAGTTGTTGTATTAGATGAGCATCGTCAGGTGCTGCACTCTCAATTAGTAAGTGAAATTGCTGATGAGCCTAACTACCAACAAGCAATTGCAGCGGTAAAGGGAGAGCGATCATGAAGCGCGCATTAGTGTTGCTAGCAATGATCACATCCGGTATTACTTTCGCAGGTTATGATGTAACACAACAAACGGCAGCATTGGGGGATAACCAGAATGTCACGTTGGAACATTCAAGAATCTTCACGTTAGGTGGTCATGCTGTCAAAGTAGGTGATCTTATTCCGGCTATGACATTGGCAAGCTCTAAACTGGTTCCGGTTGAGACTCAAGGCAGCGGTAAAGTACGAATCTACAACTTATTGGTCTCAGTTGATACACCAGTGTGTGTAGAACAGGCCGTTGAGTTTAATGCATTGGCTGAAAAACATGCTGATTATGCGGAACAACTAGAGTTCATTAATGTTAGTGCCGATACTCCGTTTGCTCAAGAGCGTTTTATCTCTGAGCAAAAGCTCGGCAAGAAAGTCGCGTTTCTTTCGGATTCATATAAGCACGAGTTTGGCCAACAAACAGGATCGCTTATAGAAGAGTTAGGCCTGTTGTCTCGTGCCATTATCGTCGTAGGTAAAGACGATCGTATTCTACATATCCAGCGAGTGCCAGAGCTTACGCAATTGCCTGATTTAAATACAGCTGTTGTTATTGCAAAACGCCACATCTAGCGTGGTAATTTTCGGCATCAAGCGCCTCCTCTCCGGTGCTTGGTGCCGTTTTTATTTATGAGTGACAAACAATGAACTTTTTGAAGTCGTTAATGGTGGTGGCACTGGTAACGTTGACTTTTTGGATCTTTTACTCTCTACTGCCTGTACATTTTTCTCCTGAGCAATTGTGTCAAGAGCTTAGGCGCTTTGAATCTTATCAGCGCTTTCCTACGCGCAATGTGTGCCATTCCAGTCACTGGTCGCAAGGTTAATCCCTCAACACTTGTGGTTTAACCGAATCATCATTCTTTTATCTTTCCAGGAAATCGACTGCTGTTTTACAGTGATAAAAAATGACGTAATGCCTCTTGAAATTATTATGGCATGACGTCCTTAATGCCCCTTTCGGGGGGCTGTAAACCAAAGCCGCCTTCTAAGAAGGCGGATTTTTACCCGACAGCGCGAAATGTACGAGTACCAGTAACTGTAACTTAAAGGTCATCCTGAGATGCTTTCGAGATGTGATTGCTCCACCAAACCATGAGCTTTCTGCGCCGTTCTATGTACACTTTACGCACTTCATTCGAATCAATATGAGAGAGCGCAGCCTCGATAACGTCTGAGCCAAACCCTTGCTTATTGAGCGTTGTATTTGCAAAAAAATGAGCTGTCTAGGAGGTGACTAGACTAGTGTGGACGCTAAGTTATTGATTTACTTTTCTTTGGGTATAAAAAAAGACGTCCTAGGACGTCTTTCTCTATGATTTGGTGGAGCTGGCGGGATTTGAACCCGCGTCCGAAAATCATTCATCATTGGTACTACATGCTTATTCGATCTTTAATTTCACCATCAAACTGCGAACCGACACGCTATCTAATGGCTATCCTGAATTAGTTTTAATGCTTTGTCTCTCAGGCGGGAGACGCGGCACGAGCTTGTTTGGTTTTGACTCTCTGTTGTTCCCCGTCTTACGAGCGGAAGCTAGGGCAGAAAGGCTCTTGGCAGGTTATTAAGCTGCTAGTGCGTAGTTTTCGTCGTTTGCGACTATTTTTTTGCGGCTTTTAACGTGGCAAACCGCCCCACGGCATGCACCTCAGACTGCAAAATTCCCGTCGAATCCAGAATCAGCCCCAAGTGTGTTGACGCATACTACCAGAAAACCTTTGTCTGTCTAGCTTTCTGCGTCTAAGTGGTCAAGATTAACGCAATGAGCTCTTCATTACGCGTGCTTTCTCTCTTGCCCAATCTTTTTCTTTTAAATCATCACGTTTGTCATGCAGTTTTTTACCTTTCGCTACACCAATTTTGATTTTCACCCAAGAGCGAGACCAATACAGTGATAGTGCGATAAGTGTCATGCCTTCACGGTTGATGCGTCCATAAAGGTTATCCAGTTCACGGCGGCTGATTAACAGCTTGCGCACGCGAGTTGGGTTGGCAACCACGTGAGTGGATGCTTGCTGCAGTGGCGTTATTGTCATTCCGGAAACAAAGGCTTCTCCGTCTCGCATGAAAACGTAGCTTTCTGCGATATTAGCTTTGCCTTGACGAAGAGATTTGACTTCCCAGCCTTGGAGCTCCATGCCTGCTTCTACTTCATCTTCGATAAAGTATTCGTGGCGAGCTTTTTTATTTACAGCAATGGTATTGCTACCTGCTTTTGAGTTTGATTTTTTCTTTACCATAATGGCGGCATTATACGGCTTGGTTCGAGCTTAGGAAATCCTTTTATTTGCGTAGGATAAGAATAAAAGTAAAATTGTTACACACCAGACTCTTTCGGTGGTGATGAGGAGAGAATATGAAGCAAGTCAGTCGTTCTGCTTTAGTGTCTTTTAGTGCAGAACAAATGTTTAATCTCGTGAATGACGTTGCTCGTTATCCTGAATTTTTGCCAGGTTGTTCTGGTTCTCGCGTTATTGAATCTTCCGATTTGTCGATGGTGGCTTCGGTGGATGTTTCAAAGGCAGGGATAAGTAAGACGTTCACAACGTCGAATGTGTTGGTGGCCAGTGAAGCTATTTTGATGAATTTGGTCGATGGTCCTTTTAAGGTTTTAAAAGGCGGTTGGTATTTTACTGCACTTGATGAACAAGCCTGCAAGGTTGAACTTAAACTGGAATTTGAATTTTCGAGCAAAATGGTGGAATTGGCTTTTGGCAAGATATTCAATGAATTGACCAGTAATATGGTTAACGCATTTACCAAACGAGCGAAACAGGTGTATCAGTAATGAGTATTGAATCTGAGATGATCCATGTTGAGGTAGTCTATGCATTGCCTCACGAGCAAAGAGTACTGAATTTGGTGGTAGACAAAAACTCAACCGTCGAAACGATAATTCAACAGTCCGGTGTGCTTGAGCTCTACCCAGAGATTGATTTATCAAAAAATAAGGTCGGTATTTTTAGTCGTAACGTTAAGCTAGATTCGACGGTCAGAGACCGTGATCGCATTGAAATTTATCGTCCGTTATTGGCCGATCCTAAAGAGATCCGTCGCAAGAGAGCCGAGCAGGCAAAAGCGCAACAGTAAACGTTGCTGCGGTATTGGGTGCAAGATAAAGGGCTCGTTATGAGCCCTGTCCGTTAGTGTCACTCATTGTGAGGTGCACTTTGGGTATCATTTGTTTGAACGTGTTTTCGTTCAGTTTACGCCTTCAAAAAACCGTTCGCTAGGAGGGTAGTCGCCACTGATTTCCATCAAAGCACCTGCGGTATTAAATGTCGCAATCAGGTTTTTCTGTATCGATTCTTTGTGGCCTTCCGTGTGGTGATAAATGTAATACCAAGTATCGGGATAACCGTTTTCAATAAGCATCGGCGACCCCATGACAAACCTAACCTGTTCTTTGCTCATACCGAACTTGAGTTGATCGACGGCTTGCTGTTCAACGTAGTTGCCTTGGTTAATATCAATACGATAAACGAGTTTTTCTAATAAAGAGCATCCAGTCAGCATTGTCATTGCTAAAGGGACTGCGATTAACCACTTTTTTAACTGCATATTCAAAATTCTTTGCCAATAGGTCGTAAAACTGGACTGATAATAAACAAGCTCGCAGCAGAAGTAAAAAATAGACTGAGCTACGAGCTAGTTGAGACTGCAAATTTTGAGTTTGGTTGCAAACCTAAAAAGAAAAATGTCAGCTTAGGCGGCGATCAGCAGTTCTTTCGCATTAGCAAGGGTAGATTCGGTGATTTGGCTACCCCCTAAAAGGCGAGCAAGTTCAGCGACGCGTTGTTCATTGTCTAACCGTTTCATTTGTGTTTCTGTCTTTCCTGCTTTGGCTTGCTTGCTGACAAACAGTTGTTGGTGCCCGCAACCTGCCACTTGTGGTAAGTGAGTCACACACAGTACTTGAGTTGATTCGCCTAATGTCCTTAACATTTTTCCGACCACCGCAGCAGTTGGCCCACTGATACCGACATCGACCTCATCAAAAATAAGGCTAGGAGTGTCTACTTTTTGAGCGGTGATCACTTGGATTGCTAGAGATATCCGTGACAGTTCTCCGCCTGACGCGACTTTAGCGATAGGCTGCAGCGGTTGACCTGGGTTGGTCGAGACTAAGAAGGTTACGGTGTCAAAACCCAGTGGTGATGGATGCGTTGTTTCATGATTAACTTCGATGCAGAACTTGGCTTTTTCCATGCTCAGTTCGTGCATGCTATTGGTGATTAATTTATCCAGCTCTTTCGCGTAACGGCTACGAGACTTATGCAGTTTGTCGGCACAGGTTGCAAACTGCTGATACTGTTTGGCAACGTTACTTCCCAGTTCTTGTAATTTATCTTCAGAGCAGTCAAGTTGCGCTATTTGTTTGAGCAGATCTTGGTGGTGGTGGTAAAGCGTTTCAGGAGCGATGTAGTGTTTGCGCGATATGGACATCACTTTAGAGTAACGTTCTTCTACATAAGCCATACGTTCAGGATCGACATCGATACTGTCCAGATAGTTTCGCAATTCACTGTTGGCTTCTTCGAGTTGGATGATGGCTTCAGCCACCATGTTGGGTAAGGTGGCAAGTTTTTCATCTAACTCGGCCAGTTCAAGCAAGGCGTGGTTGGCTGACTGCAGCAAACTTAGCGCATTGACTTCTTGCCCCTCATAAATAAGTTCAATGGCTTGCTGGCAAGTGGTAGCAAGCTCACCACTGTTGGCTAAACGTCTGTGCTCTTGTTCGAGTTCGGTGAACTCTTCTTCACCAATCGCCAATTCATTGAGCTCTTTGATTTGATATTCCAGCAGTTGAACTTGAGCTTGGTTTTGTTGACTATTTTCTTTGAGTTGATTGAGCTGGTTATCTGCTTGACGCCACATTTGGTAGGCTGAGCGTGTCTCTTTGACAAGACTCACGTGACCTGCGTATTGGTCCAGCATGCTCATTTGATACTCACTTTTCATCAGTTGATGATGGGCGTGTTGACCGTGAATGTTGATCAGTAATTGACCTAGAGCTTTGAGTTGTGAAAGAGGCACAGGGCTGCCATTGATGAAGGCTCGAGAGCGGCCATCTTTGGTGATGATTCGGCGTAAAATACACTCTTTTTGGTCGAGCAAGTCATTGTCTTCCAACCAGCGCGTGGCGTTGAGGTTATTGTCTAAAATAAAGGCGGCGCTGACTTCGGTTTTTTCTTCACCCTGCCTGACCATTCCTGCTTCCGCACGGCCACCAAGACATAAACTGAGCGCGTCAATTGCAATGGATTTACCCGCACCGGTTTCGCCAGTAATGGTAGTCATTCCTTTGGAAAGCTCTAACTGCAATGATTTAACAATAGCAAAATTATTCACACTTAAATGAGCCAGCATTTCTGTACCTATATAATCAAATAACACTGTATAAGTGAACAGTATAAACTGTTTTTTTATACAGTAAAGATGCCTGTCAGAAAACTATGAGTATTGGAAACTGCGCTGAGTTTAGTGCATGCGACAGAAAGTGATTTATGTTGCTTGATAGCTCTGGCTTTCTAGTGAATTTTACTTCATTCGATGGGGTTAATTAGTTTTGAATTGATTATTAAATGTTCATTAAATAGTTTGACGAGGTTCACAAAAAAGATAGAATACGCAACCTGTATACAATGTAACAAGGTGTAGTAAATCATGAACTCAGCACTTCTTTCGCTATTAGAAAATAAAAACACCTCTGAAAAAGGTAAATCCCAATCGACATTGGCTGACAAACTATCGAGTGTCATGGTGTTTGGCGCGACAATCGCCGTAGTTGGTTTGCTAGGGTTAATCTACATTGCATAAATTCACATAAAAAAGACGCTTGATGCGTCTTTTTTATCATCTAGAGAATAGCGTTTACTTGGTCGCTATCACTTCAATTTCCACTTTCGCATCCATAGGAAGGCGAGCAACTTTCACGCATGAGCGCGCTGGAAAAGAGGCTTGGTGGTTTTCAAAGAACTCGCCATCGTAATTCTCGTCATTAGTGGGTTGCCATTGGTGTAGTGAAACTGACTTAACCGCTGAATGTCGGTAATAGGTTCATCATTGACATAAAGTGGAATACTGCGGTTGCGATACCAAATAAGATCAGCATGCCGATCATTGCGTTGCCACCCGGTGCCATAAATCCTTCTTGACCACCTTCTAAAGTGCGTGATTTACGAGCCAATAACGCTGGAATTAAGCAAGCCCAGATTGTTGCAGCAGCACCCGCATAGCCAATCGCCAGAATAAAGCCGAAAGGGAACAATAAAGAAAGGGTGAGTGGTGGAATAAATGTCACTAGCCACGTTTTAGTGCGACCTTGTTTGTTGTCTTCAAATTTAAACAGGTCTGCCAGAAAATCAAAAACACCTAAGCCTACTCCAATGAACGAAGAAAGAATGGCTGCCATTGAGAAGGTGTTGATTGCGTGCGATACCTTGTCTGAATCAATCACAGAGCCTAACGCTGCTAACAGAACTTCAACGTTACCACCTTGGGCAATCACTGGGCCGAAATTGCTACGTGGTAGGTTACCGTAAATACTGACCATCCACAGGAAGTACAGACATAGTGCGATAACGGTACCGCCCAAAATGGCGTATTTTGCGCGATGCTCACATCCATAGTAAGAACGCATACTGGCCACTGAGTGATGATAACCAAATGAAGTTAAGGCCACAGGTAACATTGCCATAGCGTATGGGGCATAATTGGATTCTTCGTTAATGCGGTCGAAAAGTACGCTAGTATCTATGTTAACGGCTAAACCAGAAACACCCAATACGAAGCTCAGTACCATAAAGGCAATAAGAACAATAGAGATCCTGTCGACTGCTCGAGTAGAGTGCCAAACGAAAAGAGAGAAAACAGCAACAAACAGGACTGATGTGATTTTGTTATTGATGCCTAAAACACCTTCCAGAATTAAACCTGAAGATGTGATGTAAGCATAAAGTAAGATACCGCCGACAAAATAAACTGCTAAATTATTAATTCGGTTGACGTTATCGCCAAGGATGTCTTTGGTCACAGTGTTGAAAGACACTTTAAGATCGTAACGCTTGAATGCTTCCAATAGCATCCAACCCGAGAGTGTCATCATGATCATGGTGAAGGTAATTGTGATAAGAGACCAAGTCGTCCAAGCGCCTGCTCCCGCACTCGGTAACCCTAACATTCCGGCTCCGACACAGACGCTTGCTATGATACAAGCTCCGCCTACTAAAGATGGATTATTGTTCATAATCGTTACTCTTGTTTAAGTTTCATGTTGAGGAAAAAGCCCGCTAAATTTATAGATTTTGTTTTGCTCGATTTAGAAGGAAATAGCGCGCCAATTAGGCGCGCTTTAGTTAGTGATTATTCAACTTCCTTTAGACGGGCAGTGAAGTGGCGTAGCACTTGTGGCTCGTAGGTGAAATCGAGTCCCTTCACGTTGTGGGCATTCTCCTTTACTTTCCCAAATGCTTCGATAACGAAGTCCATGTGCGTTTGAGTGTAAGTAGCACGAGGAATGGTTAGGCGTAACAACTCAGCAGGACAAGGGTGTTGTTTACCCGTTGCAGGATCACGGCCTAATAGTAACGAACCGATTTCCACCGCGCGAATACCGGCTACTTTGTAGAGTTCACAGGCCAAAGCATGAGCCGGGAATTGATGCGAAGGGATATGAGGTAATAGTTTACCTGCATCGACGAATGCTGCGTGGCCACCAGCCTGCTGACACACAACCCCAATGGCTTCTAGGCCATCAACAAGGTACTGAACCTGGCCGATACGGTACTCTAGCCAGTCTTGGCGCATGCCATCGTATAGACCGACAGCAAGACGCTCCATTGCACCACCTTCAAGACCACCATAAGTAGGGAAACCTTCTTGAATCACACAAAGCGTGCGGCACTCTGTGTAAGTGTCCATCATCGATTCATCTTTGAAACACAACAGACCACCCATTTGAACCATTGCATCTTTCTTAGCAGACATGGCTAAACCATCTGCGTATTTATAGGTTTCACGAGTGATTTCTTCGATAGTCCAATTTTGATAACCCGGTTCGCGTTGCTGAATAAAGTAAGCATTCTCAGCAAAACGCGCGGAGTCCATGATGACAGGAATATCGTAGCGTTGAGCAATCTCGTATACCGCTTTTAAGTTAGCGATAGAGACAGGCTGACCACCGGCAGAGTTACAAGTAATCGTGCTGACAATGTAAGGTACGTTCGCAGGCCCTGCTTCTTCAATTGCCATTTCCAGTTTCGCGATATCAAAGTTACCTTTGAAATCTGCATTGACAGATGTATCGAACGCATCTTCGGTATAGACGTTTTTCGCCACACAGCAGTTAACTTGAGTGTGACCTTGAGTGGTGTCGAAGAAGTAGTTAGACAGCGCCACCATTTTTGAACGATCGAGGCCTTTTTCTTGCTCACGCTTTTTAATTAGAACAGGAATATAGATTTGCTCTGCACCACGGCCTTGGTGAGTTGGGATAGTTAACTCATAACCGAAGATATCTTTCACCGCATTCGCCAGCGCATAGTAGCTGCGGCTGCCACTGTAAGCCTCGTCACCCATTAGCATTGCTGCTTGCATTCTTTGAGTAATAGAGCCTGTGCCGCTATCAGTGAGAAGGTCAATAAATACATCGTCACTATCGATAAGGAATGGGTTCATACCCGCTTTAAGGATAGCCTCTTCGCGATATTCACGTGTTGTACGTTTTACTGGTTCAACAACACGAATGCGGAAGGGTTCTGGTAAGTGTTTAAAGTTTTCCATGATAATACCTTTGAATAATTTAAATTTCGTCAGGCGATATTAGTCAATACCCTTTATATATTTAGAGTGCAAAATATCGCGCCAAATAATTAGCGATAAAATTCGAGTGAAATAAATCTATTTGAGAATAACCAAGCAACAACTTTAAATTAATAAAGATGAATGCAAGTATCGAAAAGCGATATAAATAGATTTAGTGTTGATGCTGATTGTTTAATGGATTCGAAAGAATGCAGAAACAACCAAGCAGGTTAGGCGTGTGCAAAAGATGGTAAAATTGAGATTTGATAGTCGTGCGTGTACCAAGCTAGGGAGCTTGACCATAACTTATCTTGAATTTTTAGATTTTTACTCATATCTAAATCCGTGGTGAGTTATAGCTGGTTGACTGATGGAACAATTCTTAACCAAGTTGATCAGTAAGTAAATTGATAGAAATAATAATTGTGATCGAAGTCCTTAATTTGAATATGGAACAAATCATGGCTCACAAATAATCAGCTATAGGATGAGTAAATTTATGATGGAAAATAAATAGAAATTTAAAAACCCATTAAATATTAAAGATTCCCGATAAAAAGACCTCAATATTATTAATCGAGGTCGACAGTCAATAGAAGGTGAAGAGGTTGATTTAAAACAATTTACTCGACCAACCCAGTTTCTTTCTTAGCACGTGATAGTAGCTGTAATCTTTAGGATGAATGAGCTTTAGAATATTTGGGCTTTGGTAAATATGCACTTCATCACCGGGGGAAACCGGTAGGGATACTTGTCCATCGCAGCTAACTTCCTGTGTTCCGCGATTATCAGGCGAAACCAGCAGTTTTATCTGGCGGTTGCCATCCACAACTAGGGGGCGGCTTGAAAGGGTATGCGGGAACATAGGGACCAATGTAATGGCGTTTAAACTGGGGGATAAAATCGGCCCGCCGCCAGAAAGTGAATAAGCGGTAGAGCCTGTTGGGGTAGAAACGATAAGGCCATCGGAGCGTTGAGAAAAAGCGAAGCTGTTATCTATATAGACTTCAAATTCAATCATATGTGCAATTTTGCCGGGGTGTAATACGGCTTCATTAAGCGCTGCATTATGGCTTTTGACTTGCCCGTGGCGATGAATTTCTGTTTCCAGTAAGAAGCGTTGTTCTTCTAAATATTCGCCATTGAGTACTGCAAGTAGCCTTGGTTGAAAATCTTCTGGGTTGAGATCGGTCAAAAATCCTAAATTGCCACGATTCACCCCAATCACGGAAATGTCGAAGCGTGATAATACGCGTGCGGCACCGAGCATATTGCCATCGCCCCCAACCACAACCGCAAGGTCTGCTTTTTTGCCGATTTCAAGCAGGCTAGCGAAATGTTCCGCAGGTACACCTTCCAATATTTCGCTGAGACGATCATCAATAAAGACCGGATATCCCATTGAAGTTAGCCATTGATAAAGCTCTTTATGTGTTTGAATGGCTTGTTGATCTCTTGGTTTTCCAATGATAGCGATCACTTCAAATGGTTTTTTCATAAATTTTCCAAACTAATTAGGCTTGAATCAGGATTGTTCATCCCCATAATAAGGGCAAGTTATGCCTTTGTGCGAATTTTTGTGTGCTTAACTTTTTGAACTGTGGAGGTTAAGCGCAAAATAATTGGATTCTGGAGATATCATGAACAACGAAGAAAACAAAATCAAAGAAGAAGAACTACAGCAAGAAGTAGTGGGTCAAGAAGCTGAAGTCGTTGGTACTGACGCGGATATCGATTGGAACGAACAAGTTGAAGTCGATGAGAAAGAGTCCCAAATTGCGCAATTAGAAGCGGCGCTACTGTCGAGCGAAGCAAAAATTCAAGAGCAAAAAGACTCGGTGCTAAGAGCGAAAGCGGAAGTTGAAAATATGCGCCGCCGTTCAGAGCAAGAGATCGATAAAGCGCGTAAATATGCGTTGAGCCGTTTTGCTGAAGAGTTGTTGCCAGTGTTAGACAACCTAGAGCGCACGATTCAAGCTGCTGACGCTGAGAACGAAGTGGTGAAACCGCTGGTGGAAGGTGTGGAACTGACACGCAAAACTTTCATTGGCGTAGTTGAAAAGTTTGGCCTGAAAGAGATTAATCCTGAAGGCGAAACATTCAACCCAGAATTGCACCAAGCAATGTCAATTCAAGAGAGCCCAGATCATGAACCTAATACTGTGATGTTTGTGATGCAAAAGGGCTATGAGTTGAATGGCCGAGTGATTCGCCCTGCGATGGTCATGGTATCAAAGTAAAGAGTTGCGAAATAAGCCAAATGCTTTATTGGCGTTAATTTATTCAGTGCCAAAGAGAGGTGTACGTCGCCTCTCTTTTTTATGTCGAAATCGATTAATGTCGAGATAGAAACCTTCATTAAGTGATTTCGGGATTGAAAAAGTCGTTATTTACGCTGTTTAGTCGAAATATCATAACTTTTTTCAATTTTGCCCTTGAAAAGGTGCTGAGTGACCTTATTTATTGGGCATACGAGAAACGAACATCCTTGTTTAGTTTGTGAGTAAGGGTTGAAACCCTGTTCTCCCTCCCCCACATAGGGGGTAGCATAAAACAAAAATAGAATTTATTTGGAGATAGCCTGATGGGTAAAATCATTGGTATTGACTTAGGTACTACTAACTCTTGTGTTGCTGTTTTAGATGGCGACAAACCTCGCGTTATTGAAAACGCTGAAGGTGAACGTACAACTGCATCGGTAATTGCATATACAGATGGTGAGACGCTAGTAGGTCAGCCTGCAAAACGTCAAGCGGTAACAAACCCAACCAATACGCTATTTGCAATTAAGCGTTTGATCGGTCGTCGTTTTGAAGACGAAGAAGTTCAACGTGATATTGAAATCATGCCTTACAAAATCGTGAAGGCTGATAATGGCGATGCTTGGGTTGAAGCAAGAGGCCAAAAAATGGCCGCTCCTCAAGTTTCAGCTGAAGTTCTGAAGAAAATGAAGAAAACAGCTGAAGATTTTCTTGGTGAGCCAGTTACTGGTGCCGTTATTACGGTTCCTGCATACTTTAACGATGCACAACGTCAAGCAACGAAAGATGCAGGTCGTATTGCAGGCCTTGAAGTAAAACGTATCATCAACGAACCAACAGCGGCTGCACTTGCTTATGGTTTGGACAAACAAGGTGGCGATCGCGTTATCGCGGTATACGACCTTGGTGGTGGTACATTTGATATTTCAATCATCGAGATCGATGAAGTTGAAGGCGAGAAAACATTCGAAGTTCTAGCAACTAACGGTGACACACACCTTGGTGGTGAAGACTTTGATAACCGCATGATCAACTATCTCGTTGATGAGTTCAAAAAAGAGCAAGGCATCAACCTAAAAACTGATCCACTTGCGATGCAGCGTCTAAAAGAAGCCGCAGAAAAAGCGAAAATTGAGTTGTCATCAGCGCAACAAACAGATGTGAACTTGCCTTACATCACCGCTGATGCTGCTGGTCCTAAGCACATGAACGTGAAAGTGACACGTGCGAAACTAGAATCTCTAGTGGAAGACCTTGTTCAGCGTTCGCTTGAGCCACTAAAAGTGGCGTTGGCTGATGCAGACTTGTCTGTCGGCGACATCACTGACGTTATCCTTGTGGGTGGTCAGACTCGTATGCCTATGGTTCAGAAGAAAGTGGCTGAATTCTTTGGCAAAGAAGCGCGTAAAGATGTTAACCCAGATGAAGCGGTTGCTGTTGGTGCGGCCATTCAAGGTGGTGTGCTTGCGGGTGAAGTAAAAGACGTACTGCTACTTGACGTAACGCCTCTGTCTCTCGGTATCGAGACAATGGGTGGCGTGATGACTAAGTTGGTTGAGAAAAACACAACGATTCCAACTAAAGCGAATCAAGTATTCTCTACCGCTGAAGACAACCAAAACGCAGTAACGATCCATGTTCTACAAGGTGAGCGTAAGCAAGCCATGTACAACAAATCGCTAGGTCAATTTAACCTAGAAGGTATTCAAGCTGCACCACGTGGCATGCCACAAATTGAAGTTGTGTTTGACTTGGATGCGGATGGTATCTTGCACGTGTCTGCGAAAGATAAACAAACAGGCAAAGAGCAGAAGATCACTATCCAAGCGTCTGGCGGTTTGAGCGATGCTGAAATCGAGAAAATGGTCCAAGAAGCTGAAGCAAACAAAGAAGCGGACAAAAAGTTCGAAGAGTTAGCGACAGCACGTAACCAAGCGGACCAAATGATTCACGGTACTCGTAAGCAAATTGAAGAAGCGGGTGATGCTCTTCCTGCTGACGATAAAGTGAAGATTGAAGCGGCCATTACTGAGCTTGAAGAAGCGAAGAAAGGTGAAGACAAAGAAGCGATCGACGCTAAAGTTCAAGCGCTTATGGCTGCTGCTCAAAAACTGATGGAGATCGCTCAGCAAAAAGCTCAAGCACAACAAGCGGGTGAAGGCCAACAACAGTCTGCAGAAGACGATGTCGTTGACGCTGAGTTTGAAGAAGTCAAAGAAGACAAAAAGTAATTGATTGAGTTCCCTCCTTTTAAGCGGGGAGGGCTAGGGTTGGGTGGCTCGCGAGTTTAACCCACCCTAACTTCTCTAAGAGAAGAATGAAATCAACGGTATGATGCGGGCGTTTGGGGTAACTCTTACGCCCGTATGTCTGTAATTAATGAAAACTCATTGGTGTCCATCTAACTAACAGTGTCTTTTTAGTGTGAATTCACTAGAATCTAGAGCCATTAGTTAGGTCGATATAAACACCAAGCGGCAGCGTGTCGTTTGCGGTAACAAATTGGTGACGAAGAAGATGTCAAAACGTGATTTTTACGAAGTATTAGGCGTAGGCCGAGATGCCTCTGAGCGCGATATTAAAAAGGCGTACAAGCGCCTAGCAATGAAGTTTCACCCTGATAGAAACCAAGGGGATGACAGCGCTTCGGACAAGTTTAAAGAAGTAAAAGAAGCGTATGAAATTTTAACCGATTCGCAAAAGAAAGCGGCTTATGATCAGTACGGTCATGCTGCTTTTGAACAAGGCGGAATGGGCGGTGGCGGCTTTGGTGGCGGCAGTGCTGATTTTGGCGATATCTTCGGTGATGTCTTTGGTGACATTTTCGGTGGTGGTCGTCGGGGTGGTGGTCAAGCGCGTGCACAACGTGGTGCTGACTTACGTTACAACATGGAACTGTCTTTAGAAGAGGCCGTTCGTGGTTGTTCAAAAGAGATTGAAGTGCCAACACTGGTCCATTGTGATTCTTGTGAAGGTACTGGCGCGAAGAAAGGCTCGTCTGCGCAAACGTGTGGAACCTGTCATGGTCACGGCCAAGTACAGATGCGCCAAGGATTTTTTGCTGTACAGCAAACCTGTCCGACTTGCCATGGTAAAGGTAAGATCATTAAAGACCCATGCAACGTGTGTCACGGACAGGGGCGTAAGCAAAAAACCAAAACGCTTAATGTTAAAATTCCAGCCGGTGTGGATACGGGCGATCGCATTCGTTTATCTGGCGAAGGTGAAGCAGGAGAAATGAGCGCTCCAGCGGGGGATTTGTACGTACAAGTTCACGTCAAAGAGCACCACATTTTTGAACGTGATGGCAACAACTTATACTGTGAAGTCCCTGTAAGTTTTGCTATGGCGGCACTTGGCGGTGAAGTTGAAGTTCCAACACTCGATGGTCGTGTAAACTTGAAAGTGCCAGAAGAGACGCAAACAGGGCGCATGTTCCGTATGCGTGGTAAAGGTGTGAAAGGCGTACGCGGTGGGGCGATCGGTGATTTGGTTGTCAAACTCGTGGTTGAAACACCAGTGAAACTGAGCGCGCGTCAAAAAGAACTATTACGTGAATTTGAAGAAACTTGCGGTGGTGAAGCGGCAAATAAGCATAAGCCTAAATCGGAAGGTTTCTTTAATGGCGTGAAAAAGTTCTTCGATGATTTAACCAGCTAATTCACTGTTGAATTATTATCTATCCAATAAGGCCTGCAATGCAGGCCTTATTCGTTCCTGATACAGGATGACTTTCTCCTCCCCTCACAAACTGAACCTTTGTGGTGTTCTATTTCCAGCATGCGCTTGGTGCGGATTCGTTGGTTGATTTCAATGTCATGACCTTATCGCTGGTTAGACATTCATCCTGGTCTTGGCCTCTGGTGCTCTGCGCCGTCGCGGTGATGGTGTAGCTACTGGTTGCGGAGCTGGCGACTGAAAACTGATAGCGTTCAGCATCGCTTTCACAGATGACGCAATTTCCCCCTGAAATGATCCTGCTCCAGTCATAACCCTTATCGTAGTGATGCTCCAGTTCCAGTTGAATTCTCCCCATATCGGCGAGAGCGGTGGTTCGGTGTCCTTTTAAAACGTGCTTGGTATAACTTGGATAAGCGATTGCAGACAGTACGCCAATAATCACAACCGCAATCAATAATTCGATCAATGTCATCCCGAACGACCGCCGGTTGTGGTTGTTGCATTTAGAATTTCGAATCATCACGTGGAGTTCCTTGTTGATTTACCCGCTATTTTTATTAGGTGATAGCATTCGCGCAAGGTGAATTTTGTTTCATATTTTAATTACATAGGAATTTGGGAAATGGCTCGCGGGTTTACTTTACTTGAGCTGCTTATCACGGTTTCCGTTTTGTCTATTTTACTCACGATAGCGGCTCCCAATTTCAAACAAGTCAGTGATACGCAAAAGATGCAACGTTTAGCGGGTGAGATTAATGGTTTGATGATGAGCGCCCGTTCGGAAGCAGTAATGAGAAAGCAGCCGCTATGGGCGCATATTGTCATGTCGGGTTCGGTTAATAGCCAAGGTGAATGGCAAATCGTGCTGACTAATTCAGGAACCTATCCCGGGGGGCAAGTGATTTCATCGCTATCGGGGCAACCTTATCGCAATATTGAATTGGGGGTGAATTACCCGTCAAATCAGATCCATTTTGAAGCCATTAATGGCCGAGCTGTAAATGGGAGCCTTGATTTTTCAACACACCAAGGTGCACTCAAATTCACGACCTATAGACCTTCAGGACGAATGCGCCTATGTGGTAATGGAGGAGACTATTTTGGTTTTAAGCAGTGCAGCTAACATACCGAGAGCAAAAAAGCATGCCTATAAAGCTCATATCGCTGAAACCAAGCAGATGGGGGCAACGTTAATTGAGTTCATGGTGGCATCCATGCTTGGCTTGATTGCGATAGCCATTATCGGCTCTGTATTCATCACTGGGCAGAAGGTAGCGACCGAAAGAGGCAAGGAGCTACTGCTACTGCAACAAGTGACGGGCGCGCTGCAATACCTCAAACAAGATATTCAACGTGCAGGTTATGATGGCGGTCATGGTAACTCACTCACGTTATTGGATAGCGATGATATCGTTTTTGTTTCGGCCGACCAATCAACGCTCGCGTATGCCTACCTTGATGATACGGGGGCAACGAAACAGATCAGAAATGTTGGGTTTGTCATGACTTCTGGCGCGTTGGGTGTCTGTGACAGGCCGACGTCTGTGATTTCAGGGGCCAAAACCGTTTCCCAAGCGACGGCTGGTTGCACTGCTATTTTCGACACTAACCAGATTAATGTGACTCATTTTCAAGCCCAGCGAGCATCATTAGCGGCGAATGGTGTGAGCTCAGCCTACATGACGATCTCTATGGCAGCAGAGTTGGTGGGGGATAGCCGTGTATCAACATCATTTGGAGTGGCAATAAAACAAAGGAATTGGCAGTAATGAAGCAAGCTCAGCAAGGCGCTGTAACGTTATTGATCACCACGCTTTTGTTGGTGCTCGCTTTAGTGGTGGCATTAGGCTCCTACCGTTCGCTCTTTTTTCAGATCAAACGAGCACAAAATGAGGTGCAAGCGAGGCAACAGCATTGGCGAGCAGAAGGGGGGCTTGAGTGTGGTTATAGCCATATTGTGAACAATAAAAATAGTTCCATTCCTAATAACCTCAATACCTTGTGTGTCGATTTAGAGTTAACGTACCTCTCTGCAGACCCTACTAACGCCAGTACACTTATGTCCCAGTATCAAATGATGACGTTGAAAAAGAACATTCTGTTTCAACGTGGGAGAAGTCCAGGAGCCATTCGTTCTACTTCAGACTTAATAGTGTTTGGCTCTACACTTATTTCTCCACCAGATCCCGGGCCCAAAAATAGTGATGGGAAATATGAATGCGCGGCTATCGCCGTTGCTAAATATGTTATTGCTACGGCGGGAGTGACAAATAATGGTGTTGGGAGTGCTATTCAAAAACCAAGTGCTGTTTTTGACAATAGTGCCGATTGCGCGCCGACGCATAAAACGAACAGTAGTTCACAAAGCGGTATTTGGAAAAATAGTAGCGGTCTTTATGAAGCAGTCGATGTCAAAAATGATATTTACCGAGATGAAACGCTAAACCCATTTAAAGATCTCTTTGGTTACGAACGGGGAGAATGGGAAAAAGCACGCGACGATACTGAATTTAAGTTCTTGAGTTACACAATGACCAGTGGTGATGTTGATTGTGTTTCGAAATTTAAAGGTGCTTTGGTTCTTGGTCAGCCGAATCAAGTATGGATTGATGGCAGTTGTCAACTGAACCAAGCATCGATTGATACAATGTCAACCATACAAAATGCTCATCCTGGGACTTACCTTTTTTTGCTGGTGCATAATGGCGTGTTAGGGATTCGAGGGAGTGGCAGCATTCAAGGGGTGCTCTTTCATTTTAACAGTGGATTTGCCGCTGATACGGCAAATTGGAATGGATTTGATACTGAACTCATCGCGGATCTCAATGCTAATTTTGATGCACCGATAAAAACATTGTACGGCAGCGCTACCACCTTGACGCCAAAGCACGCTACCTACTTACAGTCGGGATCTTTTCAATTTACCGGAGGAATGGCCTTTGATACCCAAGGTCAGATAGCACTATTTTATAACTCGCTACGTTTGCAATATAACAGTGATATTGAAAACAGCTTTTCCTTTTCGGTTCCACCTAGATGGCAAAAAGGTTCATGGAATGATCTCTAAACAGCAAGGATTTAACCTAATAGAAGTGATGATATCGTTTGTTCTAATTGGTGTTGGGGCACTGGGTTTGGTCAAATTACAAGTGTTGGTTGAGCAAAAGGCGGATTTTGCCGTTCATAGTATCGAAGCACTACATTTGGCCGAACAAAAGTTGGAATGGTTTCGTAGCCGTGGCGCTTCTGCCGCGATTTCTACTCTCACGCCAGCGAATTTTGATAGTGATATTGTCAACGGACAAGATAACTCACATCCCTTTTATACACTCAGTTGGTCAGTACCAACGGTCTCTTTATCGGGCTCACTGAAAACCATTTATATTGAGTCCTATTGGCATGATCGTCAGGGAAATAAGCAGTCGGTTGAGCTGAAAACCATGATTTCGCAGTTCAGTGAGTTTGATTAGCGTCTCGATGCTTATACAAAAATGAAATATTTGATTTTGCAAATTGGTTACTGATTTGTAGGAAAAAAGAGCATAAGAATGTGTTTGGATTGTTGTGGTGGAATGCTATTTTTGCAAAATATGTCCCCGTTTTTGTAAAAAACTGTAGAAGCTTGTGCTTTGGTTGAGGCTTTTTTATAGAATAACCGACGATTAATAGGTCGGCTAAATAAATTGATATAGGCCTACAGCAGCAACATCACATATGGAGTTACGAATGAGTAACCAAGTCGTAAAACAAGCACCATTTCCGAAGCCGAGCGGTATGGATCGCTTTTTAAATTTTATTGAACGTGCAGGAAATAAAATTCCTGACCCTGCGATTTTGTTTTTCTGGGCACTGATTATTGTTTGGGTTTCATCGGCACTGTTATCGAATGTGACATTTGATTTGACCAACCCTCGAACGGGTGAAGCACTGCAAGTTAATAACCTACTGACAGGTAAAGCGCTCGCGAGTTTTCTAGCCAATATGGTGACCACATTCACCAGCTTTGCGCCGCTAGGTATCGTGCTGGTTGCCATGCTCGGTGTGGGAGTGGCTGATTCTTCAGGGTTTATCACTACAGGCCTTAAGAAAATGCTAAATTTCACGCCAGCGAAACTACTAACACCGATGCTGATTTTGGTGGCGATAGTGTCGCATACGGCTGCTGATGCTGGTTATGTATTGGTTATTCCTCTGGGTGGGATTATTTTCCATGCGGCAGGGCGTCATCCACTGGCCGGTATTGCAGCCGCATTTGCTGGTGTTTCTGGTGGCTTTTCAGCGAACTTTATCCCTTCTGGTATTGATCCTTTGCTCGCTGGTTTTACACAAACCGCCGCACAAATTTTGGATCCTCAATACATAGTGAATCCGCTGGCGAACATTTTCTTCACGGGTTTATCTTCGGTGATCATCGTCGCGATTGGTTGGTATGTGACTGAGAAAATTATTGAACCTCGTCTAGCGAATATGCCTGTCGATGAAGATGCGGAAATAGCGCCTGATCTAGGAACATTCAGCGCAACGGAATCGAGAGCATTTCGTTTTGCTGGCTGGGCAATGGTGGTAGGTATTGCATTACTAGTAGCGGCTTTGATCCCAGAAAACTCAGCACTGCGTTCGCCTGATGGTGAGCTAACGGCCTTTTCTGCGCCAGTGATGAAGTCGATCGTTCCTTTGATTTTTATCTTGTTTATTATTCCGGGAATTGTGTATGGCCGAGTGGCTGGCACCTTTAAAAACAGTAATGACGTGATAAAAGCGATGTCTGGCACCATGGCTACGATGGGCGCATACATAGTGATGTCGTTCTTCTGTGCTCAGTTCCTATCAGCGTTTGGTCAGTCTAATATTGGTACTATGTTGGCATTGTATGGCGCTGAAGGCTTAAAAGCGATGGACTTACCCGGCCAAGCAACGATTGTGGGGATGATTTTACTCACGGCTAGCGTTAATTTGCTGGTGGGTTCGGCCTCGGCAAAATGGGCATTGATTGGTCCAATTCTGGTACCTATGCTGATGGCGGTAGGGATTTCTCCCGAGCTATCGCAAGCGGCTTACCGCGTGGGCGATTCGGTTTCTAACATTATCTCTCCACTGATGGTCTTCTTCCCATTAGTCGTGGTGTATTGCCAACGTTATGTAAAATCGACGGGCATTGGCACCTTGGCTTCAATGATGATGCCTTTCTCCATTGCGATGCTGATTGGTTGGACGCTGTTCCTGCTCGCTTACTGGGCTTTTGGTATTCCGCTAGGGGTGCAAGCGCCTTACACATACAGCTTGTAGCGTTAACGTTATTTATCGAGTCTGAATTAAAAGCCCGCGAGTGTATCGCGGGCTTTTTCAATCTCATTTGTGCAGATGTTGCGCGTGAAATGCTAAGTGATCATCAATGAAACTTTGAATGAAAAAATAACTGTGATCGTAACCTTTATGCATTCTTAACGAGAGTGGGCTATTGCTCGCTTGTGCAGCGGCGAGTAAGCGTTCAGGTTTAAGCTGTTCGTGTAAAAACGGGTCTTCCTCTCCTTGGTCAACCAAAATGGGTAAGGATGATGAGTGAGTAGTGAGCAATTCAACCGCATCGTATTGTTTCCAATCTTGCTGGTTATTACCAAGGTAGTGGCGAAATGCTTTTTGCCCCCAAGGGCAGTGTATTGGGTTGCTTATCGGGCTAAAGGCTGAAATCGAGCGATAGCGTTGAGGGTTTTTCAATCCGATGGTTAACGCACCATGGCCACCCATACTGTGTCCTGCAATCGCTCGCTGTTGGTTTACGGGAAAATGTTGCTCTATTAAGGCTGGAAGTTCTTGCACAATGTAGCTGTACATTTGGTAGTGCTTATCCCAAGGCGCTTGAGTTGCGTTGAGGTAAAATCCTGCGCCAAGGCCAAAATCATACGCTCCTTGCGGGTCGTCAGGAACACCTTCACCTCTTGGGCTGGTATCGGCGGCAACAATCGCGATACCGAGCTTAGCCGCGCTTTGAAATGCGCCAGCTTTTTGCATGAAGTTTTCATCGCTGCATGTTAAGCCGGATAACCAATACAACACCGGAACCGATTGATAGGCCGCTTGAGGTGGAAGATAAATAGCAAAACGCATACTGCACCCTAGTACTTGTGATGAGTGCGTGTACTGTTTATGCCAGCCTTCAAATACTTTGGCTTGGCTAATGTTTTCAATGTGCATAGCAAGTTTCCCCCACCCAGCCCTTTAAGAAAAAAGGGCTGGTTATTAAAGCTTATTGGTCAAAATGAATCACAGAACGAATACTTTCACCTTTATGCATTAAATCAAAGGCTTGGTTTATATCCTCTAAACCCATGGTATGGGTAATAAACTCTTGCAAACCAAATTCGCCCGCCAGATAGCGCTCGACAATGTGTGGCAGTTCCGAGCGGCCTTTTACGCCGCCAAATGCACTACCACGCCATACTCGGCCCGTCACCAATTGGAAAGGGCGAGTTGATATTTCTTGGCCCGCGCCAGCCACACCAATAATGACCGATTCTCCCCAGCCTTTATGGCAGCATTCTAACGCTTGGCGCATTACATTGACGTTACCGATGCACTCAAAAGAAAAATCAACACCGCCATCAGTCATCTCAATAATCACTTCTTGGATTGGCTTAGTCAGAGTTTTCGGGTTCAGGCAGTCCGTTGCACCAAGCTGAGTAGCAAGCTCAAACTTACTCTCATTGATATCA
Source organism: Vibrio sp. 1151_11 (assembly GCF_029478525.1). Taxonomy (NCBI): domain Bacteria; kingdom Pseudomonadati; phylum Pseudomonadota; class Gammaproteobacteria; order Vibrionales; family Vibrionaceae; genus Vibrio; species Vibrio sp. 1151_11. The sequence goes on along the minus strand of NZ_SHMN01000007.1, from coordinate 48,607 downwards.
ATGCCAATAATACGGCTGGCACCGGCCATTCTTGCGCCAATAATGGCGGAAAGCCCGATGCCGCCTAGGCCAAAGATGGCCACAGTATCACCTTGTTTAACTTTGGCTGTATTGAGCACCGCGCCCATGCCCGTTGTGACACCACAACCGAGCAAGCAGACCTCTTCTAATGGCGCCGCTTTATTGACCTTAGCCAAGGAAATTTCTGGCAACACGGTATACTCAGAAAAGGTGGAGCAACCCATATAGTGGAAAATGGGTTGGCCGTCTTTATAGAAACGTGTAGTGCCATCAGGCATTAATCCTTTTCCTTGCGTTTCACGTACTGCTTGGCACAGGTTAGTTTTACCTGATTTACAGAATTTGCATTCACCACACTCTGCGGTGTACAAGGGAATGACATGATCTCCTACCTCGACGCTGGTTACCCCTTCACCAATCCTCTCAACGATACCGCCGCCTTCGTGGCCGAGGATAACCGGGAAAATCCCTTCAGGGTCTTCACCAGATAGCGTAAAGGCATCGGTATGACAAACGCCGCTCGCAATAATACGCACCAACACTTCGCCTTTTTGGGGCAACATAACGTCAACCTCCTCGACTTTTAGTGGTTGATTTGGCCCCCACGCAATCGCCGCGCGAGATTTAATGAATTGATGTGATGACATAAGATTTTCCTTTGCACATTACTTGAAGTTTCAAGTGAGTTGGGGAGAGTGACAGTATATTCCCTTCTTGAAATTTAATAATCGGTCTAAAATAAGAATCACTTTTACTTATCAGTAATAATTAAGATGGCGAGTTGGGAAGGCATTCATGAATTTGTTGCGGTGGCTGAAACTGGAAGTTTTACCGCAGCAGCGCATAAACTATCGACATCAGTAGCGAATGTCAGCCGACGTATTGCGCTATTAGAAGAGCGTTTGGCGGTAAAGTTGTTGCAACGTACCACGCGGCGAGTCTCCCTGACCGAAGCGGGTCAACTCTATTATCATCAGTGTCGGCAATTGGTTGAAGGCTTAGCGCAGGCTGATCTTGCTGTCACGCAGATGCAGCAAACGCCGTCAGGTTTACTGAAAGTGACCGCTCCGGTGACTTATGGTGAGCAGAAAGTCGCGCCTTTGCTGCATGAGTTTTTACAGTTACATCCTCAATTGGAGTTGGAACTGATACTCACTAACCAAAAATTGGATCTGATTGCTGAAGGAATTGATGTCGCCGTACGATTAGGGCAGTTGGATGATTCGAGTTTTATTGGCAAAAAGTTATCCAACCGACAACTGTTTGTCTGCGCTAGCCCTGACTATTTGGTGAAATATGGCACCCCCTATTCATTGTCAGAGTTGGTTCATCACCAATGTTTACAAGGTACTATGAACTATTGGCGATTTAAGGATCAGCAACGCTCTCGTGAAATCGGTGTTAAAGGAAAAATTAAATGCAACAGCGGTGTGGCGTTATTGAATGCCGCGTTGCAAGGGATTGGAATCGTACAATTGCCCGACTATTATGTAGAGCCGTATTTGCTCTCGGGTGAGTTGCAAGAAGTGTTGCATCAGTACCGAGATGATCGTGAAGGTGTATGGGCCTTATACCCACAAAATCGCCATTTGTCCTCAAAAGTTAGGCTGCTGGTGGATTTTCTGGCAGAACGGCTATCGTCCGCTAACGGCAAAGGCTAGTGAAAGAGAAAATAGGATATATGAATACACAGTTTACCGTTCAAGATCAAAAGTTTATGCGCCGAGCCATCGCGCTTGCCAATCTTGCAGAACAAGCAGGTGAAGTGCCTGTGGGCGCTGTGCTTGTTAAAGATGGCGAAATCATTGCTGAAGGTTGGAATGCCTCTATTGGTCAACATGATGCGACAGCGCACGCTGAAATTCAGGCTTTGCGTCAAGCAGGTCAACGGTTACAAAATTATCGTTTGCTAGATACTACCTTATACGTCACTTTAGAGCCCTGTCCAATGTGCGCAGGCGCACTGCTGCATAGCCGAGTCAAAAGGATTGTCTTTGGCGCTCCAGATCTCAAAGCTGGGGCGGCCGGTACGGTGCTGAATTTATTTGAAAGCCAAGCCTCCTATCATTACGCGACGGTCGATAAAGGATTGTTAGAAGAGGAGTGTCGGGAGCAACTGCAATCTTTTTTTAGACGAAGACGCGCAGAGATACAGGCGGAAAAACAGCGGAATAAGCAACAGAGTGATGGGCTTTAGCAAACATCCACTTTGAGTAGATGTTTGCCGCTGAAGGTTAAGCAGAGATTAATTGCATAAATGCACGGTTACGCCAGATAATTTTCTTTTTATTATTGGATAACATACGTTTACGACGGTTCGCTGCCACCGTTTTATTAAGGTGTTTTGATAGCTTTTTACGTTTAAGCATAAACAACCTCCTACTGCTGAGTTTTGACAATGATCCCTAATGGTTTAGGGTGCCTTATGACAATCTTAATCTGCCTTTATAGTGCAGGATTGTTACCATAATATGAAACTTAGGGAACGATCTTTTTCACGTTTTGATGTATGGGCTGCACACTTGGAAATCAAGTGTGCAATTTTTGTTCAACGTGGAAGATTTAGCTATTGTTATGCTTATTGAGCTATGGGGTCGAGATACTGATTATCCTGCGCCTCATCGGCCGATTCCATAGCTTCTAACGCGGCTTCCTCCTCCTCAATACTGATCACAACCAAATCATCAGTACCTGAACTATTGTCTATCTGCTTTTGTTGATCAACATGGCCAATAATGCTTTGATAATAGCGACGAATATTTTCAACGTAGGCCTTGGCTTCGTCACCTCGCGCGTAGCCATATCGAGTCTGGCTGAAGTATTTCTTTTGTCTCAGTTGAGGGAGGCGTTCTTTGACTTCAGTCCATGAATCAGGGTTCGCACCTTGTTGCTTGGTTAAGCGTCTTGCATCCATCATATGCCCATAGCCGACGTTATAGGAAGCGAGAGCAAACCAAATTTTCTCATGTTCTGGGATGGAGTCTGGTATACGCTGTACCATCCGACGCAGGTATTCGACACCACCACGAATCGATTGTTCCGGATCGAGTCGATTGGCGACACCAACACTTCTTGCCGTAGGGAGAGTCAACATCATCATACCGCGGACCCCAGTGGGGGATTTAGCTAACGGATTCCAGTGAGACTCTTGATAAGCTAAGGCGGCAATCAATCGCCAATCAAACTCGTCAGAATATTGTTGGAAAAGAGGGGCCCATTTTGGTAAGCGGACATCGAGTGCTCTAATAAAGGCGCGCGTATCGACATAATCAAACGTGCCCACGTGACCAATATATTTCTCTTCCAAGGCCGCTAATTGACCAGATTGTTTAAGGTTGCCAAAAAACTCAATCATCAAGGCGTATAAGCTTTCATCTTCAGAACGACGCATATACCAAGCGATAGGCTGATCTTCAGTTAATTCAAAGGCGACGGCTAAGTCAGGGTAGATTCGCTGCGACAACGAGACTTCGACCGAATCAGCCATGGTAAATAGCAGTTCGCCATTCGAAACCTGTTTTAAAAGGTCGTTAACGTCGGCGTTATTATTCACATTGTACTGAAACTCTGGGTAGATCTGTTTAATGTCGCTGAGCGTATTTTCAAAGTGGGATTCATTCACGATAGAAAAAACGCTGTCACCTTCATGCCCAGCAATCAGTTCCGGTTGTTTTTCCAGTAATTGTTTTAAATTTCTTGGACGCCAGTTGCCTTTCTTATAGACGACTTGTTGGCTGACATAGTAATAAGCGGGCCCTGTTCTGTACTCATTCAAGCGTTGATTCGATTGACTTAACCCTGCTGCAACAACGTCGATTTCCCCATTTTTCAGTGCAGGAAAGAGACTAGACAACCGATAAGCGGGTTTCATCTCTAGTTTAACCCCAAGCTGATTGGCAAATTCGCGTGCTAGTTCGTAGTCCAGCCCTGCAGGGCCATCTGGGCCAATGTAGTAGGAGAGTTGATTGTTCAACGTACCCACTCGCAATACGCCACGTTCACGAATATGGTCAAGCTCGCTTTTAGGATCTGAATCGATTTGGCAACCGACGACAAAAAGAGTGAGTAGGAAAATGGACAATGAGCGATGAAGCTGAATCAGATAATACTTTGGCATTTATGAGCGATCTCTTACATCAATTACTGCCTTTATATCAAAGGCGGCCATATTGGCAAAGTTTCAGATCAAAAACGGATGAAAAAGTGTCGGCGACCACGCTAATGTGGCTGTATTTCAAATTTGACAAAAAAAATGACGCAAACGGTTGCTTTTGGTGTTACGTCACAAAAAGAATTCCTTTATAATGCGTTCGAAATCACGAGGTGAAATTGGTATGCATTCAGTTTTATTTTATTAACTTATTGTATTTTAATGATTTTGAATTCATTCCAATTACACCTCAACCCACTGTATAAGAGACCTAAGCACATGAGAATTTTGCGTGGCTCCCCAGCACTTTCTGAGTTTCGTGTTAACAAACTCGTTGAACTTTGTCGTGAACAGCAACTGCCTGTATCGGGTATTTACGCGGAGTTCATGCATTTTGCTGATCTCTCTGCGGATTTAGACGCTCAATCCCTTGAAAAATTAGAGAAACTACTCACTTATGGCCCAACGATTCAAGAACATGAGCCACAAGGTCTTCTTTTACTGGTCACTCCTCGCCCTGGAACCATCTCGCCTTGGTCTTCCAAAGCGACGGATATTGCGCATAACTGTGGTTTGAATGAGGTGAAGCGCTTAGAGCGAGGCACGGCTTACTACATCGAATTAGATCGCGAACTTTCTCAACCGCAACTTGTTACACTTTATTCCCTGCTGTACGACCGAATGATGGAAGTCGTGTTTACTGATTTCGAATCAGCAACCTCACTGTTTAAAGTCGCTGAACCTGCTCCCGTAGCGTACGTCGACTTGCTGAATGGCGGCCGCTCAGCGCTTGAAAAAGCAAACGTTACCCTTGGGCTTGCATTGGCTGACGATGAAATTGATTATTTGTTCGAAAGCTTCGTCACTAAGCTTGAGCGTAATCCAACCGATATCGAATTAATGATGTTTGCTCAAGCAAACTCTGAGCATTGTCGCCATAAAATCTTCAATGCCGATTGGACTATTGATGGCGTTAAGCAAGATAAATCGCTGTTTAAGATGATCAAAAACACTTATGAAGTGACTCCTGATCACGTGCTGTCTGCCTATAAAGATAATGCCGCCGTCATGGTGGGTTCAGACGTTGGGCGTTTTTTCCCTGATCCAGAGACACGCCAATATGGTTATCACCATGAAAAAGCGCATATTTTAATGAAGGTGGAAACACACAACCACCCGACGGCGATTGCTCCTTGGCCGGGCGCTTCAACGGGTTCCGGTGGTGAAATTCGTGACGAAGGTGCAACGGGTATTGGTGGAAAACCTAAAGCCGGGTTAGTCGGTTTTACTACTTCAAACTTGCGTATTCCTAATTTTGTGCAGCCTTGGGAAACGGATTTTGGTAAACCGGGGCGCATTGTCACGGCACTCGATATTATGCTGGAAGGCCCGCTCGGTGGCGCGGCTTTTAACAACGAATTTGGTCGTCCAAACTTGTTAGGTTACTTCCGTACTTACGAAGAGAAAGTTAACTCTCACGCAGGTGAAGAAGTGCGTGGTTATCACAAACCAATCATGATTGCTGGTGGGATGGGGAATATCCGCGACGAGCATGTGCAGAAAAAAGAGATCCCTGTTGGCGCGAGCTTAATTGTGCTTGGTGGTCCGGCAATGAACATTGGCCTTGGTGGGGGCGCCGCTTCTTCTATGGCATCTGGTCAATCTGCGGAAGATCTTGATTTTGCGTCGGTACAGCGTGAAAACCCAGAGATGGAACGCCGCTGCCAAGAGGTGATTGATCGCTGCTGGCAACTCGGTGAGGCGAATCCGATCGCCTTTATCCATGATGTGGGCGCTGGTGGTATCTCAAACGCATTGCCTGAGCTTGTTGATGATGGTGAACGTGGCGGTATTTTCCAACTGCGTGATGTACCTAACGATGAGCCGGGAATGAGCCCGCTTGAAATTTGGTGTAATGAATCACAAGAGCGTTACGTACTGGCTGTAGCGCCAGAAAACATGGCGCGCTTTGACGCCATTTGCCAACGTGAGCGCGCGCCTTATGCTGTTGTGGGCATTGCCACTGAAGAGCGTGAACTGAAATTGGAAGATTCACATTTCGACAATACGCCAATTGATATGCCGATGGACGTATTGCTTGGCAAAACACCTAAAATGTATCGTGATGTGAAGACGCTGAAAGTTAATAATCCAGCACTTGATCGCCGTGATATCGAATTGAACGAAGCGATTGATCGTATACTGCGTCTCCCTGCGGTTGCAGAAAAAACCTTCCTCATCACCATTGGTGACCGAACCGTCACTGGCTTGGTCGCTCGTGATCAAATGGTTGGTCCGTGGCAAGTGCCAGTAGCAAACTGCGCGGTCACTGCGGCAAGTTATGATACTTACCATGGCGAAGCGATGTCGATGGGTGAGCGCACGCCAGTTGCCTTGCTGGATTTTGGGGCATCGGCACGTTTAGCCGTGGGCGAAGCGATCACCAATATTGCCGCTACCCATATCGGTGATATCAAACACATTAAGTTGTCGGCGAACTGGATGTCACCAGCGGGTCACCCAGGTGAAGATGCTGGTTTGTATGAGGCAGTAAAAGCGGTCGGTGAAGAGCTTTGTCCTGCGCTCGGCCTGACTATCCCAGTGGGTAAAGATTCGATGTCGATGAAGACCAAATGGGATGAAAATGGCGAACAAAAAGAAGTGACCTCTCCGCTATCATTGGTGATCACGGCATTTGCTCGTGTTGAAGATGTACGTAACACCATCACCCCTCAGTTAAGAACCGATAAGGGCGAAACCTCACTGGTTTTGATTGATTTAGGTAATGGTAAGAATCGCTTGGGCGCAACGGCGTTAGCACAAGTCTACAAACAGTTGGGTGATAAACCCGCAGACGTAGATAATGCGGCGCAGCTTAAAGCCTTCTATGAAGCGATCCAAACCTTGGTCGCGAATCAGCAGATTATTGCCTATCACGATAAAGGTGACGGTGGTCTATTCGTTACTCTAGCTGAAATGGCCTTTGCTGGTCATTGTGGCGTGAAAGCCGATATCGCCGCGCTAGGTGATGATGCGTTGGCCGCGTTATTTAATGAAGAGCTGGGCGCAGTCATTCAAGTTCGTCACCACGATTTAGATACGGTGATCTCGACGCTAACGGCGCATGGTTTACAAGCGTGTTCACACGTTATCGGTCGTGTTGACGCTTCTGATGAGCTAGCCATTACCGCTGGTGAACAACCTATTGTTGTGCGTAACCGCACCGAACTTCGCACCATTTGGGCTGAAACCACGCATAAGATGCAAGCGCTGCGCGATAACCCGCAGTGCGCGGACCAAGAGTTTGCAGCAAAACAAGATAACAGTGATAAAGGCCTTAACGTCAGTTTGAGCTTTGACGTGCAACAAGATGTTGCAGCACCGTATATTGCTAAAGGCGTGAAGCCAAAAATGGCTATTTTGCGCGAGCAAGGGGTTAACTCACACGTTGAAATGGCGGCAGCGTTTGATCGCGCAGGCTTTGAAACAACCGATATACACATGAGCGACATCTTAACGGGGCAAACAGTGCTTGAAGAGTACCAAGGCCTCGTCGCATGTGGTGGGTTCTCTTATGGTGACGTATTGGGCGCGGGCGAAGGCTGGGCGAAATCAGTGCTGTTTAATGTACAAGCTCGTGAACAGTTCCAACGTTTCTTCCAACGTGAAGATACTTTCTCGCTAGGAGTGTGTAACGGCTGTCAAATGCTGTCGAATTTGAAAGAGTTAATCCCTGGTGCGGATTTATGGCCGCGTTTTGTGCGCAATGAATCAGAGCGTTTTGAAGCGCGCTTTAGCTTAGTGGAAGTGCAGCAATCTGATTCACTGTTTTTTAATGAGATGGCTGGCTCGCGCATGCCGATTGCGGTTTCGCATGGCGAAGGGCGCGTTGAAGTTCGTGATACGGCACATTTAACGGCGATTGAACAATCAGGCACCGTTGCGCTGCGTTTTGTGGATAACAACGGCCATGCCACACAGCAATATCCGAACAACCCAAATGGTTCACCAAATGCCATTACAGGCTTAACGACTCAAGATGGCCGTGTGACGATCATGATGCCGCACCCAGAGCGCGTGTTCCGTACGGTAGCGAACTCTTGGCATCCTGATTCTTGGGGTGAAAACAGCCCATGGATGCGTATGTTCCAAAATGCACGTAAGAACTTAGGGTAACTCACCTTGTCGCCAGTGAGAGAAACGACTTAGTCTTGTTATTCCAGCCGCTGCAACTCAGCGGCTTTTTTGTTTACTTTGAGGATGAATTTTTTGTAAAAAATGCAGAAAAAAATTGTGATTTGTGCTCTAATGCCGCGCTTACCAAGGGATGGTGTTCAACATCCGCCGCCATTAATATAATGGCGCGCGACAAACGTTGATGAGTAATCCCTTATTATTCCCTTAGGAAAACGAAAATGTCAGAAAGTAAAAAATTTACCATCAAAGTGACTGAAAAGCGCAATGGTTGGGCGGCGGAAATCGTACGTCAAGTGACCTCTCGCAGAAGTGTTGTTTCAAAGCGCGAAATGGGTTTTGAAAGCGAAGCACAAGCACAAGCTTGGGCGGAAAAAGAGCTCAGTGGCTTTATTGAGAACCAAGCGAAACGCAATGAGCGTAAGGCTCTGGCAAGAAAAGAGAAAAAAGCTTAGTACAAAAAATCTGAGTACTGTGCTTTAAGAACTGTTATTTGAACGAAAACCCGCTTTAAATTAGCGGGTTTTTTATGCCTTAACGAAATTGACCGATTTGCGGTAAAAACTCAAAACCTGCACTGGCTAAGCGAGCCTCTAATGCCGCCCGATCGATATCAAAGTCGTCCGCCAGCCTATCAAGATCGCCATTAAAATCATCACGTAGCTTCATATTGATGATGCTCATCAGCATGATTGGATCCATCGAGGCAAAATTGGCTAAATTCATCACTTATCCTCGAAATCAGAAATCAGCAAGTTAGCTGCCGCAAAGGCTGCTTGCTCTCGAACCGCTTTTGGCAGCGATTCGTCTGCTGCGACATCATTCAAGGTTTTGATGGCGCAGGAGATTGCTTGAGGAATATAAGCTTGATCACCACTGCCTATCTGCGCATAAAGCTCGCGCACTAATTCACAACAACCGTAAACTTGCATAGATTAAATCCTAACTAATGATAATGGCTCTCAATATACACATTACGTTTGGCAAAGACAAAATCAGAACTTGCGTTTGCGCAAGCTCTGATTGCATGTGATGAAACTTTAAGCGTTCACTTGCTGCTCTAGCGCCATGACCAGATCGTCGGCTAGCTGTAGTTGCTTAGCGAGCTCGTTCAAATACGCTTTTTCCATGAAATTTTGTTCATCGGCGATAAGTAAAGAGGCCAGATAAAGCTCACTCGCTTGTGCGGGCGTTGTGGCTAACTGTGCAATAGCTGCGGGATCGAGCGGTTTATGCAGCTCATTTTTTACCAGCTGCTGCAATTGGTTATCTGCGCCCATTTCAGAGATGGCTTGCTCAATTTTCGCCATTTCTTGTTCATCCACATGACCATCAGCTTTTGCGGCGGCAATCATCGCTTTTAGGATCAGCGTGCTGTGGCTAGCATCATTAGGGTCAAAGCTAGACTGCGGTTGAGTGGTCGTTTGTTTTGCTTGCCAGTCATTATACGCTTTATAGGCTAGTGCGCCGAGCGCCGCTGCTCCACCAATCCCTATCACTTTAGTGCCTATTTTTTTTGCTTTCTTCGAGCCCATCAACAAACCGATTAGGCCACCACCGAGTGCACCAGCTCCTAAGGTTTTGAGTTTACTTGAATCTTGTGTGATAGCGCCGAGTTGGCTTGAACCTTGTTTTACGATGTCTGAATTCAATGCTTGGTTAAGCAAACTTTTTAGATCCATAGGTCACCTCCATTAATAATGGATTAAAGAATAGATCACCGTAGATGAATCGAAGATTAATATACTTGAAAAAGCTTTTGTGGCTGGTGACAAAATAAAAAAGGTTGCCATTTAGGCAACCTTTTCAAGAGCATACTTTATTAGGCGATTTGAGCATTAATAAAGGAGACTATTTCATTCATAGCGACGGCCGACTTCTCACCACTGCGGCGATGTTTATATTCGAAGTTGCCCTCATCCATACTGCGATCGCCAATAATGATGGTATGTGGTACACCGATCAGTTCCATATCTGAGAACATTACACCCGGGCGCTCTTTACGATCATCAAATAGCACTTCAATACCAGCTGCAGTCAGTTCCGCATACAGTTTTTCAGCAGCTTGTTGGACGCGCTCTGATTTGTGCATGTTCATGGGGACAATCGCCACTTGGAAAGGTGCGATCGCGTCAGGCCAGATGATGCCGTATTTATCGTTGTTTTGTTCGATGGCTGATGCTACAACGCGTGATACACCAATGCCGTAACAACCCATCTCTAAAATGGTGTTTTTACCATTGGAATCAAGAACGCCACAGTTCATTTTCTCAGAGTAGTTAGTACCCAATTGGAAAATATGACCCACTTCGATACCGCGTTTGAGCATTAGTGTCCCTTTGCCACATGGGCTTGGGTCGCCTTCAACGACGTTACGGAGGTCTTCCACTTTCGCTAGCTCAACGTCACGGCCCCAGTTGATGCCAAAGTAGTGTTTGCCATCGATGTTGGCTCCTGCGCCAAAATCGCTCATGACGGCTACGCTGTGATCAACGATAAACGGCAATTCAAGACCAACAGGGCCAAGAGAGCCAGGGCCTGCGCCAATCAGCGCGCGAATCTCTTCTTCGCTAGCCATTTCTAGCGGAGCGGCAACTTCAGCGAGTTTCTCGGCTTTGATTTCATTGAGTTCATGATCACCACGGATAATCAGTGCCACGATAGAGGCATCGATCTCATCAGATGCTTTTACAAACAGTGTTTTAACTGTTTTCTCAATCGGTAGGCCATGCTGCTCAACCAATTCAGCGATGGTTTTGGCGTTTGGCGTATCAACCTGCGTCATCTCTTGAGTTGGCGCGGCGCGCTCAACGGCTGGCGCAATGGCTTCTGCTTTTTCGATGTTGGCGGCGTAATCCGATTCAGTTGAGAAGGCGATGATGTCTTCACCACTTTCAGCCAATACATGGAACTCATGAGAGCCGTTACCACCGATAGCGCCGGTGTCGGCTAATACTGGGCGGTAATCAAGCCCCATGCGATCGAAGGCTTTACAGTAAGCTTCGTGCATCGCTTGGTAAGATTTCTCTAAGCCTGCTTTATCAATATCAAAGCTATAGGCATCCATCATGCAGAATTCACGAGCACGCATCACACCAAAACGAGGACGTCTCTCATCACGGAATTTGGTTTGAATCTGGTACAGGTTCAGCGGCAATTGCTTGTAAGAGCTGACTTCGTTGCGTACCAAGCTGGTGATCACTTCTTCAGCAGTTGGGCTAAGCACAAACGGACGAGTATGGCGGTCAGTAAAGCGAAGTAGCTCAGGGCCCATTTTCTCAGAGCGGCCTGTCTCTTCCCACAGTTCAAACGGTTGCACAACGGGCATCAAGGTTTCGATTGCACCGGCATTGTCGATCTCTTGACGAACGATGTTTTCGACTTTACGCAGCACACGTAGACCAGTAGGCAGCCAGGTATAAAGACCTGAAGCCAGCTTACGGATCATACCTGCACGTAACATGAGCTGATGGCTCACGACTTCTGCGTCGTTTGGAGTCTCCTTCAAAGTAGAAAGAAGATATTTACTGGTACGCATTCTATGGTATCCGTTTCATGATAGTTAAAAGCGCTCTCCAATGAGAGGCTAGAATTAAGCCGCTAATAATATCAGCCAATCGGCTTTGTCAAAAGCGTTCTATTGCGGTTACTGAGACTAAGTTGTTTGCGATAGTGAATTTTACGTTCAGATCGAACAGATTTACCGCATATTCTTTATGATCGATTTTGTGTTTCTTATAGGCTGGGCGAGGGTCTTGAGCCAGAACTTGCTCTATGACGGCTTTAACCATGTCGTGATCTGCACGCGCATTCAGTGCTGTTAACGCCGCTTGGCTAAAGGTCACTGCGATCTTGTCGGGCTCGCTCTCGGCATAGCCACCGCTGGCTGTGGCTATCGAATCGGAATAGGGAATATAGGGTTTGATGTCAATGATCGGTGTGTTATCGACTAAATCTACGCTGCCTAGTTCCAAATAAACCTGATCACCTTGTTGAGTGACGCCTTTCAATTCAACGGCAGACATACCGATACCGTTAGGTCGAAACGTGGCCCGTGAAGCAAATACGCCGATCCGCTCATTTCCGCCTAAGCGCGGTGGGCGCACCGTCGGTTTCCAACCGGCATCGAGGTTTTGGTCAAACAGAAAAAGTAACCAGACATGGCTAAATTGTTCGATGCCTCGCACCGACTCTAAGCAATTAGCGTGACCGATGAGCTTGACTCTCGCGCTTGCGCTCGCCACTAAGCGAGGTTGGCGAGGAACGGCAAATTTTTCTTTATAAGGCGTTTCAATAGTGCCAATCGGAGCAATGGTGTGCATATCCGTATCCGTCTTTTTTCACGTTGGTTGAGAAAAATATCATATTTAAGCTTGCTTTTCTTCTTGGTAATGATTATTAATTGTCATGTTATAACATAACAATTTAAGTGAAGGGAAATTGATGAAAGACGGAATTCATCCGCCATACCAAAAAGTGGTTTTCCACGACACCAGTGTGGATAAGTATTTTATTGTGGGTTCAACGCTAAAAACTGATCGGACAATCGAGTGGGAAGATGGCAACACCTATCCTTATTTCACCTTAGATGTGTCGTCTGAATCGCATCCGTATTACACCGGTAAGCAGCGAGTTGTTCAAAAAGAAGGACGAGTGGCGAATTTCAATCGTCGCTTTGCTCAGTTTGGTAAGGAGTAAACTATGAAAGTATTAAGTTCATTAAAAAGCGCAAAATCACGTCATCCAGATTGTCAAATCGTCAAAAGACGCGGTCGTTTATATGTAATTTGTAAAACCAATCCAAGATTTAAGGCGGTTCAGCGCTAATGAAGAGGAACGGTTGGACAGGCTAGTGATTGTCCAACCGTCAAAATGTGGTTATTTGTTCGCTTTAGCCAAAATGCGATCCAAATGGTTGGCAAATTCGCGTCGTTCTGTTTGAGAAAGCGCACTTGGTCCGCCAGTTTGGATACCGCTTGATCGCATCGTATCCATAAAATCTCGAATATTGAGGCGTGCCTTGATGGTCTCTTTGGTATACAGCTCGCCACGAGAATTGAGCGCCAAGCCACCTTTGGTTATCACTTCATCGGCCAGCGGAATATCGGAAGTAATTACCAAATCGCCCACTTCTACCCGTTTGACGATTTCGTTATCGGCAACATCAAAACCACTGGGGACTTGCAGTGAACGAATGTTGGATCGTTGCGGAATCGGAACGACATGATTGGCCACAAAAGTACATTCAACGCCCGTCCTTTCGGCTGCGCGGACAATGGTTTCACGAATTACTTTCGGACATGCATCGGCGTCCACCCAAATTTTCATCATTCAATTACTTCTCGGTTAGTTGTGCCTCTAGGGCTGCTACTCGGGCTGACAAAGCGGCTAGTTGCGTTTCAAGTTCGGCTACCTTGTTCGCGCTATTTTCCGTACTAACGCTCACTTCTACTTTGGGAACTCGGTGTGCATTTTTCCAACTTTTGATGGTTGCAATCAAGGCTGGCATTGGCACTGAGGTGCTAAGACGTGACTTTACTAAGGCCACACTCGGTTCCTTTCCCTGTTGTTGTAAGAGAGTCAAGATGCTTTCTAGTTCTTGAGTGACATCTTTTGTGAGCATAGGTTGTCCTTTTTGTGAGTTGCTGTGATCTTACCTTTTATTTACCAAGAGCAAAAGTGGCGAAGTGTTGTAAGAGATCTCGCACATTGTTTGTAAGAAATCACAGTGTTTAACGCAGTGTTTGGTGGTGATTTTTTTATAACTATTTGTTTTTAATTAATATATCTATTTCTTTAGGTTGTTTTTTTAAAAATGATATTTTTAGGTGATTGTTTCTTAAAGCCAAACGAGTAAATTGAACCCTGTCGGAAGGATTCTGACAAGGAATTACAAAGCACCAAGGTTTGGTCTCTTCAGGAAGAAGACAAGGTTGTTCACGAAGAATAACCACGCAGGATGCTAGGACAGCGTAAGGATACAACAGTTGGCAGGATGCGAGCTGCATGGATTGGCGATGGACACCTTGTGGATAAGGCAGGACAACATCAGGATGATGTTATGGACACCGCTCAAGGAACAAGTGATGAGTATTGACCGGAGTGTTAGTACCATGGAAAGTTTGGACACCGCTAGGATGGCGATGCAGGATGAGCCGAAGAATTGGCCACTATTATGGATGATGCATGGAGCACACAATTTAGTAGCTGGACTGCTGCGAGTAAGACTTTAAGCCTCGACACATGCGTGTTGAGGCTTTTCTTATTACTTGCATTCTGGCTTTAGCGTGTTGTTGCTTCAAAAAAAGTTCATATGATAAGTGCAGCAAAATAATAACAACAAAAAAACAATCTAGATCAATTACCTCATCGTTCGGTTGGTTTAATTTTCGGCTTCTTTGCAAAAATAGAGTACCAGATTTTATCTGGGCTAAGGCGTATTGCCCTGAGCCTAGTTGAGTCTTTCGGTATTATTTTGCGGCTAACAAGGATTGTACGTGACAACCGTAACAAGAAGAACGCTTCTTCTCCCTTACACCGATTCGTTAGAGTCTGATTTTTTGATGCTTAATTGTTGCGCCAAAAATCGGGCACAGATGAATGGCCCTAAAACGGTCGCTTCAGCAAAACAGCTTTTTCAACGAGTGCTTCATGATCCTCATTTGTACGCAATGGCGGTGTTAGATAATTATAACCGCGAATACATGGGGCATTTGTTCATTGAACTTGACGAAGAGCGAGCAGAACTCGGTTTTCTTTTTGATAAATTGTATTGGGGCAAAGGCATTGCAACAGAGGCATTGAAGGCTTTTTTACCTAAAGCGGCCTACCAATTGCAACGACAAAAAATTACAGCCACTGCTAATATTGGCCACCATGCCTCTATTGCGGTACTCAAAAAACTCGGCTTTGAGCTGTTGGGTGAGAAAGAAGATGTTTTTGGCCCTTATTGGGAATTTGAGTTTACATACGATGAGGCGGCAAATGAAAAGCAGATGGCCTAAAGCCTATCATTTGTAATTCACCTTGGTAGCAGTCGTCACCTAGTGCAGAAAACTCAAACCAATAAACGGTATGCCAACGCCAGAGTCCTTCTGGCGTTTTGAATTTGTGGCGTCCAAAAGCAACGCTGATCAGCTGTAAGTCGAGTTGTTCGCATTTTCGACTGATCGCCGCTTTTGCCAATTCGGCTTGGCGACGCTGTTGCCAGAAAAGAAAGCAGCCCAAGCTGAGTAATAAAATAGCCAATAGATCGCCTAGCATAAACATTCCAGTTATTGAGTTTTGGTCGCTTTCTGTAAGCGAATTAAGGCATCGGCTAATTCGATCGAAGGGCTAGAATGCAGCAGTGGCAGCAGTACCATTCGCAGTTCTGGCAGCATCACTAAATCAGCAAAGAGCTGGTTAAAGAGGGCTTGATTGCCTGTTTGCGCCAAGCGTAATAAAAACGTTTCGGCAAGTGATGGGTTAGACAATACATGCCACGAGCGCCCTGCAATAGCAATTAATATCTCTTGATGGCTCAAGCGTGGGCTTTGCAGAATACGTTCAACCAAGGTCGCGGTGAGTGCATTATCCGCACCTGATAAGGCTCGTATTAAAGCAGAGAGTAAGAACAGATCAGGTTCGTGGCTTTCGATGTGCAACATCGCCATCTCTTGCAAACGCAGCGCCAACTTATCATTCAACTGTGCACTATGTTCGAGTGCACCCAGCAGGGCATACAAAGGCTGAGCGGGGAGGTGGTTTAATGCTTTCCTTAATAACACGCTATTTTGTTCTTTGCTTAAACGAGCACAAATATCAGTAATGCCTTGTAAGCCGACCGTCTGCCAGTTTTCCCAGCCTAAATCCCCACTAAAATAGTGTTGCGCATGCTCATAATATTGGCTTGATGGTAGGTTCAACTGGGCGCGTATTTGGCTGTGGAATACCGCCATTTTGTCGTCGCTCGGTTTAAAGGTATAAGGGTTATTGGCAAGCTTTTGCTGCTGCTCATCGCTGAGGTCTTGATGCAAACGTGATCCCATCGCTTCAAGTACAAACTTGATGAAGTTACCTATCTCAGCTTGTTTGAGTAGGCCACGTTCATCCAAAGAGAATTTAAGAAACCAGATCCAAGGTTGCTGGGTTTGGTTCCAATAGGCGATGGCAAGATGAGCATGACGCTGCAATGGATAGGGATACGGTTGCTGACCTTTTTCTACTTGAGAAAAGTGTGTATTTTCAATCGGGCAGATGCGCCTTCCTAAATCAAAGATCCGATATTGGCTACCACTATTGGTGAGCAATTGGCTAAGCGTATGAATGGTATCCATGGATAAAGTGACCTTAACTTGTGTTCTTGAATAACTATTTTTGATCAATAACTCTCTTTGAACAATAAATGGTACTCTATAGCTCATTTTCAAGGTCACTTAGCAAATTAACTTGGTGAATAATGACAGTAAGCACAGAACTTACCCACCTGTTGAAGCAACTAGAAACTCAGTTACGCAATTCTCAGCGCTGGCAATACCAGCCGCCAAGCGAAAGCGCATTGATGAGCACAGAGCCTTTCTCCATCGATACCCTCACTCCGGAGCAGTGGCTGCAGTGGATTTTCATCCCCAAAATGTTATTGGCAATTGAGCAACAAGCAGAGCTTCCTCAAGGGTTTTCGCTCACTCCCTATTTTGAAGAGGCATGGCAACATCAAGCGGAATTGGTTGAGGTGATTGCGCTGCTACGTTTGATTGATGAGGTAAGCCAACCATGTTAGAGATTCTGTATCAGGACGATGATTTGGTCGCCGTGAATAAACCCGCAGGAATGCTGGTGCATCGATCATGGCTAGATAAACACGAAACGCAATTTGTGATGCAAACGCTGCGCGATCAAATTGGCCAGCATGTGTTTCCCCTACATCGATTAGATAGGCCAACTTCTGGCGTGCTTGTGTTTGCGCTCTCCAGTGAAGTGGCGGCGCAAATGATGCCGATGTTTGCCAACCATCAAATGGAAAAAACGTACCATGCGATTGTGCGTGGTTGGATTGAACAAGGGGATGTGCTTGATTACCCACTCAAAATCGAGCTAGATAAAATTGCCGATAAGTTTGCCAAACAAGATAAAGAAGCCCAAGAAGCGATCACAGCTTATCAACCATTAGCGACAGTAGAAGTGCCGTATTCAACCGGGCGTTTCCCAACCAGCCGCTACTGTTTGGTGGAAATGAAACCGCAAACGGGCCGTAAACATCAGTTGCGTCGTCATATGCACCATTTGAGTCACCCGATTATTGGTGATACCACTCATGGTGATGGCAAGCACAACCGCCTATTTCGCGATCATTATGACGCGCAGCGTCTGATGCTCCATGCCTCTGAATTACGTTTTACTCATCCGTTTACTGGCCAAACATTAGTGCTTAAAGCTGGTTTTGATGAGGTATGGCAACGGCTGTTTACTCAGTTTGAGTGGAGCCAGCCGATATAAAAACAAAACCCTCGCGATGCGAGGGTTTTGAGTATTGGGATGTAACTGAAAGTGATGTGGTTCATAAAAACCTTCAGTTCATAAAACCGACAGCTTATAAAACTCTCGCTACTTTGCTAAATATTCTTGAATGGAACGCTCGATGCCTTTGGCATCTAAACCTAATTCTGCATGCAGCTCTTCTTGTGTGCCTTGAGCGATGAATTGATCAGGCAAACCTAGATTGAGTACCGGTTTTAGGATTTTCTCTTTCATCATCAATTCAATGACACCAGCACCCGCACCACCTGCAATCGCATTCTCTTCCAAGGTCACTAGCACATCATGTTGCGCAGCCAGTTGGCGAATGAGTGTTTCATCAAGGGGCTTAACAAATCGCATGTCAGCCACTGTTGCATTTAGCTTATCGGCTGCTTCAAGCGCGTTTGGTAGGAAAGTGCCAAAGTTGAGGATCGCGATTTTTTCATTCGCGATAGCCGTGTCACATTGGCGCATAATGCGTCCTTTGCCAATCTCTAACGCACTAAATTGGGTTTGGATTTCGACTCCCATGCCATTGCCACGAGGATAACGCACTGCGCTTGGCCCTGTGTGTTTATGGCCAGTATAGAGCATTTGTCGGCACTCATTTTCATCGGCGGGTGCCATGATCACCATGTTGGGAATGCAGCGCATGAAGCTTAAATCAAACGCACCTTGATGAGTTTGGCCATCAGCTCCGACTAACCCTGCACGGTCAATGGCAAACATAACCGGTAAATTCATGATGGCAACATCGTGGATCAGTTGATCATAACCCCGTTGTAAAAAGGTTGAGTAGATCGCCACTATCGGATGATCTCCCGCAATCGCCATACCTGTCGCAAGGGTGACGGCATGTTGCTCAGCAATCGCCACATCAAAATATTGTTGTGGGAACTCTTTTGAAAAGCGAACCATGCCAGAGCCTTCACGCATCGCGGGTGTAATCGCCATTAATTTTGGATCTTGCGCGGCCATGTCGCATAAAAAATCGCCAAAGATTTTAGAAAAAGTAGGTTTAGCATTGCTGCTTTTTGGCAGGCTAGTGTGGCTCGGGTCAAATTTAGGAACGCCATGGTAACCAATCGGATCTTTTTCGGCGGGCTCATAACCTTTGCCTTTTTTGGTCATGATGTGCAAAAACTGCGGGCCTTTGAGCTCGCGCATGTTGCGTAATGTCTTGATAAGTTCAATCACATCATGGCCATCGACTGGGCCGATATAGTTAAATCCAAGCTCTTCAAACAAGGTGCCGGGTACGACCATACCTTTCAAGTGCTCTTCTGTGCGGCGTACCAGCTCTTTAATAGGCGGTATGCCAGAGAGCACTTTTTTGCCCCCTTCACGGATCGAGGTATAAAGGCTACCGGAAAGCAGTTGCGCTAAATGGTTATTCAGTGCGCCCACGTTTTCAGAGATCGACATTTCGTTGTCGTTGAGCACGACTAACATATCCGGATGAACGTCGCCAGCATGGTTCATTGCTTCAAAGGCCATGCCTGCGGTGATAGCACCATCACCAATCACGCCCACCACTTTGCGATTTTTCCCTTCTTTACCTGCACTGATCGCCATCCCTAAGGCGGCACTGATTGAGGTGGACGAGTGACCAACAGAGAGCGTGTCATATTCACTTTCTTCGCGCCAAGGAAAAGGGTGAAGACCATCTTTTTGACGAATGGTCGACATTTTCTCGCGGCGACCAGTTAATATTTTGTGCGGGTAAGCTTGGTGGCCTACATCCCAAATCAGCTGATCGAAAGGGGTGTTATAGACGTAGTGTAGGGCAACCGTTAATTCAACCGTGCCTAAGCCTGACGCAAGGTGGCCACTCGACTGACTGACGGAATTAAGAAGGTAGTTTCTTAATTCATCACACAACGTTGGCAGAACCTCTTTCGGCAGACTGCGCAGTTCATCGGGTGTATTTGCTAAAGCCAGTGTTGGGTATTTTGAAATATCAAGAGTCATAATTTTGCGCGCTTATAGTTTAGTTCTTGCGCTCGACGACGTATCGGGCGAACTCTTCGAGTGATTCTGTATTGTAGGGTATTGCTTCCAAGGCTTGAAGAGCTTCCTGTAACAGACTTTGTGCTTTATCAATAGCACCTTGTAACCCTAGCAGCGCTGGGTAGGTACTTTTATTGAGTTGTTGATCCGAGCCTTGAGGTTTACCTAATGTATCGGTATCGCTAACGATATCCAAAATATCATCTTGAACTTGGAATGCGAGACCAACGGCATCGGCATAGCGATCCAATTGTGGTAGTACCGCAAGCCCTTTTTCACCAGCCGCAAGCGCACCTAAACGGATTGCACAACGCATCAAGGCTCCCGTTTTATTGCGATGGATCTCTTCTAATTCCTGCACTGAGACCAGACGATTTTCTGCTTGCAGATCCAACGCTTGCCCTATACACATACCTTGAGCACCGGAAGCTTGAGCCAACATTTGGACCATCTTAATGCGGTTGACTTGCGCATGTTCGGCGAGTTGACCTTCTGCCAAAATAGTAAAGGCCAGTGTTTGCAGGGCATCGCCCGCTAAAATCGCGATGGCTTCGTCAAATTCGATGTGACAAGTGGCTTTACCGCGACGCAATTCATCGTCGTCCATCGCGGGAAGGTCATCGTGGATCAATGAGTAAGCATGAATACATTCTATTGCGCAGGCTGGGGTATCGAGTTCATCTGGCGTACAACCAAGCATTTGCCCTGTGATATACACCAAATAAGGTCGAGCTCTTTTGCCGCCAAGTAACAAACCGTAGCGCATCGCGTCAATCAACGGTTGTTTTTGGTGCGGTAAACGGCCTAACCAAAGGTTTAATTGGTCAATATTTCTTTGCTGATAGGAGCTCAGAGCCTCAATCATAGGGCACTCTTTCTACTAAGTTGTGGTATCTACTAGGTTACGATCGACCGTTTCCCTGTGACTTAATTGACAGGTTCATGTCACATAGCGAGCGATGAGATCGATAAATATGAGTCAGTAATAAGTATGTATCAGTAATACGTGCCTATTACTCAGGTAGTTCAGTAAAGTCAGAGAGTGGCGCGTCATCGCTCGCACTGAGCAAAATACTGACTCGCTGTTCCGCTTCACTTAACTTACTTTGTCCAGCACGAGCAAGGGATATTCCGCGCTCGAATTTTTTTAGCGCATCATCTAAGGCTAAATCGCCATTTTCTAGCTGTTCCACTAAGCTATCAAGTTCTTCGATTGTCGCTTCGAAGGACATATTTTCAGGTTTCTTGCTCGCCATAATCTTTTTATCTTGGTAAATATGCACGAAAGTTACCTTAGGGCGTAGTGATGGTCAAATTTAACCAACGATTTTTGTCTGAAAAGTCCCTCTTTTGGAACTGTCACTATCACAAATAATAAAAATAATAATACGATACTTAGCAACCAGACCGATATTTACTGAAATAGTGACGGTGACTCAGAATCTTGGCCATATCAGTGTGCTGGCAACAGTGCATCTTTGCTCAGTTTAGGTATAAACTGAATAGAGAGAATTTCGGTATGATCCAATAATTTACTTAAAGATTTGAATCTATTGCCGATAACGAGTTTAAACTCATTATCGCGTGTAAGCAGCATGAGGAGTGCTTTGTGGATTTAGCAACGCTGATAGGCCTGATCGGAGGCCTCGCTTTCGTTATCATGGCGATGATTTTAGGCGGAAGCCTAATGATGTTCTTCGACGTCACATCCATCTTGATCGTAGTGGGTGGGTCAATGTTTGTTGTATTGATGAAGTTCACGATGGGACAATTCTTCGGTGCAGCCAAGGTGGCAGGTAAGGCATTTATGTTCAAATCCGATGAACCTGAAGATTTGATCGCGAAAATTGTAGAAATGGCTGATGCGGCGCGGAAAGGTGGTTTTCTTGCATTAGAAGAGATGGAAATTACCAATAGCTTCATGCAAAAGGGGATTGATTTGCTGGTGGATGGCCATGATGCTGACGTGGTGCGTTCTGCGTTGCAAAAAGACATTGTATTGACTGATGAGCGTCATTCACAGGGAACTGGCGTATTTCGTGCTTTTGGTGACGTAGCGCCAGCGATGGGCATGATCGGTACTTTGGTGGGCTTGGTTGCCATGCTGTCTAACATGGATGACCCTAAATCAATTGGTCCTGCCATGGCCGTTGCCTTATTAACTACCTTGTACGGCGCTGTTCTCTCGAACATGATTTTTTTCCCGATTGCAGACAAACTCGCTTTGCGCCGAGATCAAGAAAAGCTTAACCGCCGTTTAATCATGGATGGCGTTCTGGCCATTCAGGATGGACAAAACCCACGGGTCATTGATAGTTATCTGAAAAACTACCTCAATGAAGGCAAGCGTGTTTTAGATGTTGATAGCGAATAACGGAGCCTGTAATGGATGATGAAGAAGGTTGTAAATGCCCACCTCCCGGCTTGCCGTTGTGGATGGGAACCTTTGCCGATTTAATGTCGCTGTTGATGTGTTTCTTCGTACTGCTGCTCTCTTTTTCCGAGATGGACGTACTGAAGTTTAAACAGATAGCAGGCTCGATGAAGTTTGCTTTTGGTGTGCAAAATCGTTTGGAAGTGAAAGACATTCCTAAAGGGACAAGCATCATTGCACAAGAGTTTCGCCCAGGCCGCCCCGAGCCGACACCGATTGATGTCATCATGCAACAAACCATTGATATCACGCAGCAGACACTTGAGTTTCAAGAAGGGGATTCAGATCGAGCGGGTGGTGTTCAGCGTGAAGAAGGTCAATTGACGGGGGGGCAATCCCCTGAAACTTCAACGCAGAATAACCAAAATACTCAATCGGAAATGCAACAACAGCAAGCGGAATCTATGTCGCAAGAGATGGAAATTGTTGAGCAGGACATCAAAAAGGCGTTAGCAAGAGAAATCGAACAAGGCGCTATTGAAGTTGAAAACTTAGGTCAGCAATTGGTGATCCGTATTCGTGAAAAAGGTGCGTTTCCCGAAGGTTCTGCATTTCTACAACCTAAGTTTCGTCCATTGGTTCGTCAAATTGCCGATCTGGTTAAAGATGTGCCGGGCATTGTGCGTATTTCTGGCCATACCGATAATCAAAGTGTCGATTCTGAATTGTATCGCTCAAACTGGGATCTTTCGGCTCAACGAGCGGTTTCTGTGGCGCAAGAGATGGAAAAGGTTCGTGGGTTTTCTCATCAACGACTCAGGGTGCGTGGTATGGCCGATACCGACCCAGTCGGCTCTAACGATACGGAAAGTGAACGTTCACGCAACCGCCGAGTAGAAATCAGTATCATGCAAGGTGAACCGCTGTACAGTGATGAAGTTCCATCCGTTCAGTAAGTTACGTTGGATTATGTAAAAACACATAGACGAGCGCTAAGGCTCGTCTTTTTTATGGTTATGACCTCGTGTATAATCCTGCGCCCTTAGCGGTGTATCAGTAGCAAGCAGAATGCGACCCATTGATTCACCACGTTGCCCAATCAGATTGCGAATAGAACTATGAAATTTATTGTTAAGCCCCATCCGGAAATTTTTGTTAAAAGTGACTCAGTACGCAAGCGCTTCACAAAAATTTTAGAGTCCAATATTCGTAATATCATCAAACGAAGAACAGAGTCAGTCGCGGTATTTAACCGTCGCGATCACATTGAAGTGGCTGCGCAAAGTGACCAATACTATCAAGAAGTCCTTGAAATTCTGACTCATACTCCAGGCATCCAGCAAGTGCTCGAAGTGCAGCAATCTGAGTTTAAGGATATGCATGACATTTACGAGCAAGTGTTAGCGCTCAGCCGTAATAACATCGAAGGAAAAACTTTTGTCGTGCGTGCTAAGCGTCGAGGAAAGCATGATTTTACCTCAATCGATGTTGAGCGTTATGTTGGTGGTGGTTTAAACCAAGCAGTTGAGAGTGCAAAAGTTCAACTAAAAAACCCAGACGTTACCATCAACATTGAAATAGCCGATGAATTGCTCAATCAAGTGATTGCCCGTTATAAAGGTTTAGGTGGTTTCCCTCTTGGCACTCAAGAAGATTTATTGAGTTTGATTTCTGGTGGTTTTGACTCGGGTGTATCAAGCTATTTACACATCAAACGTGGCTCAAAAGTGCATTATTGCTTCTTCAATTTAGGCGGCCCTGCGCATGAAATTGGTGTAAAGCAAGTGGCCCATTATTTGTGGAATAAATACGGTTCTTCAGCCAAAGTGCGTTTTATCTCGGTCGATTTTGAGCCTGTGGTGGCTGAAATCTTAGAAAAAGTAGACGATGGCCAAATGGGTGTGGTGCTAAAACGTATGTTTATGCGCGCCGCAGGCATGATAGCTCATAAGTTAAATATTGAAGCTTTAGTGACCGGAGAAGCGTTGGGTCAAGTTTCGAGCCAAACTCTAACTAATCTTCGTCATATTGATGGTGTGACAGATACTTTAATTTTACGTCCTCTCATCAACTGGGACAAAGAAGAGATTATTAAAGTGGCGCGCGAGATTGGAACAGAAGATTTCGCCAAAACGATGCCAGAATACTGTGGGGTTATTTCAAAAAGCCCAACAGTTAAAGCGGTGAAAGCGAAATTAGAAGCCGAAGAAGCGAAGTTTGATTTCTCAATCCTGGAGCACGTAGTTTACAACGCTCGTCAAATGGATATTCGTGATATTGAGAAAGAGAGCCAAGAGCAAGCGCCTGAAGTTGAACAAGTTGCCGCAATCGAAAAAGATGCGGTGGTGCTCGATATTCGTAGCCCAGATGAAGAAGATGATAAGCCACTGCTGATTGAAGGAGTGGAAGTAAAACATTTACCTTTCTACAAGCTATCGACTCAGTTTGGCGATTTGGATCAATCGAAAACATATCTCTTATATTGTGCGCGCGGTGTGATGAGCCGGCTTCAAGCTCTGTATTTGAAAGAGCAAGGCTTTAACAACATCAAGGTATATCGACCTTAATCGTTATCTCGATACAGAATCGACCGCTCACGTTTTCGTGAGCGGTTTTTTTATGGCTCCGACTTAATCACAGACATAAAAAAACACCGCCCAAAGGCGGTGCTAAAGAATTTGACAGACAGGTCAAACAATAAATACAGGAAGTATATGTTTTGGTGCAGGGGATAACTGCACAAAACAGGATGGTAGAATTCTACCTCACTCGAAATACGAGTTTGCAAACACAACATCGCAACAAAAGCCAATTGATTCATAACTGAATCAAGCCGTTCAGGCCTTGTTGCGGGGTGAAATATAGAATTTCTCTAGCCGCTCGGCAATGGACAATTTATAATGTTTCAGATTAAAAAAACTAATCTAATTTTTGAGTGTACCTATGTCCAGAAGATTGCCACCATTAAACTCGCTGAAAGTGTTTGAAGCGGCAGCTCGCCAGCTGAGTTTTACTCGCGCTGCGGAAGAGCTATTTGTGACACAAGCCGCAGTCAGTCATCAAATCAAAGCGTTAGAGGAATTTTTAGGGTTAAAGCTATTTCGCCGTCGTAATCGTTCTCTGCTATTGACAGAAGAAGGGCAAAGTTACTTTCTCGACATTAAAGATATCTTCACCGCACTCTCTGAAGCCACCGATAAGGTACTAGAGCGAAGTGAGAAAGGGGCATTAACCATTAGTTTACCGCCGAGTTTTGCAATTCAGTGGCTCGTGCCGCGTCTGGCCGATTTTAACCAGCAAGAGCCGGATATTGATGTGCGTATCAAAGCGGTTGATATGGATGAAGGTTCGTTAACCGATGATGTGGATGTGGCGATTTATTATGGACGAGGTAACTGGCCTGGTTTACGCGCGGATAAGTTGTATCAAGAGTTTTTGATCCCGCTTTGTTCTCCTTCACTGCTGCTAGGCCCTAAACCTTTAGAAACACTGGACGATCTAACACGCCATACTCTGCTACACGATACTTCACGTAAAGATTGGAAACAGTTTGCCAAAGAGAACGATCTTGAAGGGGTGAATGTCAACCACGGCCCCATCTTTAGCCATTCGACCATGGTGCTGCAAGCGGCGGCGCATGGGCAAGGTATCGCACTGGGGAATAACGTGTTAGCTCAGCCAGAGCTGGAAGCGGGTCGCTTGATTGCGCCTTTTGACGAAGTGCTGATGACTAAAAATGCTTTCTATGTGGTCTGTCACGAGAAGCAGGCCGATATGGGGCGCATCGCCACTTTCCGTGATTGGATGCTCAAAAAAGCCAGAAGGGAACAAGAGGTATTGCTAGATGAAGAGTAAGCTATTGCTCACTATCGCGGCTTTTATGGCGGGCGTTGGTGTCGCTCTAGGAGCTTTTGCGGCGCACGGCCTAAAAGCGTATTTAACCCCTTACTTGCTTTCGGTGTTTGAAACGGGAGTGCAGTACCAATCGATTCACGCTTTAGCCATATTAGCGTGTGGTATTTTGCTGCGTTGTCGTTTGGGATCGAAAGCACAAAAATATTTTTTCATTGCGGCAATTTGCTTTATCATCGGCGTCCTTTGTTTTAGCGGCAGTCTTTACGCTTTAGCACTCACGGGCATCAAGTGGTTTGGCCCGATCACGCCATTTGGTGGCGTGTTCTTTATGCTAGGGTGGGGAGTGTTTGGCTATGCAGCACTTAATATTCAAGAGGTGGACCAGTGAAACACGTAATGCTCTATTGTCGTGCAGGCTTTGAAAAAGAGTGTGCCGGAGAGATCCAAGATAAAGCGACTAAGCTAGAGGTTTTTGGTTTTCCTCGTTTGAAAAACAATACGGGTTACGTTTTGTTTGAGTGCTATCAGGCCGGTGATGCTGATAAGCTGATTAAAGAGATCGATTTCCAATCGCTTATTTTTGCTCGTCAGATGTTTGCGGTAGCGGCGGAATTTAGCGATTTACCTAAAGATGATCGTATTTCGCCTATCTTATCTGAACTCGCCGAACTTGAGGGTTTTCCGCGTTGTGGTGACATTCGCATTGAAACGCCAGATACCAATGAAGCGAAAGAGTTGCTCAAATTTTGTCGTAAGTTTACCGTGCCATTGCGTCAAGCGTTACGTGGCAAGGGGATTCTATCTAACAAAGAGTCGGCGAAGAGACCTGTGCTACATGTCTGTTTTATTCAACCCGGCCACTGCTTCGTCGGGTATTCGTACACCAACAATAACTCGCCTTTTTTCATGGGTATTCCTCGTTTGAAATTCCCAGCCGATGCGCCAAGTCGTTCCACACTGAAGTTGGAAGAGGCTTTCCATGTGTTTATTCCTCGTGAAGAGTGGGATGAACGTTTGGCTCCGGGAATGTGGGCGGTAGACTTGGGCGCATGCCCAGGGGGCTGGACTTACCAACTGGTGAAGCGTTCGATGTTTGTTCATGCTATCGACAACGGTCTAATGGCTGAAAGTTTGATGGACACAGGACAAGTGAAACACCATGCCGAGGATGGTTTTAAATTTGAGCCGCCACGCAAGAACGTGACTTGGATTGTGTGTGACATGATTGAAAAGCCAGCTCGTGTTGCGCATTTAATGGGGCAGTGGATCCTCAAGGGTTGGGCGAAAGAAGCCATCTTCAACTTAAAGCTGCCAATGAAAGGGCGCTATGATGAAGTTTTACAAGATATTGAAAACCTAAAAGTTTTTCTGATTAAAAATGATGTAAAGTTCCGCATGCAGGCAAAGCATTTGTATCATGATCGTGAAGAGATCACAGTGCATGTTCAATGCTTGTCGAACATCTCTCCGCACTAATGCTCCAATAGGTTAATTTAACGCTCCTTTCTAGGAGCGTTTTGCTATTCTGGATGGGATACTTGCGCTGAAAAGCGAATGTCTTGCAAATTAAAACCGAGCTCTATATCGGTCTTTAGTGTGGCAATGTGTTTGCAGACTCGCGCCATATCGATCTGCTCATCAAATTTTTTACGGTATTTCTTGGCCAAATCAGCACTGGCGTAGGCCGCTTCTATGTCGGAAAATTGCGTTAATATCTCTTTTGCTGCTTTGGGACCAATGCCGGCAATGCCGGGAACTTGGCTTGAACTGATGCCCGTTAATCCCCAAAAATCGGTTAATTGGCTCGGCTTTACGCCAAATTCCTGTTCAATAAAGGGTTGATCTAACCAACGATGTTGAAAGTAGTCACGAATTTGTAAAGTGGGGGAGAGCAGTTGGCAATAGCCTTTATCGGTTGAAACGATCGTTACTTTTTCACCGTGGCTTGCCACTTTCGTGGCTAAGGTGGCCACCAAATCATCGGCTTCATCACCTTCCGAGAGCAGTGAATCAATCCCTAATTCCCACCATGCTTGCTGAATGGCGTCTAAGCCAAGTTGCAGTGCTTCTGGCATCGGCTTCCGGTTCTGCTTATAAGTCGGTAGAAGTTGTGCTCTCCAGCCCCGGTCTTGTAAGTGATGATCAAACACGGCGATGATGTGGGTCGGTTGAGCTTCATTGATGATACGGTGCAAGGTGCGCGAGGTTGTCTCTATGGTTCTTGCCATATCGTTAGGATCGGGTTGTGCGGAGTGCACCCGACGGATCAAATTCAAAGCATCAATGATGACAAGGTGTAAAGACATAACGACCAAAAAATAAGGGCTTAATAAGCCCTTATTGTAATGATCTCACTTAATATTGCCACTCATCCCCGGCATAAGTTATTTTTGCCTTTAATGGTTAATGGTTAATGGTTGCAATTTTATAGCAAGGTTCATAAGCACTGCCGCCGGGCAGCTTCATTCGGTGTTGTGCAACGAAGTCTTTTAGTAATAGATCCATTTTTTTCATCAATTGGGCATCGCCATCAATGATGAATGGGCCGTGACGTTCAATTTCTCGAATGCCTTCCGCTTTCACATTACCAGCGACAATGCCAGAGAAGGCGCGACGCAAGTTAGCAGCGAGTACTTCTGGTTTTTGGTTTAGGTGTAAATCCAAGTTGGACATACTGTCGTGAGTCGGTTCAAAAGGCAGTTGGAACTCAGGCTCGATTTTGAGGGACCAGTTGAAACTATAAGCATCACCACTATCTTTACGATGCTGACGAACCAGCGGCATCGCTTGGCTCATGATACGCGCCGCTTTTTCTGGATCATCAATGACGATTTGATAATGCTGGCGTGCTTTTTCACCTAATGTTTCGGCAATGAATGTGTCGATTGAACGGAAGTAGGCTTCGCTCTCTTTTGGCCCAGTCAGTACAATTGGCATTGGTTGGCTTGCGTTATCTGGGTGCATCATGATACCCAAAATGTACAGCAGTTCTTCCGCTGTTCCTGCTCCACCGGGGAAAATAATGATGCCGTGCGCCATTCGCACAAAAGCTTCTAGTCGTTTTTCAATATCCGGCATAATCACCAGTTCGTTCACAATCGGATTTGGTGGCTCGGCGGCAATGATCGACGGTTCGGTTAAGCCAAGATAGCGTTGTGCGGTATAGCGCTGTTTAGCGTGTCCAATGGCGGCCCCTTTCATTGGCCCCTCCATAGCACCTGGTCCGCAGCCTGTACAAATGTTCAGTTCACGCAAGCCCAGTTCATGGCCCACTTCCCGCGTATATTGGTACTCAGTAGGGTTGATCGAGTGTCCACCCCAACAAACCACTAAGTTAGGTTCAAGACCGGGAACCAAGGCACCGGCATTACGCAAAATACCAAATACTAAGTTGGTGATGTGAATGGCATTGGTGAGATTTAGGCGCTGATTATCCGCCAGATGCATGTTGACATAAACGATATCGCGCAGGACCGAAAACAGATGTTCTTGAATTCCTTTAATGATCTGCCCATCAACAAAGGCATGTTCTGGTGGATTCGTCAGCTCTAGCTTGATACCGCGTTCACGGCGCATGACAGTGACATCAAAAGATTTATATTTTTCAAGAAGTTCTTTTGAGTTATCCGTATGGCTACCAGAGTTAAGTACCGCCAAAGTGCAGTTGCGGTACAGTTGATATAGATCGCTCGACGCGGTCTTTTTTAGACGCTCAACTTCAAGTTGAGAAAGCAGATCCATGCTGCCTGTAGGGCTGATATGAGTAATCATACTGGCCTCCTTAGTTGAGAAGTAAGGAAAATGTCCACGCTACGACTAAAGTTGGTTTTTATATATACCCGCTTAGTATGGAGTATAGGTCATGGTTCGTTTAGTGACGGATGTGCGATAGGACGACATAACTGATTGAAATTACAGTATCAATCTAGTTCTTTTCTCGATTGTTAGGAAATGTTTATGCAAGCAGAGTGTGATGTTAAGCACGCTTTAGTTTGGTTTTGTTCAAATAGCGACCAGTTAAGGCCGCGATTTGAATGGGTTTCTTTTGTCTACATCCGATCTGGACTTGTGTTTATTTCCAAACCACTTGGTTAGGGCCGAAACTCTTGGCTTCTAGTAACGAGCGGCGTAAACGTTCAAGTACTTCCTCTGGCGTATCGGAGTCTTTAAAACAGGTACTCGCGGCTGAAAGTGTAATCGTAATACTCTTGTCTCTGAACTTGAAAGGCAGTTTAGACACATTACGTTGAATATTTTGTACTAGCTTGAAACAGTGATTATCTTCTTGATCGGGAAGTAAAATAATAAATTCTTCACCAGAGAAACGTGCCACGGTATCCGTATCGGATGCTTCTTTGGATATGGTGCGGGCAATAATTTTAAGGGCTTTATCACCTGCCGTATAGCCAAAGCTATCGTTGATAGTTTTGAACTTATCAATATCAAAGATTACGATTCGGAAAGTGTGTTGAGCTCTTATCCAGCGCCGATATTCCAGCTCAAGGTGGTCATTAAAGGCCGTGCGATTATAGACTTTTGTCAGTGGATCAAGCAGCAAGCGCTGAGACTGATCTTCCAATCGACGGCGATAATCTTGGGTGAGCTCAAACAGAGCTTCCATTTGATTTTTGCCATAATTTAAGCGTTCAATTAGTGCCTGCTCGCGTTGCTCTGCATGACTTAAGCGTTCAGAAAGTGACGCCATTTCGCATAATATAGGTGAAACGGAGAGCTTAAGATCGTCAATCGCCACAGAATCTTTGATTAGAGTTTGGCTTTGGGTAATCAAAGCGGCGAGTTCAGCATTCATCTCTTGGCGATGTTCAAAGTAACTCTGGCTTTGGTCTGCGTTGTGAGTGCTACTTTTAATGTGTTTTGTGAGTGATGAGTTGACCTGTTCTAAAAACTTCTCAGATGTTTTGCGCTCACTGTTGGTGCCATCAATCACCAGTTTTAGAATCTCTAACGTCAACTCTAAGAGCGTTGATGTCGATACGCCAATCAACAGCTTGGCACGAATATCTACCAGTAGTTCCCCTGATTCACCTTCAAAATCTAATTCAGTGATCAGGTGTTGCAGTTCATCGGATAGCTTGGTCAATAGCTCTCTATCCGCGACATGCAGCTCGCTGATGGCCGTGTTTGGGTTCGCTGTTATTATTTTGATTGAACGTTCATAAATCCCAAGCAGTTGAATCGCTTGTTCGGCTTTAGGCTGAGCTTCTGAAAAACTGAGCAGATCACGCAAATCACGCTTAAGTTTGGCGGGTAGGCCAGCAACGCGAAGTAATGTTTCCCCACAATGTTTGATTTGAGAGTCCAAATGAGAGTTTTCTTTTTCCATAACTAAAGTTTGTTGCTTCAACATGCGCTCCAATACGGCTAAGCGAGGTATGAGCGTGCTTACATCTTTTTGTTGCTCTAGAGCTTCACGAAGATCTGATAAATTAATATTTAGCTGATGATCATTGCCCTGACACGCCAAGCTTAATGATGCGACGATCCGTTTTAGGACAGTATGTTCTCGTTTAAATTTGAACGAAGTGTCCCTGTGTGTCAAACGAACCTGTTCCAACTGAGTTTTCAGCTGCTGTAACTGTGTTTGAATATCCTGTTCGAGAGCGCCCATGTACAACTAAACTAAACTGCGAGGATCGTTAGGATCCTATTAATTGATTTATCGATAATAACAAATTAATTGCCCACGTCACTGCTTTAACACATTGAATGCCGAGTAATTACCCATCTTTTAGGAGTTTTTTGATGCTCTCCTCATTCTTATAAGAAGAATGCACTTTTATCAACCCTTGATTGATGGCGTGCTTGCATGATTTGCGAATATTGTTGGAGGCAAAACTAGCGGCTGGAGCGTTATCAATCGCTTTTAAGTAGACCCAATGGCTTGCTCCTTCTCTCATACTTAGCTCACGAGCCGTGTTGGTTGCCATCAGCAGAATATCGAGCAGCTCTTTATCATTAATCGCCATATAAGCTCTTGGCAAAAATGGGTAGTCGGCGATGCCCATCCGTATTGTACGGTTTAAGCGACGTTCAGGTTGAAATTCATCTATCCATTGTTGAATTTGATCGAATGCGATTTCAGGCGGTGTATTGCGATCGGCATTCGGTTCGATATAGAGCAGATTGGAATCTGAAAAGTGATAAATCCGATTCGGTTCTTTGATTTTCGATTTTAAAAACTGACCAAATTGATGCTCCAATTCTAAGCCAGCTGAATAGCCATGTTCTAAGTACATGTTGCGCAGAAAGGGAATATCAATCATCACAAAGCGGAGGCGATCACTCAGTGGCTCGTGGATGAGTTCACCAATATACCACGGCTCAAAATGACGGCTGCTTTTTTGCATCGCTGAAGGAAGCTTAGCATTGAGCATGCGCAGGTTACGTAAGCGAGAGCGAGAATGGGTAAAGAGCGTGCTGTTGAGTTCATCGATTTCTTCATTTTGCAACTGGATAAGGTAGCCTCTACGCAGTAGCAGTAAAAATAAAATAATGGAGATGATAAACAGAATAAAGGCGATCTTTTTGAACTTATTATACTCTTCTTGAGTTTTGAGCAGCGCTTTTTCTTGCCCGACCAGATGTAAGGTTTGTTCTACAAACTCTTTTTGTTGACGAAAAGCATCTTCACTGATTTGGTTGAGTTTTTCTTGGCGTATTTGCGATAGTGCATTGCTGCGTTTTATGTTCTCTAAGGCCTGTGCGTACTGACCGTTTTGCTCATAACCCAAGGCCAGTAACCGATAGGCATGCTCTTCAATCTCTTCATCTTGCATCGTTTTAGCAACGCTTAAGGCGTGTTGAGCGTTGCTGATGACCACATCGGCTTGTTTTTGGTGAAAGGCCAATCCTGAATGCAGTAAGTAAGCCTGTGCCTTTAAACGAGGATAATCTTTCAGCTCAAGCAAGTCTTCAGCGCGAGTGAGATACTGGTCAGTTAATGGGTAGTTATAGAGACTAAGGTAGGTCGCCGCCAAACTAATACGCACTTCAATGACTTTTTCCAGATCATTGCGGCTCGTTTCGTGATCGATCACGTTGAAGTAGTGAACGAGCGCTAGATTGTATTTACCTTGCTGGTAATAGACATCGCCCATACGTTGCAATACATCAGCCAAGGCTGGCGACTTGTTATAGCCGTCATAAAAATCGGCGGCTTGAGACAAATGCTCTAAAGCCTTATCGAGCACTTTTCTTTCAAAAAAAAGCTGAGCCAGTAAGGTATTAGTTTTAGCGAGTAGGGCGCTTGAGTTGTTTTCAATCGCGCCCCAATAGGCAACTAGCAACTCAGATAAAGCGCGATTGTAAAAGCCATGAGTGAGAAAATGTTGACCAATAACAATCTGATATTCAATCACGGTTTTCGGTGAGGAGATCGAATCAATGTAAGGCTTTAGGTCAGCAAAAAGCTTATTGGCCAGTTCGATATCATTGGCTTTTGAGGCAATTTCTGCTTTGAGCAGGGTAATTTTATAATCGAGACCTTTTGCCACTTGATCCGCATTTTTGATGGCATCATATTGAATGCTGATCGCGCGTAGCGCCTGCCGAGCGGCGCTTGCATCATTATTATTGAGCCAAATTAGACGAGTTTTGAGTATTTGTACATCCGTGGCTAAATAAGGCAATTGATAGTGTTGCGTGAGCTCTTCAGCAAGTTTTAACGCGGCCAGTGCGGCATCCATATTGTGCAACTGGAACTCTGCTTTGGCTAAAATCTTTAACGCATCAACGCTGCTGCCCGGAGTTCGAATCCGACTGTCGCTTTCATCGCGCGCCATCACTGATGATGATTTTTCTGATTTTTCGGCCAACTTGCGCTGAGTCAGATACTCAGTGGCTAGGGTTTTGGCTTGATTCGGTGAGATATCAATCAACCCATTGGCTTCATTTAACATTGGCGACGAGTAGATAGTGGCTTGTGAAGCCAATGAAAACAGAGCCAGAGTTAAACTGAGCAAAAGTGTCCAGCGCACGTTGATCATCCTAATGCTAATCCTTATTGACGGGCCATACGTTGGTTATGTGTTGGCCGTTCTTGTTCGGTTGAGCGAAATGGGTTGATATCCAAACCGCCGCGGCGAGTGTATCGAGCGTATACCGTTAACTTTGTCGGTTGGCAGTATTGCATAATGTCGGTGAAGATGCGCTCTACACACTGTTCGTGGAACTCATTATGTTCACGAAATGAGACGAGATAACGTAACAGTGCTTCTCGATCAATTTGTTGACCTTGATAATGAATTTCGACGCTGCCCCAGTCGGGTTGATTGGTGATTAAACAGTTCGATTTCAGTAAATGGCTGTGCAGTGTTTCATTGACTTGCTCACCACGCGCGGCACTTTTCAGTAAGCTGGCATCAAATTGGTAACTTTCAATCTCAATATCTTGTCCATCAATGCATTCACCTTGCATAGTCACAATTGCTTGGCCAGTGTAATCGCTCACCGGGTTGAGAGTGACACTGACTTGCGCTCCGGCACAGGCCGATAAATCGTTGGTTAAGCGCTGCGTTACTTCATCCCAACTGGCTATTTTGCTTTGGTTATAGCTATTGAGGTAGAGCTTAAAGGATTTAGATTCAATCAAACTAGCACTTGTCGCAGGGATAGAAACCTCGCCAATTGCCACTTGTGGTAACCCTTTTTCATTGAGCCAAGAGAGCTCGTACAAAGTCCAAATGTCACAGCCTTTAAACGGTAAGCTATCCCCCAAATGCAGATCATCACGGTTTAAGCTACGAGGGACAGGTTGCAGTAAGCTTGGATCGTACTGTTTGGCGTAGTCGGTTTTTTTGCCAAGGGTTAACCCTGCCAGCGCTTTGGCATCGGAATATTTGCTCATAATTTCACGTCAATTCGATTAGAATAAGCAGAATTTTACGCAATCCTAGGGTTGCTGTCATCACACAAGGCAGCGACTCATCAATTTTGGAGCACTTCATGGCACAAACTGCCGAGCAAGCCTTACTTTCATTTACTCAACGTTATCTTGACGCTTACCAAACAAAACATGGCGAGTCTCCTCGTAATGATGAGTTGGCTGAGTTGGATTCCCCTTGCGCAGTGATGAACGACCAAGACGGTGTGATATGGAAGCCCGTCGTCAGATCGGTTGCAGCTGATTTTTCTAACGTGGAAGCAGCGATTGAATTGACTCTACATTCTGATATTAAAGCCTTTTATGGCGTGCAGTTTTGTGCGGACATGCCAGCTAAATGGCAAGGCAACGAGCTCGCTCTATTGCAAGTGTGGAGTGAGGATGATTTTGTTCGTTTGCAGGAAAATATCCTCGGTCATTTGGTGACTCAGCGCCGACTAAAACTCAAACCAACCGTGTTTATTGGTGCAACCGATGCGGAGATGGATGTAATTTCGATCTGTAACCTTTCTGGACATGTGATTTTAGAACGTTTAGGTACCGATAAACGCGACGTGCTGGCCGAAAGTGTGGCCGAGTTTTTCGCTAATTTAGAACCTGTGGTGTAACGATGTACGTGGTTGAATTGCAGTTTGAGTGTTTTGATAACACGACTATCTCGGCGGTAGATAAAGCGATTAATGGCCTAATGGATGCTTTACGCTATAACGGTCAAGTGCTTGGGCGTGAATTCCCCATCGTGATGGGAGAGGGCGAGTTCTTTGTGCGGGTGGTTTGCCCAGAGCAAGAAAGCTTACACCCTAAGTATCATTCTGATTTTGTTAGGGTGTGCCTGAGTCGCTTGACGGAGGCTAGTTTGCTGGCTCCGAAAGTCCGTTTGTTGGGGCGCGATCTTAATTCCGAGCAAGCCGCTGATGATGTTTTGCCTAGCTGGCAGATACTTTACACCACTTATGTACACACTTGTTCTCCGCTGCGCAGTGGTGACACATTGCTGCCGATCCCTTTATATCGTAATTCTGCGACCTTAAATGGCGATCATAAAGCAGTGATCAAATGGCAAACAGAGTGGCAGGCGTGTGATGAACTTCAGATGGCGGGTGGTTGCCGAGCAGAACACGCTGCACTGCACGAGATTTGCGATGTGGACAGTGTGCTGTTTATTAGAGGATGGGATTTACGAGGACGAATTGAGTTTTTGACCCACGTCCCTACTTATTACTACCAGTATCGAGTTGGCGGCCAGAGTTTAGCGGAAGAGCAAGCCAGAAAATGTCCGAAATGTGAGGGAGAGTGGTTACTGAAAGAGCCACTGCACGATATCTTCCATTTTAAATGCGATGAGTGTCGTATTGTGTCCAATATGTCTTGGGATCATATTAAGTAAACAGGTGCGTGTTGTTGATACGAAAAAGCCGATACATCGCGTATCGG
Organism: Vibrio sp. 1151_11; assembly: GCF_029478525.1. Taxonomy (NCBI): domain Bacteria; kingdom Pseudomonadati; phylum Pseudomonadota; class Gammaproteobacteria; order Vibrionales; family Vibrionaceae; genus Vibrio; species Vibrio sp. 1151_11. The sequence goes on along the minus strand of NZ_SHMN01000007.1, from coordinate 12,169 downwards.
CTTTTCTATTTTTATAGGCTTTTTGCACAGGTAATAGGTTTATTAATTACCAGCCTTTTACTGCGCCACCGTCAAAAATTTTCGAAGCGGCTTGGTACACTTCTTCTGTTTGGTAGGCTTTAACAAAGTTAGTCACGTTTTCAGCATTCAGATTTTCTGCACGAGAAACAATGATATTGACATAAGGTGACTCTTTATCTTCAACGAACACACCATCTTTTTCAGGCGTTAGATTGATTGAGCTGGCGTAGGTCGTGTTGATGATAGAGAGCGTGACGTCGTCAAGTGAACGAGGCAGTTGCGCGGCATCTAACTCAACAATAGTGATGTTTTTTGGGTTGGCGACCACATCACGTACCGTTGCCAGTAGGCCTGCACCGTCACGTAGAGTAATAAGGCCTTGCTGTTCTAGCAGCAGTAAAGAGCGACCAAGGTTGGTTGGATCGTTAGGTACCGCAATACGAGAGCCATCTTGAATCTCATCAACCGATTTCACTTGTTTTGAATAGCCAGCAATCGGGTAAACAAAGGTGTTACCTGCAATCGCTAATTTGTAACCGCGGTCAGCGATCTGTTGATCAAGGTATGGCTTGTGTTGGAATGCATTGATATCAATCGAACCATCATCCAGTGCCGCATTAGGGGTAACATAGTCGGTAAACGTTACGAGTTCTACATCTAGGTTGTATTTTTCTTTTGCAATTTTTGCTGCAACTTCAGCAACTTGTGCTTCAGCACCGGCAATGACACCCACTTTGATTTTATTGTTGTCGACCGCTTTTTCACCACAGCCTGCCAGCACGAGTGCTGAAGCGCTAACGGCGAGGGTAAGTAGAGCTTTAAGGCTAAATTTCATGATTAACTCCTTGTTATAAAACGAATCTGTGTTTTAACTTTATTGTGATTTAACGGTGGTCGACACGGCGGACAAACTTATCGCCAATCGATTGAATAATTTGTACTAAGACAATCAACATCACCACGGTGACCGTCATGATGCCTAAGTCGTAGCGATGAAAGCCGTAACGAATAGCGACATCGCCCAAGCCACCGCCGCCAACGGTTCCGGCCATGGCAGAGTAACTTACTAGAGTGACCATCGTGATGGTGACTGAGTTGACAATCGTTGGTAGCGCTTCAGGAAGCAACACTTTACGAATAATTTGGATCGGCGTAGCCCCCATTGACTGCGCAGCTTCGACCAAACCAGTGGGCACTTCCAGCAATGCACTTTCAATTAAACGAGCGACAAATGGAATTGCGCCAATCGTCAGCGGCACAATAGCCGCAGTGGTACCAATAAACGTACCGACAAGCAGTTTTGTCACCGGAATAATGGCCACCATAAGCACCAAAAATGGCACAGAGCGACCAATGTTGACGATGGCACCAAGAATACGGTTCAGCTGAGTGTTTTCGAGAAGGCCGCCTTTTTTGGTGGTATGTAAAATAACCCCCAGTGGAATACCAACCACGAAACCGACGATGCCCGCGACAGCGACCATGTAGAGTGTTTGCCAGGTTGCCATCAGTAGAAGATCGCCATTCAGGTTTAACCAAGCGGTGATGGTGTTAAAGGACATAACCAAGTACCTCTACTTTTACGTTGTTTTCGCGAAGAAATTCAAGAGCGGCCGTATCGTCCGACTCATTACCAAACAGTTCAGCGACCATCATGCCGAATTTAACGCCACCAGCGTAATCAAGGTCAGAACTTAATATACTGACATCAATATTAAATTTACGGGCAATTTGTGTCATCAAGGGAGCATCAACCGTTGCTCCTGTAAACTCTAATCGCACCAGCGGGTAGCTACCTTTTACGCGAGTGGCTTGCAGGCGAGCTTGGTAATCTTCCGGAATTGATAAATCGAGCGTTGAGCGAATAAATTGATGAGCCAAGGCGGTTTTAGGGTGAGCAAAAATCTCCCCAACTGTGCCTTTTTCAACCAGTTCACCGTCGCCAATAATGGCCACTTCGTGGCAAATACTTTTTACCACATCCATTTCGTGAGTAATTAGCAAAATGGTGATATTGAGTGTGCGGTTGATCTCTTTCAATAGCTCTAAAATCGATTGAGTCGTCGCAGGATCAAGCGCACTGGTGGCTTCGTCACACAGCAATACTTTGGGATCAGAGGCGAGTGCTCGCGCTATTGCAACACGTTGCTTTTGACCACCACTCAGATTGGCAGGATACGTTTCGCGCTTATCCGTCAGGCCGACCAGTTGCAACAGCTCTGACACTTTCTTTTCAATGTTATTTTTTTCGACACCAGCCAGTTCAAGTGGCAGAGCAATGTTGCCAAATACTGTACGTGATGAAAGCAAATTGAAGTGTTGAAAGATCATGCCAATGTTGCGACGAGCTTGGCTGAGTTCTGATTTGCTCAGTTGAGTTAAATCAACGCCATCAACCACAACCGAACCTGTTGTTGGAGCTTCTAGCATGTTGACACAGCGAATCAGCGTACTTTTCCCTGCACCTGACGAGCCAATTACACCAAAAATAGTGCCTTGCTTAATGTGAAGATTAATCTCTTTCAAAGCATGAATTTCCTTATTGCCTTGATAGAAAACTTTATTTACTTGATTAATTTGAATCATCGGAAAACCTGTGCAGGGATAACAGAATAAAATGTTGAACTCTCTCTCACTTGTTGGACGATGCTATGGCTTAACTTGATTTAAGTCAATAGATATTTTTACGTCTAGACGTCTAAACGCTTTGGTGAATTAGGTAGTGATGAAAAAAATAAAGCGTGTAATAATCATCATATCTGGCGTGATATGAGAGAGTTATTTTGGCTAAACCTGCAGTGTTTTTAGATCGCGATGGCGTGATCAACGTTGACCATGGCTATGTTCATGATGAGCATGATTTTGAGTTTATTGATGGTGTATTTGAAGCCACTAAGAAGTTTCAAGACATGGGGTATTTGCTGGTTTTGGTGACCAACCAATCAGGTATCGCTCGTGGGAAATTTAGTGAAGAGCGCTTTTTATCTTTAACGCAATGGATGGACTGGAATTTTGCCGATCACGGTGTCGAGTTTGATGGTATTTATTACTGCCCGCACCATGCTGAGCACGGTGAAGGTAAGTATAAAGAAGAGTGTGATTGCCGCAAACCCAAGCCTGGTATGTTTATCTCCGCACGGGACTTTCTTGATATCGATATGGAAAAATCCGTGATGATAGGCGATAAAGCTGAAGATATGATGGCTGCACAAGCCGCAGGTGTTGGTACTCGTGTGTTAGTGCGTACCGGTAAACCCGTTACTGAGCAAGGTGAATTACTCGCCACCGTGGTACTTGATAGTATTCGCGATGTCCCTGCTTTTCTTGCACCGTAAAAATTCCCCCTTTGTGGAAGGCAATATGAATAAATCATTTCTTTTTATTGGATTCAGTGTTGCTTTTTTAGCGGCATGCTCACCACATTACGCGAACGATTCGCGCGTTGAAAGTGAGAACCAATTCCAGCATTATCAATGTCGCTCTGGTGAGCATTTTGATGTTGCGTATATTGAGCAACAGTCAGCCGTGCTCCGTATTGCTGGTCGCGAATATCCATTAATACAAATTCCAGCGGCCTCTGGCGTAAAATATAGGCTCGACGATAGCGAGCAAACTCAGCCTCAAACCGTGCTTTTACATACGAAAGGCGATGAGGCTTTGCTCGAAGTGGGATCAACGACTTATCAAGGCTGTACCACTCAATAATTCATTTAAGATAAGCGCATGCTATCTTCCATTTTTATTTACGCTATAGGTTCGCATGAGCAGAAAACTGACTATCTTGGATATTGCAAAACTGTCGGGTGTTGGTAAATCGACGGTTTCTCGTGTATTGACGAACGACCCAAAAGTGAAGCCTGAAACACGAGCAAAAGTGGAACGCGTTATCCAAGATTCTGGGTATGTGCCGCTGAAATCCGCTCAGTTAATGCGTGGTGGCAGTGAGAAAGTGATTGGCGTGATTATCTCACGCCTTGAGTCACCGTCTGAAAACCGTGCCGTGGGGCGAATGCTACAGGTGTTGTATCAAAATGGGTACGATGTGGTGATTATGGAAAGCCAGTTTGATCGCACTAAAACGAACGAGCACCTTGAGGTTTTACATAAGCGCCATGTGGATGGTGTGATTGTGTTTGGTTTTACCGACCTCGATATCACACAACTCAACCTATGGGCATCGCGAGCGGTTGTGATTGCGATGGATGCCGAGAAGGTCTCATCGATTAATTATGACAATTATGGTGTTATTCAAGGCGCGCTTGCTCATTTAACTGAGCAAAATCGAACCAATATAGCCTACATTGGAGTTGATCCTAGCGATAAAACGACAGGTAAATTACGTTTAGATTCGTACTTAGATTGGTGTAAGCAAAGCGGGTGCATTCCTAACTATCGTACTGGACGTTTGCATCATGAAAGTGCCTACCAACTGGTTGATGAAGTGCTGAATGATCAGACTCAAGCTATCGTGTGCGCCAGTGACACTCTGGCACTTGGCGTGATTAAACGTCTCCAAGAATTGGGCCGAGATGATATCGCCGTCACTGGTGTAGGTGGTAATGAGCTGCTCTCTTTTCTTTTTCCTAATATTTACAGTATTGATCCTGGCTATGCTCAAGCGGGAGAAAAAGCAGCTAATTTATTGATTTTACAGCTTAATAATGAAATGAACCCTGCACACATCACTCAACAACCGCTAACAAGCTAACTCCTTATTTCTTAAAGTGAATTACAATTAGTCTGTGATCTTATTCAATTAATGGGATTGTTCCCATTTTTACCTTTTATTATTTATGTCAATATTGCACTTGTAGGTGGGAATGTTCCCATTAAAAAGAAAAAATAGACAGTATTCCAATATAGGGTGGGCAAAAGTATGGCCAAGATAGCGAAGCAAGACGTGATACGTCTTATCGAGCTGGTAGGTGGTAAAGAGAACATCGCCAGTGTGAGTCACTGTTTGACTCGTTTACGCTTTGTTTTAAATGATACCGACAAGGCGGATAAAAAAGGACTAGAACAGCTGAGCATGGTTAAAGGGTGTTTTACCAATGCTGGGCAGTTTCAAGTTGTGATTGGTACTGAGGTGGACGAAGTTTACGCCATCTTAATCGGGCTTTCAGGCAAAGAAGCCGTTTCTAAAGATGAAGCGAAGAAAGCCGCTCGCCAAAACATGAACTTTTTAGAACGTGGCATTTCGCATCTTGCGGAAATCTTTGTTCCTTTGCTGCCAGCGATCATCACCGGCGGTTTAATCCTCGGTTTTCGTAATGTCATTGGCGACATTCGTATGTTCGATGGCAAAACCTTGGTTGAAATTAGCCAATTTTGGTCCACCGTCCATTCATTCTTATGGTTAATTGGTGAGGCTATTTTCTTCTTCCTACCGGTTGGCGTTTGTTGGTCAACGGTGAAAAAGTTGGGTGGGACACCGATACTGGGTATTACTTTGGGTGTGACTTTGGTTTCGCCTCAATTAATGAATGCTTATTTAATCGGTAAGCAGGTACCTGAAGTTTGGGATTTTGGCTTGTTTGTGATAGAAAAAGTTGGTTATCAAGCTCAGGTAATTCCTGCCATGTTGGCGGGTGTTGCTCTAGCGTTTATTGAGACAAACTTAAAGCGCATCATCCCTTCTTATCTTTATCTCGTTGTTGTGCCGTTTATCTCTATCATATTGTCCGTTATTTTGGCTCACGCTTTAATTGGTCCATTTGGCCGCGTATTGGGTGATGGCGTCGCGTTTGCCGCTAAAGCTGCAATGACTGGCGATTTTGCGGTTATCGGCTCAATGGTGTTCGGTTTATTGTATGCGCCACTGGTCATTACCGGGATTCACCACACCACCAACGCAGTGGATCTACAGTTGATGCAAGAAATGGGTGGTACGCCAATTTGGCCACTGATTGCACTGTCAAATATTGCACAAGCTTCGGCCGTTGTTGGGATTATCATTATCAGTAAAAAACAGGGTGAGCGTGATATCTCTGTTCCTGCGGCTATTTCGGCTTACTTGGGTGTAACAGAGCCAGCGATGTATGGTGTCAACTTAAAGTATAAGTTCCCAATGCTAAGCGCCATGATTGGTAGTGCTGTTGCAGCCGCAATTTGTGGTAGTGCCGGGGTGATGGCGAATGGCATCGGTGTGGGTGGTTTACCCGGTATTCTTTCGATTCAACCACAATACTGGGGTATTTATGGCATCGCGATGCTGGTGGCGATGGCCGTCCCAATTCTGCTTACTCTGTTTTTATACAAACGAGCTCAAGCTAAAGGCGAACTAGAGCCAGCAAGTGCATAACCTTTCATTCGAGTGGTGAGTTTTCACCACTCATTTTTATTTTGGTAAGTGAGTTGTCAATATGGTTATAACCAAGAGCGATAGTCAGTGGTGGAAAACGGCCACCATCTATCAGATTTATCCCAAAAGTTTTTGTGATAGCGGCGCTAAAGGAACGGGAGATATCAAAGGGATCATCTCCAAACTGGATTACTTGCACCGCTTGGGAATTGATGCCATTTGGCTGACGCCGATTTACTCGTCTCCGATGATCGATAACGGTTATGACATCTCAGATTATTACGGCGTAAACCCTCAATTTGGTAGCATGCAAGATTTTGATGAACTGCTGGCTCAAGCTCATCAAAGAGGTATCCGCATTATTATGGATATTGTGGTTAACCACACCTCAACCGAGCACGCTTGGTTTCAGTCGGCGTTGGGTGATAAATCAAGCCCGTATCGTGACTATTATATTTGGCAAGACCCTGTTAATGGTCAGGCTCCAAATAATTGGCAGTCAAAGTTTGGTGGTAGTGCATGGGCGTTAGATGACGCAACAGGGCAATATTATCTGCACCTATTTGCCAAAGAGCAGGCGGATCTAAATTGGGAAAATTCTCAAGTTCGTGAAGAAGTGAAGCAGGTGATTCGTTTCTGGGCTGAAAAAGGGGTGGATGGCTTTCGTCTCGATGTGATCAATTTAATCTCAAAAGCACAGGATTTCAGTGATGATCACCAAGGTGATGGCCGCCGTTTTTATACCGATGGCCCGCGCGTGCATGAATTTTTACAAGAGATCAGCCAAGCGGTTTTCCAACAGTACGGCAGTGTCACCGTGGGGGAAATGTCCTCAACAACGCTTGAACATTGCCAACAATATTCACGCTTGGACGGCAAAGAGTTGTCGATGGTGTTTAACTTCCACCATTTAAAAGTGGATTATCCGAACGGTGAAAAATGGACGAAAGCGCCATTTGACTTCTTGCAATTGAAGCAGATTTTCAACCATTGGCAAACGGGCTTAAATGGTAAAGGGTGGGGAGCGCTTTTTTGGTGTAACCACGACCAACCACGTATTGTGAGTCGTTTAGGGGATGATCAACGTTATCGTGTTGAGTCGGCAAAAATGTTGGCAGCATCGATTCATATGATGCAAGGCACGCCTTATGTTTATCAAGGCGAAGAAATTGGCATGACCAATCCCGGCTACACCGCTATTGAACAGTACCGAGATGTGGAAAGTACTAACATTTACGACATCATGGTGAACCAGCAAGGGGTAAGTCATGAAGCCATGATGGCCATTCTTGCACAAAAATCCCGTGACAATTCTCGCACGCCAATGCAGTGGAATGCAGAGCGCTTTGCTGGTTTTAGCCAAGGTAAGCCTTGGTTAGATATCGCAGAAAACTATCAAGAATTGAATGCGCAACGGGCGTTAGCTGATGAGCAATCGGTGTTCTATTTCTATCGAGAGTTGATAGCGCTGCGCAAAAAAATCGGTGTAATTACCGATGGTGATTACACCGATTTACTACCCGATCATAAAGAGATTTTTGCCTACCAGCGACGCAACGCGAAACAGGTGCTGATCTGTATCAATAACTATTATGGCGTTGACACCGAATGCGTGCTGCCAAAAGAGTTACCGATTAAGAAAGCAAAATACCTGTTAGGCAACTATACAGATATAAAACCACTCAAAGTTTTGGAACATCAAGTGCTTCGTCCGTATGAAACACGCGTAATTTTGTTCGATTTAGTATCCTGATTGAGTCCTACCCCTATAGGTTCAGTCATTTTTCAGCCCCGAATTTTCGGGGCTTTTTTATCTACTCTGTTTATGAGTCACGGCCCAATGGTACTTTCTTCGTACTCTTATTGATTCAACGCAGTAGGTTCGGCTGTTGATGGTTTGTTTAATGTTTTAACAACACCACAACTTTGTTGCTTGGTCACAATTAGTCACACAAAGATGAAACACAATCCGCTATAGTTTGCGTTCTTAGCAAACGGATGTGAAACACAATGAACAGTACTCTCTCCCCCTCTTATCGAGTGGTTCTCGTTGAAGACGATTTAGAACTCTCGGAACTGATCAAAGACTTTCTCAACCACTATGAGTTTTGTGTCTCAACGGTTGCGGATGGGATTCAAGCCGTTGATCGGATTTTGGATGAGCAACCTGATTTAGTCATTCTGGATATTATGCTACCAGGGCAAAGTGGTATGGATGTCTGCCGCGCTGTCCGAGATCAATACCACGGTATGATCTTAATGCAAACGGCGTTGGACGACGATATTGATCAGGTGATGGGGCTGGAACTGGGTGCCGATGACTATGTCGTTAAGCAGGTTAAACCTCGTTTGTTGCTGTCACGTATTCGAGCTTTACTTCGGAGGCAAGCAAGAGGAAGTCAAAGTGACAAATACGAATTGTGCATAGGTAACTTGTGGATGAATTTACAGCATCGAGCGGTATTACTTGAGCAGCAGCCCATAAAACTCACGACCAGCGAGTTTGAGCTTTTGTATCTACTCGCCCAACATGTCGGCACCATTGTCACGAGAGATGATATCGCTCAGCATGTGCGTGGTTTTGAATATGATGGTTTAGATCGCTCAATTGATCGTCGTATATCACGCTTGCGGCGTGCGCTCGGAGATGATCCTAATGAACCTAAGTTGATAAAAACGGTTCGAGGTAAAGGATATCAGCTCTGCGCTGTATCGGAAGGGAAGTGGTCATGATTCGATCTTTTTGGGTACTCTGGGTAGCTGTGTTTCTGCCGATCTTATTACTCAGTATTCCCACGCAATTTAATCCGATCCCATATCTTAGCCGCAGTATCTCTGAAGAGTTTTATAAGCCTGTCTATCAGAGTAACTTTACGTTTCTATCTGAAAAATTGCGTCAAGCGCCTCAAGCTGAGTGGACAACGATTATTGACGGCTATGCTAAGCATTTCAGTTACCCACTTCGATTAGAGGCATTAGACAGCTACCACTCCTCCCCAGAAGTTTATCAAGCGTTGCAAAAAGGCGAGATCATTTTCCAAGATGGTGATCCTATGGCACTTTTGCAAAGAGTGCTGAACAGTGACAAAGTGCTCTATTTCGCGATCAATGAACCGAGAGAACTCGCTGCGCTTAACCAGTCCAGAGGTACATTATACCTCGCGGTAGAAAATCTCCGTAGCCAACCTCGTACTCAATGGCAAACCAGTATTGCTGAGCAAAATAGCCGAATACCTTTAGAGTTGAGTCTATTGCAAGAGCAAGATTTGTCACCCATCGAGCGAAGTAAATTGTTGGCTGATGAAGAGCAGATGACCAGTTATATCAATCAACAAGGCAGCATGATCTTATTGGCTGCGGTGGATGAGAATACGTGGTTACGCGTCGAGGACAATATTTCCTACCAAACCCAATTAAAGCTCACTACGGCTATCGGCGGTTTCTTTTTTTTAGCCATTTCTGTGGCCTTAGTTATGTGGATTTATCCTTTATGGCGAGATCTGAAACGTCTGGTAAAAACGGCGAATGAATTTGGCCAAGGAGTATTATCTCGTAGAGCGACGACATCCCGGCTGTCCGTGGTCTCTCAGCTCAGTCATTCTTTTAATAACATGGCAAATAACATCGAAAAGCTGATTGCCAGCCAAAGAACCTTAACCAACGCCGTGGCGCATGATTTACGAACACCGCTCTACCGTTTACGCTTTGCATTTGAAATGCTTGAGGATGAAGACATTGCCTTAAGCCAGAAAGAAAAATACCGCCAAGTAATTCACTCCAGTATTGAAGATCTCGATCATTTGATTAACCAGACACTTGTTTTGTCGCGCTATAACCGTATCACAGATATTCGCCATTTTTCTTATTGCCACTTTGCCGACAATTTGGTTGCAGAAGCGGAGCATTTCCAGCTTGAAAACCCGCAACTCACATTGCGTGTCAGCGTGTTGGATTCGTTGCGACAGCAAACGATATTTGTCGATAATCGAGCTTTATTACGGGCCGTTAAAAACTTGCTGAGTAATGCCGCGCGATTTGCGCAGCAAGAGATCCATCTATCGTTGAACGAATCTGATGGGCAACTTTTTTTGGTGGTCGAAGACGATGGCCCCGGTATTGCGCCAGATGATATTGAACGTATTTTTGAGCCCTTTACTCAAGTGAATAATCAAGAGCGTAATAGTGAAAAAGGTCATGGTCTTGGGCTGGCGATTGTTAAACAGATCACTCGTTGGCATCAAGGCAAGGTTAGAGTAAAAGTAAATGGTTCAGCATTAGGGGGCGCATGTTTTGAACTGCAATGGCCGAAACAGATTTCTTTACCTAATGTGACCAAACTGGATACAAATGGTCAATAAACTGCTGACGATTTATTTGTATTGAGAATGCTACCTTGAATGGGTCGGTGAATCAGACCGCTCACAAGGAGTAAGCATGAATACCAAATTATTAGCGCTGTTTTTAAGCGGCGTATTTTTCTCATCCACCAGTGCCACTAAACCGATGGAATGGATCTCAGCCTTCAGCGATGGGGTCCGCTTAAATGACCAGCTCAGCCAAACCAATACGCAATCGAATGTGATGATGGATTACTCGCAACAAGATGCTGCATTGTATTTGGACGGTAGTGAAGTCGCCTTTCTTTCCATCAGTACCAGTTACCTCTTCTAATGCTTAATCACAGGAAAATATTATGTTTAAGTTAAACCAGTTGTTCGTGATCCTGAGTGTGCTCGCACTTATCGTGGGATGTAAAGCCGATGATTTGAAAGATGCGGATAAGCTGACTAAGCCTACGGTTAATGCTGGTGCTGATCAGATGTTAATACTGCCAGTAAATAGTATTACGTTGAGCGGAACGGCGAAATCTGAGTTATCAATATATGAAATTAAAACGAAGTCTTGGCGTCAAGTTTCTGGGCCTCAATCGCTTACCTTAATCAATGCAGATTCTCTGAAAGCAACGGCGTTTTATCCTACGATTGCTGGCACGTATATTTTTGAATTATCAGTCAAAGACAGTGGTGGAAGAAGCAACAGTGACCAAATGCAGGTGATCATTCAGGCGGCCGCGCAAAGCATGCAGCGAGCCTATATGCAGCAGGTTGATATCGTTGCTTGGCGGTATGCTGATAGGAACCAAGGCATGCTGAGCTTTAGTGATTTAGATTCGGTTTCTTTAAGCGAAGTGGACACTCAATTAGAGCATGCGCTGACTTCACTCAATAGCGCTGCTGAGTTTGAGCTACATTTTGCCGCCAATGCTGGGGGAAATATACAAACGGCTTTGTTGTTATTAAATGCCCTTTCTGCTCAAGGAGTTCCGATTTGTTTAAGTGAAAGTTCATCTTGCCACTCTTTGGAACAAGGGTTTTTATTGCAGACTGAACTGCCAGAGAGTATCAATTGCAGTGATGCACAAAGCTGTGTTACCGCTCTACTTCAGTATATTGAGGGTTAACTAGACTACTTAGTGACGTCAGTTTATAGAGCTATGATGTAAAGAAACGAAAAAGCCAGCTCGAAAGCTGGCTTTTTATCGTTCTCAATCGAGAAAATATGGTGGAGGGGGACGGATTCGAACCATCGAAGGCGGAGCCGGCAGATTTACAGTCTGCTCCCTTTGGCCACTCGGGAACCCCTCCGGGTGTTTTCCTATTCTAAAAATAGGCTTGAATGATGTTTTCCCAACGTATCAGTCAAGGTTTCTCTTGCGAGAGAATATGGTGGAGGGGGACGGATTCGAACCATCGAAGGCGGAGCCGGCAGATTTACAGTCTGCTCCCTTTGGCCACTCGGGAACCCCTCCGGGTGTTTTCCTATTCTAAAAATAGGCTTGAATGATGT
>NZ_SHMN01000079.1:0-1523 GCF_029478525.1 Vibrio sp. 1151_11 | reverse complement strand
CATTAATTATGTTTAGAGCTTGAGAAACATCCATAAAAAAATCCAAGTGCATTAAATACACTTGGATTTTGACAGCTCTGAAGGATCGTTCAACCGATCACTTTGGCCTTAACTGATCGGCATTAGGGCGTGGCGCCCCTTTTACTTTTCTATCCATAAATTGAGGTTTATGGAAATTGTGATTGCTTTTCAGCTACCCATAAGAGGTTGAAGCGATTAAAGCGGCATAACACGGTTGCGGCCTAATTGTTTTGCTTCATAGAGCAGTTTATCGGTTCTTTCTATCAAAGACTCGGACGTATCACCTAGTTGTAATTCTGTCACACCAAAAGAGGCGGTAATATTACCAACTTGGTTTCCTGAACGGCGATCCTTCACGCTCATTTTTTCTATCGAACGGCGCAGTGATTCTGCAAACTGTCTGGCAATGCGCAGTGTTTTATTTGGAACAATTAAAACGAACTCTTCGCCGCCAAATCGGTAGGCGGTAATGCCATCTCGACAGCTACTCTGAAGCTTTTTAGCGATGCCTTTGATGACGGTGTCACCAAATAGGTGGCCATAATTGTCATTAAAAGATTTGAAGTGATCGATATCTAATAAGATCAGGCTTATTGGTTGCTGCGCGCTTATTAGGGTAAAGAGATCATCATTGAACGAACGGCGGTTATATAAACCGGACAATCCATCGAATAAAGCCTCTTTTTGCACCTCGGCAAGCTGCTCTTTCAGTCGATGAATTTCTTTACTGGCACTATTAAGTTGACCATTTAAAAACTGAGTTGAATGGCGAATATCTCGCGATTCAGTGACCAATTGGCGAACCACTTTCATCACCTCTTCGATCGATAAATCATCGTTTTCGACTCGTTCTAATTCACTAAAACTTTTATCAATCACTCTGGCAAATTCGCTGGTATCGGTTAGGGTATCTGACATTGAACTTGCGACTTCATTGACTAACACTTCAATATTGTTGCGTAGCGTGCTTAAACTGGTTTCAGAGCGCGATGCGACATAGCTGTTATAGAGTTGAGAGCTTGCCGCGGGAGGACAAAGGCCAAAGTTTTCCAATACAGAATCGAGTTCTCGATTGAGTTGAGGTATGGCATTGTCAACATAGGTATACCAAAGTGCATAGTTAGCAGGTGTCGCCGCCACATGATTTTTCATCATCAACGGTACTGCTTTTTTTAAATTGGCTGTAGATCTCTTAAAGTCGTCGCTGGTCATTATCGTAAAATTAATAGACAGTCACAGATATTCATACCGCTAAGATTAGCGGATATCCCAAAGTTATGCGCTAAAAAAATGCAACTAAAGTTTGAAGTTGAATTTTTATTTACGGTGAACAATCGATTCTTGATGTAGATCAAACACAATAGACAGACATAGTAGTAATGCCGATCAGTTAAGGCCAAAGTGATCGGTTGAACGATCCTTCAGAGCTGTCAAAATCCAAGTGTATTTAATGCACTTGGATTTTTTTATGGATGTTTCTCAAGCTCTAAACATAATTAATG
>NZ_SHMN01000078.1:0-1639 GCF_029478525.1 Vibrio sp. 1151_11 | reverse complement strand
TCCCCCTCTGGCAGGATAGTTGTCACTGTTAAAATTTAACCAGTTTGGGTGGTAATGAGTGAGTTTTGAATCGCATTCCAACAGAAAGAAAAGAAGCCATATTGAAGAAGCTACTGCCTCCTTATTCAATGTCTGTAAGCCAAGTAGCAAAAGAGGAAGGTATTAGCACAGCCACCCTGTATCATTGGCGGCAGCAACTTAGACGTTCAGGAGCCGCTGTGCCAAATAGTCATACTTCATCAGAGCAGTGGTCTGCTCAAACTAAACTCGCCATTGTCGCTGAAACTTACTCGATGACGGAGAATGAACTCAGTCAGTATTGTCGCGAGAAAGGCTTGTTCCCTGAACAAGTGCAAGGTTGGCGAAGTGAGTGTATGCAAGGGTTTATGTCTGCTAAAGAGCGTGAGGCTGAAGCCAAGAAACAAGCTAAAGCTGACAAACTTGAAATTAAAGAGCTGAAAAAAGAGTTACGCTTTAAAGAAAAAGCGTTAGCGGAAACGGCGGCGCTATTGGTTCTTCGAAAAAAGCTGAGAGCCTTTTACGGGGAAGAGCCAGAGGAAGATTAACCTCAACCGATGAAAGGCAATACTTGCTCACTCTTATCCACGATGCCAAGCGAAGTGGCTGCCGTCTAGAGTACGCCTGCAATGAAGTTCAAATCGACTTGAGAACGTATCGACGCTGGTATCAGCGAGGTGAAATACGGACAGACAAAAGACCGACCTGCGTTAGACCTGTGCCTGCTAACAAGCTATCACCGCAAGAGCGCAATGCGATTATTGAGGTGTGCAACCGCCCTGAATACGCAAGTTTACCACCAACTCAAATTGTCCCGACGTTGCTTGATAACGGTGAGTATATTGCTTCAGAGTCGAGCTACTATCGGGTTTTGAAAGCAGAAGGTCAGCTTCATACCCGAGGTCGTCAGCGAAGTCGACAAAGGCAGGCCAAGCCAACAAGTTATACGGCAACAGGTCCCAATCAGGTGTACACATGGGACATTACGTACTTGCCATCTGTGGTTAAGGGACAGCATTATTACCTCTACGTGATTGAAGATATCTATAGCCGAAAAATCGTTGGCTATGATGTCTACGAATGTGAATGCGGTGAGTTAGCGTCACAGTTATTGCAGCGGACGCTGATGCGCGAGCAATGCTTTAATCAGCCACTGGTACTTCACTCGGACAATGGTGCGCCAATGAAGTCACTGACGTTCAGAGCGAAAATGGATGAGCTTGGTATTACTTCATCATACAGTCGCCCGAGAGTCAGTGATGATAACCCGTATGTTGAGTCGCTGTTCCGCACAGTGAAGTACATGCCTAGCTGGCCAACAAAAGGCTTTGAACAACTCGATGCAAGTCGTAGTTGGGTTGAGGCGTTCGTACGTTGGTACAACACCGAGCACAAGCACAGTAAGTTAAATTACGTTACGCCATCAGAGCGTCACAGTGGTAAAGATAGCGAGATTTTAAGACGTCGTTCTGATGTGTTGACAGTAGCAAGAGAGCGACACCCAGAGCGTTGGTCAGGCAAGATTAGGAACTGTGAACCCGTTGGTGAGGTTCATCTAAATCCAGAAAGAAAAGCCGCTTAATAACTAAACGAATGATGACAACTACCTTGAAAAACGCCG
>NZ_SHMN01000077.1:0-1697 GCF_029478525.1 Vibrio sp. 1151_11 | reverse complement strand
CTGGAGGTATCAGAAGTGCGAATGCTGACATGAGTAACGATAAGGGGGGTGAAAAACCTCCCCGCCGGAAGACCAAGGGTTCCTGTCCAACGTTAATCGGGGCAGGGTAAGTCGACCCCTAAGGCGAGGCTGAAAAGCGTAGTCGATGGGAAACGGGTTAATATTCCCGTACTGCTTATAATTGCGATGGGGGGACGGAGAAGGCTAGGTGGGCCAGGCGACGGTTGTCCTGGTTCAAGTGCGTAGGCTAAGAGACTAGGTAAATCCGGTTTCTTGTTAGGCTGAGACACGACGTCGAGCTGCTACGGCAGTGAAGTCATTGATGCCCTGCTTCCAGGAAAAGCCTCTAAGCTTCAGATTATAAGCAATCGTACCCCAAACCGACACAGGTGGTCGGGTAGAGAATACCAAGGCGCTTGAGAGAACTCGGGTGAAGGAACTAGGCAAAATGGTACCGTAACTTCGGGAGAAGGTACGCTCTTATTGGTGAAGTCCCTCGCGGATGGAGCTGACGAGAGTCGCAGATACCAGGTGGCTGCAACTGTTTATTAAAAACACAGCACTGTGCAAAATCGCAAGATGACGTATACGGTGTGACGCCTGCCCGGTGCCGGAAGGTTAATTGATGGGGTTAGACTTAGGTCGAAGCTCTTGATCGAAGCCCCGGTAAACGGCGGCCGTAACTATAACGGTCCTAAGGTAGCGAAATTCCTTGTCGGGTAAGTTCCGACCTGCACGAATGGCGTAATGATGGCCACGCTGTCTCCACCCGAGACTCAGTGAAATTGAAATCGCTGTGAAGATGCAGTGTACCCGCGGCTAGACGGAAAGACCCCGTGAACCTTTACTACAGCTTGGCACTGAACATTGAACCTACATGTGTAGGATAGGTGGGAGACTTAGAAGCGCAGTCGCTAGATTGCGTGGAGTCAACCTTGAAATACCACCCTTGTCGTTTTGATGTTCTAACGTAGGCCCCTCATCGGGGTTGCGGACAGTGCCTGGTGGGTAGTTTGACTGGGGCGGTCTCCTCCCAAAGAGTAACGGAGGAGCACGAAGGTGGGCTAATCACGGTTGGACATCGTGAGGTTAGTGCAATGGCATAAGCCCGCTTAACTGCGAGAATGACGGTTCGAGCAGGTACGAAAGTAGGTCATAGTGATCCGGTGGTTCTGAATGGAAGGGCCATCGCTCAACGGATAAAAGGTACTCCGGGGATAACAGGCTGATACCGCCCAAGAGTTCATATCGACGGCGGTGTTTGGCACCTCGATGTCGGCTCATCACATCCTGGGGCTGAAGTCGGTCCCAAGGGTATGGCTGTTCGCCATTTAAAGTGGTACGCGAGCTGGGTTTAGAACGTCGTGAGACAGTTCGGTCCCTATCTGCCGTGGGCGTTGGAAGATTGAAGGGGGCTGCTCCTAGTACGAGAGGACCGGAGTGGACGAACCGCTGGTGTTCGGGTTGTCATGCCAATGGCATTGCCCGGTAGCTAAGTTCGGAATTGATAAGCGCTGAAAGCATCTAAGCGCGAAGCGAGCCCTGAGATGAGTCTTCCCTGGCACTTTAAGTGTCCTAAAGGGTTGTTCGAGACTAGAACGTTGATAGGTTGGGTGTGTAAGCGCTGCGAGGCGTTGAGCTAACCAATACTAATTGCCCGTGAGGCTTAACCATACAACACCGAAGGGGTTTTGTGG
>NZ_SHMN01000076.1:0-1949 GCF_029478525.1 Vibrio sp. 1151_11 | reverse complement strand
TCATTAATTATGTTTAGAGCTTGAGAAACATCCATAAAAAAATCCAAGTGCATTAAATACACTTGGATTTTGACAGCTCTGAAGGATCGTTCAACCGATCACTTTGGCCTTAACTGATCGGCATTAGAGTTCCCACTCGCTCTTTTTTCATTTGATACATTGATCAGAAACAAACCCGCTACACAGGGTTATTGATATCGATAAACTCAACCTCAAAGCCATATTCGCTCGCTAACCATTCTCCCAGAGCCCTAACGCCATAACGTTCTGTGGCATGGTGCCCTGCAGAAAAATAATGAATATTTTGCTCTCTTGCTGAGTAGGTAGTCCGCTCTGATATTTCACCAGAGATGAACGCATCTAATCCGTGCTGCGCCGCTAGATCGACGTAATCTTGCCCACCACCAGTACACCAACCCACCGTTTTGATGATTCTGTTTGAGTTCGGTGCTACGTGCAGTGGCCGTCGTTGCAAAGCTTGTTCGATTCGTTGACTGAGTTCATCGGCTGTCAACGCTTGTTCAAAATGGCCATACATGGCGACCGACTGCGGGTGCCCTTCTAATCCACCATCAACATGAATCCCCAATAAATCAGCTAGCAATTTGTTATTACCTAATTCTGGATGGATGTCTAACGGCAAATGATACGCGTATAAGTTGATATCGCTTTGTATCAAAGATCGGATCCGTTGCCCTTTCATTCCACGGATGGACTCAGGCTCACTTTTCCAGAAATAACCATGGTGTACCAGCAAAGCATCAGCATTATGCTCAATCGCTTGTTCGATCAAAGCTTGAGAGGCTGTCACCCCTGTAACAATTTTTTTGATTTCAGTACGGCCTTCCACTTGCAATCCATTAGGGCAATAGTCTTTAATCAATTGAGGATTAAGCTTTTGATTGAGCAGAGCTTCAAGTTTTAAATTATCCATCTTTCATTCCAAAATTGAGTTTTATCATTAGCGTGGTTATAACAATTTCAGGCTAGAATGTCGAAAAATAAGGACGAGAACAATTAATGGCAATGGACCTCAACACACTGGCACACTGGGTGTCGACAACCCCTACTCTTTTCCAAGGAGAGGGTGTGGTCGCGGCGCGTACTCCTTTTTTACCCAATGTTCCTATATTGAAAGAAGAATATAGAGGGAACCCTAGGTTAGGCTTTCTCTACCAGCATTTATGTTCTTTATTGTTTACGCTAAACCCCACTTATTCCGCCGTTTCTGAAGAAATTCAATTGAACGAAGCAGGAAGTACACTAGGTTCGCTAGATTTTGTCATCAAAAATAAGCGCAGTCAGCGTTATGAGCATTGGGAAGTCGCAGTGAAGTTTTACCTGCTACATCAAGGTCTGTGGTATGGTCCCAATGCTCAAGATCGATTAGATCTCAAACTTGAACATATGTTGAACCACCAATTGACCCTTTCCCAATCAGCCCAATTTAGTGCGGCTTACCCACTTTGGCGTGACGTTAGCCGTCATTTACTAATGCAAGGGCGCTTGTATGTAAACCCTTTTCACGATGAGCCTGTTCCTAGTGAATGCCTAGGTTATAAACTCAATCTGTCACAAATTGCTGGTTTTTGGTGTTATCAAAGCCAGTCACATCAAATAGATGAAGCATTATTCTTACTGGAAAAGCCTCAATGGATTAGCGGGAAAGGTAAAAACTGCACGCGTTACACAGCAAATGAAGAGCATGGTTTTGTGCATTGCCAAAGTGACAGCGGAAAGTTCTGGTTCATCGTTCCCGACAGTTGGCCTCAGCTTTAACCAAGATAATAGACGACTAAATATAAAATAGGCGGCCTCTGGCCGCTAATGCCGATCAGTTAAGGCCAAAGTGATCGGTTGAACGATCCTTCAGAGCTGTCAAAATCCAAGTGTATTTAATGCACTTGGATTTTTTTATGGATGTTTCTCAAGCTCTAAACATAATTAAT
>NZ_SHMN01000075.1:0-2079 GCF_029478525.1 Vibrio sp. 1151_11 | reverse complement strand
GGTAGTCAGGCTTGAATTTTTTGTTAGGTGTTACTGTTTCGCATTCATTAACTTGGCAAAGAACCACTAATTTAACGCATTACGATAAACAAAACCCAAACCTTTTACTCAAATTGACAGCCAAATGCGATCAACTTAAAACAAGTATTCTGCTGATTTGATTGAGAAAACCAAAGCGCCTTTGCGCCAGTGGAACATTCAACCAACCTACGCCATTTTCCAATGAAGCAACCCACGAACATTGGCATGAGAAAAAGCGAAAGAAACGTGATTATTGGGACAGACCAAGCCGATTTGCTGACATCCGTAAACGAATGGCTAGAGAAATCCCCAAATCTTTTCCCCAACAATTACGCTTTTCTCTTCGTAAACCTAACGCCCGGCTAAGGGGTTGACAACGCACCGCCGAACTCAAAAAACACACCGTAAACACTGAACTTCAATTTTGTACTAAAGCCGCCACGCGTTGACAATCCCTCTTGAGCCGTTTGTTAGGCCAACCGATTGACAACGACACTTTAAAAACCAAAGAACAAGCTTTTTTGTAAACTTAAAACTAGCTAACCGATTCATTTATAAACCAAAATGCCAACTCAGCAAAGAAACAAAAAACTCAAATTGAGCGATTTGGAAGAAAAGTGGCGAGCGTAGCATGCTCGGCGGACGTTTGGATGCTGAAGGTTATTTTGCCGCTGAATTTACAGCGATAAACAACCCAACGCGATCAAGAAACAACAAATATGTGATGATTATTCATTTGCTTAAGTTCAGCCATGAGAACATGGAATTTACCGTTAAATTTCGACTCGTTTTAGCTGATAAAAACTCACCTTGCCTAACGCCCTGTTAAGGTGTGAGCAATGCAATACCGATGCCGCCGCATACCACCTTAAACACCTAAACCAACGCATAGTAAAAATGCCACGCGTTGCGAATCACTCTTAAACAGTTTGTTAAATTACATGCTCAAAGCCATTTTTAGTACCATTAACTAATGGTGTTCTGTCGGGCTATTGCAGTAATAAGGTATTTTTTTAGTCGTTGCAGAGGCTCAATATTATCAAGAACAATTGTACAAAATATATTGCCAAACATTGGGACTAAAGCGGCTGTCCACGCTACGTTTGTACTCAAGTACCAATTGTTAAGTTTTGCAAAACCGACATATGAGCTAAAACTATAAAGATCAAAACACTCTTTTTTGATTGCGCAGAATACAGTTAAAACATCAAAACTTCCCCAGGATCCAGTTTTAAGCCACATGTACGAACCATACAGTGTCGATACGATCAAAACCAAAATCGGAGCGACAAGCCCAAACAATACAAAATCATCGCTTAGCCATCCAAGAAGTCCCCAAAGTAAAACTAACGAGAATAATATTAACAATGCCACCTTTTACCTCACTGATGTTTATTGTTGTAATTTAACGCCGCATTAAGGGGTGAACAACGAAAACCACCCGACCTGAACCATTGTGCCGTAAACACTAAAGCTGATTCAAACCAAAACTGCCAAGCGTTGTGAATCCCTCTTAAATGCTTTGTTATGTGAATTATTCAGGGGCAATCGTGATGTTGAACGTTTGGATTTGAACAAATTCATCTTCACCTATAAACGACAAGTCAAAAGGAGCCGCCAACAAAATCGCCACTTTAACATTCTTTTCTAACTGAGCATTCCCTGTACTGCTCAATATTTTAGTTTTAGTAACATTACCCAATATATCGATACTTACTTGATATCTGACTTGTTGCCCTTTGAAATCATCTTCAAGCACCAAGTTGTTTTGAATGGCGTCATGTACGTGTTGCGCCCAAATAGATATTTGACTGGGTGCTTCACTCTCGACTTCGTTTACAACCTTAGACTGGGCAATTGCATTAAGTGATACACCCAATAACAACCAAGCTAAAGTTAAATGAAATAATCGCATTGTACCTCCATTCACATAACGCCCAATTAAGTGGTGAACAACGCACTAACCAAGCCACTGCATTGCACCGTAAAACACTTTACCTGACGCATAGTAAAACTGCCACGCGTTGAGAATCCACTTGAATTGCTTGTTATGTGAAT
>NZ_SHMN01000074.1:0-2122 GCF_029478525.1 Vibrio sp. 1151_11 | reverse complement strand
TGTCGAGTAGACGACACCTGTTACCAAGTGTCGCCCCTCTAAGAACCCAGCGTGCAACTTTCACCGCACTAGGCTCAAGCCTTCACGAAGGCACCAGTTGGCACCCAGCAACTTACAAAGCAGTGAGAGCAGGCTCATGCCAAGAGTTGCGACTTTGCCTCTTTGACTTTCTCTTTGCCAGGTATTCTTGGTGTTGAGGATCAAAAGGTGTAGCGGCACTCCTGATTTTCACATGTCTCTCTATCGGCACTTTGGCTATTTGAAACAGATTGAACTGACAATCCATATTCATGATCTTCTGCCAACCGTGAAATTGCCATTGACCTTGACGGTTGATGAAGTATTTAAGAGCGACCCAAGTTCTAGACTTTGTTGGATGACGCCTTTTAGCCCAGTGCCATAACGCATGGAATAGCTTGTGACCTACATATCCGAATGCCTGTTTAGCTACACAGTGTCGATAGTAATTCGACCAGCCCCTGAGTTTCGGATTTACCAACTTGATTAAATCGTTAACGGGGATAGTTGCGTGCTTTTTGATGAGTTCACGCAAGTTACTCAAGAACAGCAGTGTGTTGGATTTGCTCGGTTTAATGAGCAATTTCCCTTTGTACTTCCTATGATTAAAGCCTAAGAAGTCAAAACCACGGCTGATATGGGTAATGTGCGTTTTCTCTTCGGAGAGTGTTAAGCCTCTTTCTGCTAAGAAATCAGCAATCAACGGTTTAATATCGTTCTCCAGCACTTCCTTTGAAGCACAGGTGACGACGAAATCGTCGGCGTATCCAATAAAGTTGGCTCTAGCACCCTTTTTTAGTGCAGTAGACTTTATGCGTTGCTCAAGCCCTACAAGAGTCATAAGCATCAAGGTCGGAGATATGACCCCACCTTGTGGTGTTCCCTCGTCAGTGCGATAGAACAACCCTTTGTCTATAAAACCAGACTTTAGCCATTGTTCCAACATACGTTTATCTACGGCAATGTTGTCCATAAGCCATTGATGTCCGATCTTGTCGAAACAGGCTTTGATGTCTCCCTCAAGAACCCATTGAGCTGATTTCTTTAATGCCAGACACTTGAAGCACTGTGCGACTGCATCGGCAGTGCTGCGGTTTGGTCTAAATCCATAGCTGTTAGGGTCGGCAAGTGTTTCTGATACAGGCTCCAGAGCAAGAAGATGAAGCGCTTGCTGCGCTCTATCGACCATGCAGGGGATACCTAGTGGTCTGAGCTTGCCATTTTTCTTGGGGATGTAGATACGCTTGAGCGGTTTGGCTTGATAAGCTTTTCTGCTCAATTGATTGACTGCTTTCATGCGGCGCGTATCCGTGCTCCAGATAACGCCATCAATTCCAGGCGCTTTACTGCCTTTATTTTGAGATACCCGCTTAACAGCAAGAAGTTTTGCTGATCGCGAGTGAGTCAGTATCCACTGCAACGCTTTCGCTTTGCTGTGTTTACCTTCTCGTGTTGCCTTTGCAATACGCATCTGAAGCTTTAAAACATTAGATTCAACGTCTTTCCAATTGGTGGATTGCCATTGAGCACTGTCAGGAGATGCACTAATCTCTTTTGAAATCATCATTTGCGTTTCTCCTTGAATAAAGTTCTTCAAATTCTCTTGCAACGGAAGACCAGTCGGAAGTCAGCCCACTTTCGTGATCAGATAGGGATCTGTATCTGCATCGTTACAATGCAGCCTTCGCTTTTTCCAACCTCCTATACCTGCATCACTATCGGCCACGAAGGCTTTCCCAGAGGGAGTGATACAGGCTTACCGTGTTCCGTATGTCGCGCAATGTCAGTGTAGATGCCCGCTATAGTGCGGAGAGTTCAACGATCACGAAAGAGCACGGGGCAATCTCTTTCCGACTCTCATGCCTTTTGGCCACAGCGTATTAACCACTTCCGCTGATTCATCATATAACGCACCTTATGCGGATTCACTTATGTTCATCATGCTGACTACCTAGCACTCACCCGATTGTGGTTATCAGGAGGATCGTTCTCTCGCGATTTAGATCCCGACTGGTGCATGACCAGTCTTCGTTACATTGTCAGACTCGCTACTTTATTCAGAGTCCTAGGTTCATCTGGTGATACAGATGGTTCACACATTAAG
>NZ_SHMN01000073.1:0-2237 GCF_029478525.1 Vibrio sp. 1151_11 | reverse complement strand
ACCTTTCGTTCTCAGTGAGGTGCGTGTATTTCATGTTTTTTACTTCTTGGCGGGAGCAAACTTCATGATTATCGCATCTCACTGTTTTTATGTTCAGAGGTGTCGCACTTCGTACTTGAATCCAAGTAACATAACAAACTGTTTAAGAGTGATTCGCAACGCGTGGCATTTTTACTATGCGTTGGTTTAAGTGATTAAGGTGGTATGCGGCGGCATTGGTATTGCGTTGCTCACACCTTAACAGGGCGTTATGCAACTCAGGTAAATTTAGGGGTTCAATCTTTTGGGATTTCTCCGGCTATTCGTTTTGTGTTGTCGGCAAATGAGCATTTTTACCCTAAAATTCGTTGTTTACTCAAGCCGTAAAACAGGCAAGGTTCTTTGTTTGCCTCAATCAGTTTTGGTGCTGGTTTGCTGGCAATTCAGCGTGCGCAAAGTGTGGAAAGGGCAAGTTTATCGAGCATTTTGCACTTGCTGAAGGTTTCGCTCGTTAAGTTTTCCTGATTCAAAAGCTTGGTTTGTTGTTGAAAGGTGGGCTTTGTTTTGGCAGCTCATTTATCACAGTTCTTGCTTAGGTTGGTTCTTGAATCACTCAACCATTGCAATGGTGGTTTTTGATCGAGTAAAGTCAGTTTATCTTATTGAATTTGCATAACAAACGGCTCAAGAGGGATTGCCAACGCGTGGCGACTTTAGTGCAAAATTGAAGTTCAGTGTTTTCGGTGTGTTTTTTAAGTTCGGCGGTGCGTTGTCAACCCCTTAGCCGGGCGTTATGCAACTCAGGGAAATTTAGGGGTTCAATCTTTTTAGATTTCTCCGGCCATTCGTTTTGTGTTGTCGGCAAATGAGCTTTTTGACCTTAAAATTCGTGGTTCACTCAAGCCGTAAAACAGACAAGGTTCTTTGTTTGCCTCAATCAGTTTTAACGTTGGCGTGTTGTGAATTTAGCGGGCGCAAAGTGTGGAAAGGGCAAGTTTATCGAACATTTTGTACTTGTTGAAAGTCTTGCTCGGTGAGTTTGTTTCATTCAAAAGCTTGGTTTGTTGTTGAAAGGTGGGCTTTGTTTTGGCGGCTTATTTGTCATGGCTCTGGCTTGGGTTGATTCTTGAATCACTCAACCATTGCAATTGTGGCTTTTGGTCGTGTAAAGTCAGTTTATCTCATTGAATTTGCATAACAAACGGTTAAAGATGGACTGCCAACGCGTGGCGGTTTTTGTTCAAATCGGCCTTTGTGATTACGGTTGTTATTTTGAGTTCAGTGTTTTGCGTTGTCAGCCCCTTAACCGGGCGTTAGGCAAAGTGAGTTTTCATCAGCTAAATCGAGTTGGAGTTGAACGGTAAATTCCATGTTCTCATGGCTGAGCTTAAGCAATAAATAATCATCACATATTTGTTGTTTCTTGATCGCGTTGGGTTGCTTTTCGTTGTGAATTTAGCGGCAAAATAACCTTCAGCATTCAAACGTCCGCCGAGCATGCTACGCTCGTCACTTTTCTTCCAAATCGCTCAATTTGAGTTTTTTGTTTCTTTGCAAAGTTAGAGTTTTAGTTTATAAATTAATGATTTAGTTTGTTTGGGTTTTACAAAAAGACTTGTTCTTGGGTTGTGAAAGTGTCGGCGTCAATTGGTTGGCCTAACAAACGGCTCAAGAGGGATTGTCAACGCGTGGCGGCTTTAGTACAAAATTGAAGTTCAGTGTTTACGGTGTGTTTTTTGAGTTCGGCTAGGCGTTGTCAACCCCTTAGCCGGGCGTTATGTGCCTTTCATGTGAAGCGACAAACATTATGTGCAACCATTAACTTATAGAATGGCTAAAATTTCATATTTTAGAGGGTGTTATGTTTTTTAGCAGCAAGGTTAAAGTGGTGATTTCAGTGGTGGCTATAGCATTGTCTTCACTTTTACTGTCTCTTGATATGTTTGGTGTCATTCCATTTCTGATTCTAGTTGTATCATTTTTTACCCTAATTATTCAAGGTGGGCTGTGCTTTCTTGGGTACAAAAATGGTGACGTTTTCGATGCTTATCAAGACCTAGAAAGAACAGAAGCAACGGCACTAACTAATCTGTTCAAAGACAAAAAGGATTGTGAAAAACACTAACCACGGCACTTAGTATCAAGTTTGAAGTGCGACACTTTCTACAGATGCGCATGAATATACTCCGTTGGTGTCCTATACCCAAGTCTTTTGCGTGGGCGCGTATTTAATTTGTGTGCAATTTCATTGCAGAGCT
>NZ_SHMN01000072.1:0-2255 GCF_029478525.1 Vibrio sp. 1151_11 | reverse complement strand
ACTCTACGATTACATGGTCAAATGTATGAAAGAACTGGCAAAGCCAGAGCCTGATATTAACTCTCTTCTGCCTTGGAACGTCTCACACTGAAATTAAAACGCCCCGTGGGATTATGGGGCGCATACGTTCTATTGGATTCAACTCCGGAGAATAGGGCGGGAGTTTGATGACACTGAGGCTTTGAAAGTCAGGGGTGATTTGCACTCGTAGTTTTGGTGACATATCAGATTCCTTATAAGTAGTGATAATTATAAGGCTTAAATACCATCCAAGTTAACCGTACCATTACAGCGATTTGCTTCAAGAGCCACTAAGGTTTGTTGCTCCATTGATTTGGGCTTGGTGTATTTTATTCCTATCTGGAGCGCCGCATTAGCGATGGCAAAAATACGTAGGTTTTAACTGTATCTATTGAAGGTAGAGAATTTAATGGATAGAATTACCATTAATGACTATCTGGCTAGAGACAGTGATTGACAGCAAATCAACAGCAAGAGTAACAATATGTGGATATTTGATCATCGAGCAGATAAGCAGTTACATAACCTGCAGACAAATGACTATAGAAAACTAGATAATATAGAGAGTGACCTACTGAAGTTATTGCTTACCAATCAAGGCAAAACGGTAACAAAGGCGCAAATATTCACATATGTATGGCCAAACAAAGTTGTTTCTGAGTCCAGTATTACACAAGCCATAACTAAGTTAAGGCAGTCTTTAAGTGACAATGCTAACGAACAGAATGTTATCAGAACAATACCCAAATGGGGCTATTGTCTTATGCCAAACACTGTTAAATTAGTAGCAGAGGAAAAAGCAGAAACAGATACAGCGATAAAAAAATACTCAGTAAGTTGGCTGTTGATAAGTGGGTTTACATTTTTGTTGTTTATAAACATTTTATTATTCCATTTCTTATTTGTCGCTCCTGATAGCGCTAAGTCCATGAGTTTTTATTCATTCAAGGTGAGAAGTAACAATTTTTACGTTGAAAAAAATGACAGAGTAAGTAGTCAGTTGGTAGAGGCTATTATCCATAAAAAGAATCTCACTAATGTCAATTTCTATATAACTTCTAATCAAAGTCGACTTTACATTGCATGTTACAAGTTGATACCAAACAACGATCAGCAAAGAAGTTATAATTTTTCAGTTGATATAAATCGTGTCCTTGAGGATGTTGGTAATGAAGTGTTGGAAGTATGTCAATAAAACCATAGGAATCTTGAGTCTACTACTCATTATTACGTTGCTAATACAGTTCTACCTTGCTACTTCTTTCACACCTAGCTTTGTTAATAAGACTGAGACTGTCATTAGTAAAGTTGTCCTTACGTATGGCGAGGAAAAACAAGATTCTCGGTATAGAGAGGTAAGCTATACACTGGTTCCTTTTTTTCTCAACCGATATGAACTACTTGCAAATATTAAATTTGATAGTGGTGAGTCTGTAAAAACGCAATTTTTAATCACATTCTGGCCATTTAATGAATATTCGATTAAATTTATCAGTAAGCTTGTCGATAAAGAACAGGTAAGATTTTTTGATAGGCCAGAACAGCATATTCTATTTGATGGTGGGGATGAGGAATTTCAAGTACTACCAAGCGATGCAAGACAATACTGCTATGTTCAATTATCTGACCAAGCAATTCAGTGTGTAGACGTAAATAGTATAAATGGAAACAAATAATAACGTAGTGCTTTGCAGGTATTGCTCAGGACAGATTTACACTCAGTAACTCCGTTATGATAACATCATAACTCATCATAACTCATCATAACTCATCATAACTCATCATAACTCATCATAACTCATCATAACTCATCATAACTGGCAAACCTCTTATGAAAACATTAAAGGATACATCATGTGGGTATTTGACCCAACAGCTCGGAGACAACTGTCACATCTAAGCCACGAAAAGAGTAAGAAGCTCAAGTCTACTGATAGCAAAATTTTAGAACTTCTGCTCCATAATCAAGGAGCTGTGGTTTCTAAAGAGTGTATTTTACAAGAGGTATGGGGTGTAATGATCCAGCTTTTTTGGAGAGTTTTTAAGCCACTTTTTGCATTTGTTGGTATTTTTCATTTGGCGTTAAATAATCAATCCCACTATGACTTTAATGCCGATCAGTTAAGGCCAAAGTGATCGGTTGAACGATCCTTCAGAGCTGTCAAAATCCAAGTGTATTTAATGCACTTGGATTTTTTTATGGATGTTTCTCAAGCTCTAAACATAATTAATGA
>NZ_SHMN01000071.1:0-2378 GCF_029478525.1 Vibrio sp. 1151_11 | reverse complement strand
GTATGCGCCCCATAATCCCACGGGGCGTTTTAATTTCAGTGTGAGACGTTCCAAGGCAGAAGAGAGTTAATATCAGGCTCTGGCTTTGCCAGTTCTTTCATACATTTGACCATGTAATCGTAGAGTATCAGTCCGTTCGCTTTCGCCGTCTCGATGATGCTATACAGCAAAGCACTCGCATCAGCACCAAGCGGATTCGTCGAGAATAACCAATTTTTTCTGCCAATGACCAGCGATTTGATTGCGCGTTCCGCTCGGTTGTTGTCGATAGATAAATGCCCATCTTCAACATAGCGTATCAGCTTAGGCCACTGACCCAAGGTGTACTTGATGGCTTTACCAAGAGGACTCGATTCGATGACTTTCTGCGTGGTTAACCAGTCATAGAAGTCATCCAACATCGGTTTAGCCTGCGCTTGTCTTTCTGACCAACGCTCTTCGACCGAAGCGAGTTTTAATCGGGATTCCAGTGCGTACAGCTTTTGGATTTTGGCTAACGCCACATCCGCTTTACCTGTTTTACCCTTGCCCTGAAGCTTCTTCGCTTCCATGAACTTACGACGTGCATGAGCGAAGCAACCGACATTGGTGACGTTGGTTAATCCATCATAAGCCGCGTAACCATCACTTTGCAGATAGCCTGAGTAATCACCCAAGAAGTTCACAGGACACGCTCTCGCGCGACTGTTTTGATAGTCGAACAAGACGATATTTTTCATGTCAGGGAGTTTAGCTTCAGGGGAGTCGGCTCCCGAGCAGTACAACCACATGTAACATTGCTTCTCTTCCTTGAGCACATTGAGCGGCGTTTCATCGGCCTGAACCACCCCTTGTTCAAGTAAGTGTACTTTTAATGCTTGATAAAGCGGTTTGAACTTTTCACTCACTTGGATAACCCACCTTGCCATGGTGGTTCTCGATAACTCGATACCTGACTGGGAGAACAAGCTTTCCTGACGATACAGCGGAAGCGCATACTGATATTTGCCTAAGATAATATTGGCAAGCAGGCTTTCAGTGGCGAAGCTTTTGGGGATGATACTTATCGGTGTAGGCTGCTGGTGAATATGGCTCGTCTCTGCTTTTTGTTCACACTGACGACAGGCGTATTTCGGGCGAACAACTTCCAACACTTTTAGGACGGCGGGCGTGAACTCCAGCTTTTCACTGCGGTCTTCGCCGATTTTATGCAGAGTGTGTTGGCAGCATGAGCACTGTTTGTCGTGCTCATCTAGGTCAAGCTCGATAATTTCACGTGGCAAGTCTTTAGGAAGCGGTTGACGTTTACCACGACGTTTGATTGTCGTCGTCGTGCTGGTGATAACCTCATCTTCCGATTTCGCCACTTCACATTCCGCCTCATTAAAGAGGTCACCCTGTGCTTCGTTATACGGCTTTAACGCTTCCGAGCGTTTGGCGAATTGACGGTCAAGGGCCAGTTTAAACTGCTCAATTAAGGATTGGCGCTCTTGTTGCCACTCTTTTTTCTCAGACATCAACGCTTTCACCATCGCTTGAAGCTCGGCGATGTCTTGGCTTTCTGGGTTAATGTCGGGCGTCTTTTTCATGGCATTGATTATACTAAAAATACCACGTCAAGGCTTGGTATAACTCACTTTTATCGAGTTCAACTCATTGTAAAGTTGTCTATTTTTATCGGTTTATGGCCGATTATCGTGAAGCCAGATAACAGTCTATCTAAGTCAAATTGAGTCAGGGTGTAGACCTGCTTTTTCTCTTGATTGGGCCATTTGAATTTGGCTTTTTCCAACCGTTTGTACCACAGGGCAAAGCCCGTTTTATCCCAGTACAACACTTTGATTTTATCGCGTTGTTTATTGGTAAATAGGAACAGTGCGCCTGTGCCGAGCGGCAAATCGGTTTCGGACTCGATAATCGCGGCTAATCCATTGATGGACTTTCTAAAGTCCACGAACTCTCGATACAGGTAAACATTCGGGGCGCTCAACATTCGTTTCATGACAGTGCTCCGATTAACTCTGCCAGATACGAGGCAGGTGTACCCTGTGGAATGCTGAGTTCAGCGTCATTAATAAATAATGTCATGTTGGCGACGGGTGTTTGAGTTACTTGGTAGCGAGTCGTTTTTTCAACGACTTCTGCTTTAACAAAGCCACTGATATTGGCTGACTCTGTTGTTTGTAACTGCTGGCGTTTGGCATAAAAGGTAGACAGACTTAGCTCGTTACGCTCACAGAAGACGCGCTGGGATAGATGGCTGGATTGGTATTTTTCAAACAGGGTTTGCCATTCTTTGTTGGTGCGCCGTTTTGCCATTTCAGATCTCCTTGAGGTTGGAGATTTGATCTTAGGACGTACCGATATTGATTAGAATGTGGGGTTTATGATGCGCTTAC
>NZ_SHMN01000070.1:0-2635 GCF_029478525.1 Vibrio sp. 1151_11 | reverse complement strand
TGCATGATGTTGATTTCCGTGAAGGTAACTTTGCAGGTTCAATAATGATTTATAGTGATTTTAGCCACAGTTTATTTATGAGAACAAATTTGCAAGGGGTTGATTTCAGTGAATCAACAGCATACTCAATTGACGTACTAGAAAATAACGTTAAAAAGGCTAAGTTTTCACGATATGAAGCGTTGAGCTTATTAGAAAGCTTAGGTATTGAATTGGTGGATTAATAGCCTAACAAGGCATTTAAGACGGATTCCCAACGCTCGGCATTTTCGGTTCGCTTCGGCTTAAGTGTTTACGGTACAATACGTTAGGTGCAGTGGTCTGCGTTGCTCACCACTTAATGCGGCGTTATGCAACTCAGGTAAATTTAGGGCTCAATCTTTTGGGATTTCTCCGGCCATTCGTTTTGTGTTGTCGGCAAATGAGCATTTTTACCTTCAAATTCATGGTTAACTTAAACCGTAAAACAGGCAAGGTTCTTTGTTTGCCTCAATGAGTTTTGGTGCTGGTTTGTTGTCAATTTAGCGGGCGCAAAGTGTGGAAAGGGCAAGTTTATCGAGTATTTCGCATTTGCTGAAAGTCTTGCTTGTTGAGTTTGTCTCATTCAAAAGCTTGGTTTGTTGTTGAAAGGTGGGCTTTGTTTTGGCGGCTTATTTATCACGGCTCTGGCTGGGTTGGTTCTTGGACCACTCAACCATTGCAATTGTGGTTTTTGATCGAGTAAAGTCAGTTTATCTTATTGAATTTGCATAACAAACGGCTCAAGAGGGATTGCCAACGCTTGGCGGTTTTAGTGCAAAATTGCAGTTCAGTGTTTACAGTGTGTTTTTTAAGTTCGGCGGTGCGTTGTCAACCCCTTAGCCGGGCGTTATAACGCAGGAGAGTTATGAGTACACAAGATCTATCGAAAATGGGTGCAGCTCGAGTTACTATGGAAGCGTTTGATGGCTCTCTTTGTATTCGTAAGCAAGACGCTTCGGATGTAGAGGTTAATTTTTACCAATACGCAGCTCCCATGCTCGAAGGTGTCAATGTTCCTAAGCTCTATAAGGTGCAAAGAAATGATCTTTTTATTGAGCTCATTCCTAATCGGGTAACGTTAACAGAACTGCGAGCAAATTCGAGCGTTTTTGAACAATTGAGCAGCATTCACTGCTCAAAATACAATCCATTCTTTAGTCCCAAAGAACATTATTGGTCAGTTACTTCAACTGAGTCAGCTCTTGAGGCCTTAAGCCTTCCTTGCTCTTCCCAAAATGCGATAGTATCAATACAAACCTTGTCTCATGTTCTATTTGAGCATTCTGGCTTAATTTCGGGTGATACGAATGATGGAAATTGGGGCACGAGAAAGAATGGTGAGTTGGTATTATTTGACTGGGAGCGTTTTGGTTATGGTAGCCCAGCAATTGATTTAGCCCCTTTAGTACAAGGTTTAGGGTCAATTCATGAGTACACCTCGATTGTCGAGCAATACACTCAATATAATTCCGCATTTACCGCCAATGAGTTAACGAAGCATTTGGTTTTTGCAAAGTGCTGGATAGTTATTGAAGTGGTTAACATACTGATTAGTCGTAATAAATCTGAAGCATCAACGTATATAGACTGGTATAAAAAGAACGTACCTTCTTGGTTAGGTGCAGTAGAAAATGCGTTATAACAAACGGCTCAAGAGGGATTGCCAACGCTTGGCGGTTTTAGTGCAAAATTGAAATTCAGTGTTTACGGTGTGTTTTTTGAGTTCGGCTATGCGTTGTCAACCCCTTAGCCGGGCGTTATGCGTACGGTCATGTTTAGCTACTCACTCATATGGTAAAATTCTCATTTTGTTATTGGATTACAAAATGAGTGATCAGCATTTTCAAGGTAAATATGAGGTAGAACTTAAGTATCGCCTTGAGTCGAAGACTAATTTCTTGAATGTTTTAAAACATACACCCCATGAAATCATGCTTGAGGACAATCTAGAATCCGACTGGTATTTTGATACCCCTGATAAATCATTATACCGGCAGAATAAGAGCGTCTGTATTCGTACTATGAAGCCGTCAGGTATCAAGCTTTGGATTGTTAAAGGTCCAGAGGTAGATCGATGTGAAGCGACTAATATTACAGATGTTGAAAGTGCTAAAAGTATGCTTGAAACGATGGGGTACGAAATTACTTTGAAAGCGACCAAAATTCGAAGTATTTATTTTATCGACAAGTTTCATATCACGGTTGACTCTCTAGATGGCATTGGTAACTTTGCAGAGTTCGCCATCATGACAGACGATGAATCGATGCTAGCTACTTATAAGTCAGAACTTGAAACCCTAGCTAGTATGTTTGGGCTAACAGAATCAGCATTGCAGACTAAATCCTATAAACAGATGTTCGAGGAAAAATACGCATAACAAACAATTTAAGTGGATTCTCAACGCGTGGCAGTTTTACTATGCGTCAGGTAAAGTGCTTTACGGTGCAATGCAGCGGCTTGGTCAGTGCGTTGTTCACCACTTAATTGGGCGTTAGCTGAATGTTGGTATAAGTAGCATGATCAAAATTAGAAAATACGAAGATTCTGACGCAAGTGAGTTGTGGAAGCTTTTTTATCATACAGTTCGTAACGTGAATCGACGAGACTATTCCC
>NZ_SHMN01000006.1:0-175768 GCF_029478525.1 Vibrio sp. 1151_11 | reverse complement strand
TACTCTACGATTACATGGTCAAATGTATGAAAGAACTGGCAAAGCCAGAGCCTGATATTAACTCTCTTCTGCCTTGGAACGTCTCACACTGAAATTAAAACGCCCCGTGGGATTATGGGGCGCATACCTCCTTTGATTCTACTGAGCTGATTTCTTTATACTCTTGAATTTTTTGTAGTGCGTTATTTATACGTTTTTTCGATAATGGTGTCATGACTGGTGCTTATCTTAGGTGTTTATTTAGGGGTCACTCGACGATTCGGAATATATTGTACGCTAAGAGCGTAACCTTATATTTCTAAAGGAAAAAATCTCTTCATTTTATTCTTTCTTACAAAGTGGAGTCTTTATCAGAGTTACCTTGTTTTTTAACCTTTGCAATAGTTGATCGGCTACAGCCTAGAAGATGTTGAATCTGAGACCAACTTTTCCCCTCACTAAGTAAAAGTGCTACGTTTTCTCTCAGCTTGAGATCTGGTTTTCTTCCTTGGTATTTACCCAAGGCTTTTGCTTTCTGTATTCCTTGTGCCTGTCTTTTACGTCGAGTCTCATAATCATCCCTGGCCATTGCCGCAGCGAGATCAATCATAAACTCAGTGAGCACTTTTGAAATCATAGAACTTTCGGCGTTACCACTGAGGGCCGCGTGAGTCATTGGCTGGTCAAGAACAACAATATGAAGTCCCGCATCAACTAATTGATGTTTGAGCAGCTTCCATTGTTCATATGGCAATCTTGATAACCTATCAACCTTTTCGATAAGCAAAATATCATTTTGATGAGAATCATCTATTAAACGTGACAGCTCAGCTCTTTCTAGTTTAGAACCTGATTGGTTTTCAATATAGAAACTGGCAATACGTACACCTTTTTGGTTGGCAAACTGATCTAATTCAGCTTTAGCTCGATTAGCATCCTGTTCATCAGTTGATGCTCTTAGGTACCCTCGTATGAACATTTTTGTCACTTTGGTCTGTTTTAAGTATGGTATTCAATATTAGTCCACATAGGGTATAAAACCAATAATAAACGAACCAATTTTTCAGAGATGTGATATGGTTTGCTTGAGGTGCACCCAATTCAAACTGCTTTATTTTAACCGAGGCATTGCTTAACCATAGAATTTGTAGGGCTGAGTGATTATTAAAATTGACGTCATTGTATATAGACAAAAATCTATATAGAATATAATCTATACTAAGAAAGCAAAGATAAAACATGTGGAATGTAGTAACTAGACCGCTTTTTGACGAGTGGTTTCTATCACTAGATGAAAGCGATCAAATTAATGTCCGCGCATGCATTCAGGTTCTTCTTGAAAGAGGGCCGCAGCTAAGCAGACCATATGCTGACACAGTGGAAGATTCAAAGCACAGCAACATGAAAGAGTTGCGAGTGCAAAGTAATGGGAAACCTATACGGGCTTTCTTTGCTTTTGACCCTGAAAGAACAGGAATTGTCTTATGTGGCGGTGACAAAACTGGCGATAAGAGATTCTACAAAAAAATGATTCCGATAGCTGATGCAGAATTTGATGAGCATTTAGAGGGGCTTAAAAATGAAAAGTAACCCATTAAGCGTACTTGACGCAAAAATGTCACCAGAAACACTTGCTGCCGCTAAAGAAAAAGCAGCGGATATGCTCCTTGATATTCGTCTTGCCGAGCTTCGAGAGATCACCCATCTATCTCAAGTAGAAATCGCTAAAGCTATGGGCATTAGCCAGCCATCAGTTGCCAATTTAGAGAAATCTGGCAAAGATTTACGTCTTAGCTCTCTAAAGAAATACGTCGAAGCGACCGGTGGCAAGCTTCGCATTGATGTAGAACTGCCAGACGGAAAACATTTTGGCTTCCCAGTGTAATGCTGAAATGCTTGTCTGAGTTGCATATTAGCTTGCTTTCTCTGCTTGTAGGGACACAAGTGCGGTGACAAATCATACAAAAATGGCAGCGATAACATTCGGACGCTGCCATTTCTAAATTGAAAATGCCCCAAAACTTGTTAGCACACGTTTGTTAGTTCTGGACTTTACGAAAGAGTTACCCTACAAAATCTCATCTATTAGCCCTCCACTTTAGTGCTTCTCTATAACAGCCGAATCCTAGTTAGATATACAGTCATATCGTATTACGCTAGTTTTTGAGGGTTTTGAGAACAACATTCGTGCGCGTTTTTCCGGATGGTGTATTTGTAAAAAATCTGATAACTTCTTTACATACAGATAGTTAACTGTGCGCGTTTTTACTGGTCTAACGTGATAAACGCGCATGCGCACGAATAAAATGTTATGCATCTGATGTTAGATCAGAATCTTGCACATATTAACTCGAAGGAATAATCTTGAATTTTCCAATAAGTATTAATGCAAATATAAATAGCCACAATGGCAACTTTTCTAGAGAGATAGAGCTGCAAGGAGGGCTGACCGTTCTCATTGGCCCAAATGGTGGTGGTAAGACTCACCTTCTGAGAGGTTTAAAGCAACCTCTAGCTTCCATAGTACTAGGGAAAAAGGTTCGCTTTCTGTCTGCTGGGCGAATGGGCCTTCTTGAGCAATATCGCTCAGATTTCGATGGCCAGCGCGGTCACCCAAATTATGAAAATGCAAGTTTTGGGTCAAAGCGTGACACAAGCCGAAGGCATCAAACGGAAACGCTTAATGGTGACTTCCAAACTCTTTCTGAGCGCGCAGATATATTAATCAAAGTACAAGAGCGATTAAGAAAACTATTCAAACGGGATTTGATCATTGAATGGGATGCCGGGACTTTAAAGGTAGTGTTTGCAAGATTAGATTCCACATCTAAACCTTACTCGTCAGGCCGGGAAGCATCAGGATTACTTCATCTTGTCGGTATTCTGGCGGCCTTGTATGACGATGAAGTAGGCGCCTTATTAATTGATGAACCTGAAGTTTCGCTCCACCCACAGTTACAGTCATTTTTATTAAATGAAATTACTACTGCAGCGGGCCACCCTTCTGAAGGTGGATATAAAAAAATAGTGATTATGGCTACGCATTCGACAGAAATGCTCCGAATCACCAAGCCTAGTGACTTGACATCACTAATATTCTGTCATGATTTAGATAAACCTCCTGTCCAGCTCAATCCCAGCAATGAACAATTGAAAAATAGAAAGCTCCAAGCTTTGATTGCCCGGCTTGGACAAGAGCATAAGCTATCATTGTTTTGCCGAAGGCCGCTATTAGTAGAAGGGCCAAGTGATGTAATGATCGCGTCGTTCATATCCAACAAACTTGAGCTTCATCTTGAAGCTGCAGGCTCTCAATTGCTTCCGGTAATTGGCAAAGGTCAAATGCCAGTTGTAGCAAAGTTCATGAGGCTAATTGGGAAAAATCCAGTAGTTCTCGCAGACGCTGACGCATTTACAGATGACATGGACCTAGTTCAATGCTTTTTAGCTAGTTCCCCTGCTGCAGATGCAAGTGCTTCAAAACTTGGAGCGCCATCAGCTATAAAACTCGCTTCTTCAACATATAGCGATTTTTGTTCATTCGTAGGTCCTAATTGGGGAGATATATCTAAACTGGCTGAAAGGCACCCTTACTACGTTAACGCCGAAGAGTCAGTTGATGAAAAAGTAAAGAGAAGGTCTGCTTTTTGTACGCTAATGAGTTTGGATGGCTCTGATTTGAAAGGTTTAACCAATGGCGATAAATGGTCTTCCTTGAAAGACCGGTTAGAAGTTGTATTACGATTACTAGAAGAATCTGGGTGTTTTATTTTAAGGAAGGGGGCGATTGAATCATATTATCAAGCTTCTGATATTTATACGTCAGAAGGAAAGCCTACTGCTGCCGTCGATGAAATTGAGTTCTTAGATCAGATTCCAATCGCTGAAATTAGAGAAAAATTGGGTGATTTAGTTCGCTGTATTGAATACGCATCTGACGGAAAACGGATTGATGAGGCTGAATCACTAAGGGATATACTTCTGTCCATTGCAGCACCAGCTGCTGCCAGATTAAGCGCAAATGAAAAGACAACTACCCAAGATATCAATATATTAGCTAAAACTATTCTTGGGGAGCGCGCCAATATATTTAAATGTTCTGTTGGTGGTGGAAAATTGACGATAGACATAGAAAGTAAGATTCTGAATGTTAAAGGTTTTCCAGTAACAATAGATAAAAATGATGATGTAGTTAAAATCATTAAACGTGTCTTGCAAAGTAATGCATAACAAGTTGCTGCACACGGAAAAATTACTCGCTTCGCTCCCAATTTTCCGGTGAGCAAAGCGTTAAATCCTTAAAAAAATTTTAATCCGAAACAGAAGAGTTAGAGCAACGGCTCTATCACGCTTTTGTCCAAAAAATGACCCTAAACCGCTTCAATCTGTGGCATGTGAACAGCAGCATATCTTAGTGGTCAAGCGGCTTTCGCCATACCAGATAGAGAACAAACACGCCGCCCAATGCAGCAGTGACAATGCCCACAGGCAGTTCTTGTGGCGCTAACACGGTGCGACTGACAACGTCACCCAGCAACAAAATTACCGCGCCCCACAATGCAATTAAGGGCAGTGCCAGCTTGTGCGTCATGCCTGAAAAGGGGCGGACGAGATGAGGCACCATCAACCCGATAAACCCAATTACGCCCGTGAGTGAAACGATCGATGCGGTGCAAAAGGCGCAGCAGAGAAACACTTCGCTTTGTAGGCGATGCACATTGATGCCGAGAGAATGGGTGGTTTGTTCGCTCACTAGTAAAGTGTCGAGTTCGCGATACCGTTTCAGTAGCAATATCACCAAACACAGTACCCCAACAGCGGCAAAAAAGAGGTTATCCCAACGGGCCAATCCCAAACCTCCCATTGTCCAAAACAAGATGGAGCTCGCCGCGCGCTGGTCGCCTGAATAAATCAGAAAACTGGTGACCGCACCAAACAAAAACGAGATCGCCAAGCCGCACAAAACAATGTTGTTGTCGCCCCGTTTTTTCTGCATCGAAAACAGAAAAAGCACCGCAGATGCAGAGATGATCCCGCCACAGAACGCTGCAATCGGTAATGACCACACGCCAAGGGCATCCCCCACTTGCGTGATCACCAATACTGCGCCCGCAGATGCACCCGATGACAAACCAAATAAGAAAGGATCGGCGAGGTCGTTTCGTGTCGCGGTTTGGAGCACCGCGCCTACCATGGCCAAGCCCGCTCCTGCAATCACAGCAAGTAACGCCCTTGGCAACCTCAAATCAATGAATATGCGGCTTGCCATGCTGATTTCTTCATCATTGAAAGAGAGTAACCCGACAAGCACATCATTCCACGTCAGTGGCACGGCGCCAAATTGTAAACTCATGGAGAACGCGAACAGCATGGCGGCGATGCCAACCAGCCATGCCATCCGGTATTTTTGGATTTTCATTCGGCGTTACGCTGCCTTCACCTTACTGTGGGAAGAATGTATCAGATAGCTTTTCAATGGCTTCGATGTTGGCTGGCCCTGGCGTCAGCTCTTCGTAACGCAGCTTTACATAGCGCTCAGAAGTCACGGCATTCGTGTGTTTCATGAGTGGATGTTCTTCCAGGAAGCGTTTCAAAGAATCCGCGCTGTTCACCGTTTGATAGTCGAGAAGAATAATCACATCGGGGTTGGCACGCGCCACGTTCTCCCACGATGTACGCGCCCAGCTTGTCGGCATGTCATCCGTAATGTTGCGCCCCCCGGCGACCTCAATCATGGCGTTAGGCATGGCGTATTTCCCCGCCGTGAAGGGTTTGTCTTCGCCCGAGTCAAACAAGAAGACGTTCGGAGGAGGCGTACCAGCACTGGCCTGTTTGTTCGCCAAGGTACTCAGTTTGGCTTTCCACTGGGTGACGAGTGCTTGCGCTTCATCTTGCTTATCAAAAATGATCCCCAGCTTTATGACGTCGCCATAAAGCAACTCCATGTTGGCAGAGCCACTTTGATCACCTGTATGAATGCAGCTTTCTGTCAGGACCAGGGTGTCGACACCGTAGGGTGCAAGCGTCTGGGGCGTGACATCACCGCCGACCTTCATGCCGTAATTCCATCCCGCGAAAAAGAAATCTGTATTGGCTGCGAGCAATGTTTCCAACGACGGGTATTTGGGGGCGAGCTCAGGAATGTTTCCTAAGCGTTTTTCAAAAGAGGGTGACATTTTGTACCAGCCGGAGATGCCCGTTACGCCGACCATGTTTTCCTGAAGCCCTAAGGCAAACGCCATCTCGGTCATGTTGATATCGTGAAAAACAGCACGCTCTGGTTTCTTCTCAATGGTCAGTGGACTGCCGCAGTTATCGACGGTAACCGGGTAGTTGGTATTTGCTGCATTGACTGCAGCGATAGGTGATAGAAAAAAGAACAGCGTCGAGATGACAGACAATTTCATTGGAGGGTTCCTACTGCGGGTGAATGAAAACGAGATTGCGCCGCTTCAAAGTGATGAATCGTGCAATTAATGTGTGGGTGATTGATTGGGATAACGTTCAAGCCAAAAACGGGCGTGATAAATGTGTTTTGCATAACGATGTCGGGCGATTCGTAAGCCACCATTTTTTGCTTTGACATGAGCAACACTTTGTCGGCAAAGGGCGTCACCAGAGGTAAATCATGTAAGACGGCAATAGAGGCAATGCCTCGCTGTTTCACCAAGGTCAGTAGCTCAAGGCGGGCAAGGTGATCAAGGTGGTTTGTGGGCTCATCCAACAGCAAGAGTTTGGGTTCTTGCGCGAATGCCCGCCCAATACTTGCCCGTTGCTGCTCTCCCCCAGACAGGGAGCCAAAAGGTTGGTCGGCTTTATGCGAAAGGCTGACATCTTCAAGCGCTTGCCGAACAGACCTCTCATGCTCACTCTTACCGCAACAAAAGGTATGAGGCACGCGTCCTAGCCAAACGTACTCACTGACGCTCAAGCGAGGATCAACATGCTCATGCTGCGCGACAACGGCCACGGTCTTTGCCATTTGTTGCCTCGGCAGTGCATTCACGCTAACACCCGCGATCATCAATGTACCCATCACGGTTTGGTACTCGCCTGTCATGGCTTTCAGCAAGCTGGATTTACCGCTGCCATTAGGGCCAATAATGGCCACGCACTCGCCGTTGAAAACGTCGAACGTCACATCATTTACCGCTCGCCAGCCAGAAGCCCCATCGGCACATAGCCCTCGGGCAGACATTATGGGTTGATCCATTTCATCCCTTTGCATCATTGCATTAGCGCCTAAATGTTATGTTATAACATAACATTTAGGCGCTAGCGGTTGTCAATAACGGAGATCGTCTGCGCAGGTTGGTCAGAGGTCTTTCTTAAGGCGAGGAGAGAGAAAAAGAAGGTGAGTTAGGCGTCCAGATTAAGTGGTTTCTGTCCAAAAGTTTGATCTCTAATCAAAGAAATTGGATCATCGACTGCTTTCTCATCGAACACGCATTTTATTACCATTGTTGTCTTTATACCTAAAATTTGTGTATTAGCATTAATAAAAAGAGAGCTTTTCTTGCTTGTAATCCTACTTCTATTATAAATGCCTCATGATATAATGCTGTGTATATGTACAGTTTTTATGGGTGCTTTTAGACGATTTATGTACCTAATATCATTGAAAGCATCGAAAAAGCACTCAATAAAATAGATGATTATGAGAAAAATAATCCATATAGATCTCGATAGTTACTATGCATCGATAGAGGCAAGAGATAACCCCAATCTACGTGGGATACCATTAGCAGTTGGTGGTAAAAATGGTCGAGGTGTTATATCGACGTGTAGCTATGAAGCGAGATCTTTTGGTGTGCGCTCTGCTATGTCAACAGCTAAAGCTTTGCAGCTTTGCCCCCACCTTACAGTTGTATCTGGCAACATGGAAAAGTATCGGACCGTTTCCAAACAAATCAATGAAATTTTTAGACGCTATACATCAATTATCGAGCCTCTTTCATTAGATGAGGCATATTTAGATGTGACCGATTCACAGATGTTTAAGGGGTCAGCGACATTAATTGCTCAAGATATACGCCGTTCTATTGAGACCGAACTTAACTTAACGGCTTCTGCTGGTGTTTCCCCACTTAAATTTGTATCTAAAGTGGCTTCTGATGTTAACAAGCCTAATGGGATCTGTGTTGTTCCGCCTGAAGAAATCCAAACCTTTATAGACCAACTAGAACTGGGGAAAATAAATGGAGTTGGAAAAGTAACACTAGAGAAATTAAATAAACTCGGCTTATACAAAGGAGATGATGTTAAAGGTTTCGATAAGAACACTTTAATCGCTCAATTTGGCAAGTTCGGAAATACACTTTGGCAAAGGTGTCAGGGTATTGATGACAGATCCGTCATTGTTGAAAGAGTAAGAAAGTCGGTTGGAGTCGAAAGAACTTTCTTGGATGATATTTATAAATTAGATGAATGTATCAGTGCAATAGAGCTCTTATTTGCTGAATTGGAGCGAAGGCTAGAAACGATTATTGATGATAAGCTCATTACTAAGTTAGGAGTTAAATTAAAATTCAGTGATTTCCAGCAGACAACAGTAGAGCAAAAATATGACAAAATGGATAAACAGTTTTTTATAAGCTTATGTAAGGAAGCTTTAACTAGAAGTCTGGGGCGTGGGATAAGACTAGTAGGGTTGACTGTTGGGGTTGAGCCGAAGAATTCAACAAATCAATTACAGTTACCTTTAGGGTTTTTGTAAGTTAATTGACGATGAAATAGGCTTTTTAAAAAAAATACGAAGAAATTTTTGTATGCGGATTTTGTAAGTTAATTTTTACTATTAACTTATTGTAATTATTGCATTTTCATTTAATAACTTACCGATACTTACATTTTAAACCCGCTAGTTTTTTTCCGCTGCGGTAGAAATGCGTGATAACCCCGAATATAG
Source organism: Vibrio sp. 1151_11 (assembly GCF_029478525.1). Lineage (NCBI taxonomy): Bacteria > Pseudomonadati > Pseudomonadota > Gammaproteobacteria > Vibrionales > Vibrionaceae > Vibrio > Vibrio sp. 1151_11. The sequence continues at coordinate 166,881 of NZ_SHMN01000006.1, read as the reverse complement.
GCATCGCCCTCTAGCCGTTGGTGGTCATGAAAAGCAGCGTGGTGTGTTAAGTACTTGCAATTATGAAGCGAGGAAATTTGGCGTTCGTTCCGCAATGCCGACTGCTCAAGCCTTAAAATTATGCCCCAATCTGCTGGTCGTTCCGGGGCGAATGTCGGTATACAAAGCTATTTCCATTCAAATCCGACAGATATTCGAACGTTATACTTCCATTATTGAGCCGTTATCATTAGATGAAGCATTTCTTGATGTGAGTGATTCACCGTTATGTCAAGGAAGCGCAACATTGATAGCTCAAGCTATTCGCCATGATATTCACAACGAACTCCAACTGACCGCCTCTGCAGGTGTAGCACCTGTAAAATTTTTGGCTAAAGTGGCCTCTGATATGAATAAGCCTAACGGCCAATTTGTAATACCACCCGATAAAGTACAGCAGGTGGTCGATTCATTGCCGCTAGAGAAAATACCCGGTGTCGGTAAGGTTAGTCTGGAAAAGTTGCACCAAGCGGGTTTTTATAAGTGTGAAGATATCAAGCTAACGGACTATCGAGAGCTACTTCGTAACTTTGGCAGATTAGGCGCTTCACTATGGAAGAAAAGTCATGGAATTGATAATCGCGAAGTCGTGACAGAGAGGGAGCGCAAATCATTAGGTGTCGAAAGAACATTTAGTCAAAATATTTCAAGTTATGAAGAGTGTTGGCAGGTGATTGAACATCATCTCTACCCAGAGATAAAAGCGAGGTTAGAGAGAGCGAGTGTTGATGGGTCGATTGTCAAACAAGGGATCAAAGTCAAGTTTGCCGATTTTCAACTTACGACGATTGAGCATCTTCATCCACAGTTAGAGCTCAATGATTTTCGAACCCTTTTGGAGAATATTTTGTTGCGGCAAAATGGGCGAGAAATTCGCTTACTTGGTTTACAGGTGATGTTAAAGCCAGAAATGCTCAATAAGCAGCTCAGTTTTTTTTAAATTAGTGAAACAAACTAACATTTATGTCATTAAATTGACGGTTTTTAGGTTGAAATCATTTATATTGCTAGCGAGAAATACTAACTCATCAAATATCCACACCTGATATGGTTAGTCATAAAACGATCGATGAGAGAAAACAATGAAAAAAGTAGTGTTAGTCACTTTAATGTTGCTGAGCTCCCCTTTGTGGGCAGCGCAGTGCCGAGTTGATGTGAACCATGAAGTTCACCTTGATGGTGATAAGGTTGAAATTCTTAAAACGAGCACCGACACTGTTTTGATGGATAAACAGAACAATCTCTATATCCGTGGTGAAAAGATGGAGCTCGACAGTGAGCAGAAAACGGCCCTTGAGCAGTATAGAGAAAGCATGAATGCTTCATTGCCTAAAGTAAAACAGATGGCGAGTGATGGCTTAGCGTTGGCGAATGATATTTTGGATGATGTTGCGAAAAGTATTGAATCTCCCAACGCCTTCGATAGCGCCAAGCAATCCATGGCTGCTTTTTTTACTAATATTGAATCTCGTTATTATAAAGATGGCGAGCTGGTTCTCCCTGCGCAGACTTTTGAATCAATGACGCAAACTTGGGCCGATGATTTTGAAAAAGCGAAAGCTTTATTTAACAAAGAGTTTATATCCGGTGCCTTCGATGCTCTTTCACTGAAAATGAGAGAAGAGGGTGGATTAAATATCACAAAATTGACCGATACCATGGCGGACTTAAAAGTTAAGTTAGCCGAGCGAATTCAAGAAAACGCCGCCACAATTCAAAAAGAGAGTCGTGATTTTTGTGAGTCTCTTAATGATATGGTTGAGCAGGAACAACAACTGCACCAAAAAATACCAGTATTAAAAGATTATCAAGTCTTTACCATCTAAACTTAAAGAGCACATTCGGTGCTCTTTATTTGTGTCTATGATGTTAGGTTAATTTACTGGTATGGATGTTGTTTAATAATTTTAGTTTGAGGCGGTTAACAGCATTAGTTTCAATAGCCTTCGTTGTGCTGTTTATTTTGTGTTATCTGCTATTTAAGTTTATGTGGTCTTATGATCGCGCCGTTGAAGATGCTCTTTCCTTGCAACGAGGTGAGGTTAACCGAGTTCGAACTGTTCTTAATATGCAAAAAGCGGACATGGGGGCATCATTGGCTGATTATGCCGCATGGAATGAAATGGCCGATTTTATTGCTAAGCCTAATGATGATTTTATTCGCGACAGTATTGGTACTCACACCTTTGAATCCAAGTCATTAGACGGTATTTTTATTTTTAATCCAGATGTGCAATTAGTTTGGGGCCAGCGCTACGACTATGAGACTGGCCATGAAGCCAGTTATGATGCGATTCGATATAATTTTGGTGATATTTTAGTGGACACGATGAAAGCACCAAAAGATTTCATCAAACCGAATCTCAGTTTTATCGTGATAGACGACAAACCTTTTATCGTTGCAACCTCTCGGGTTTGTAATAGTGACGCAAAGGAGTGCGACAAAGGTTATTTACTTTTTTTAAAAAGGATCAGTGAGCAGTTTATCAATGAGCTTGTGATTGCAACTGGGGTAAATGTGGAAGTGATGCTGATCAAAAGTCTTAATGATCAAACCGTTGCCGCGCCACATGAAGATAATATCTCTTACCTTGAAATGCTTGATTATCGCAATCGTCTTACTGTGTTGATTAAAGTAAGTCATACCGTTAAAGTCCCACCGTTTATTCAATGGCAGGAGCTGTCTGGGCTTGCTTCATTCTCTATCCTAATGTTTTTCTTGAACTTAGTTGTAGCGAATAAAGTAGTCAAGCCAATCAATGATGCCAATCAAGTACTGGATCAATTTAAAGCATCGGGTGGAAAGATGCCTAGTGAGCGATCCTTCATATCGAAGGAAATGAAAGAGTTTTCGCGTACGATGAACCAAATAGTATGGGAGCTGGAAACCAGTCGGCGTGAACTAAAATGGCAATCAGAGCACGATCCACTCACACGTATTGCGAACCGCCGTCGTTTAGAAAAGGTCTTTAAAAGCTATATTGTTGATTATCAATTTAGATATATCGTATTGTTTTTAATCGATATTGACTATTTTAAATTGTTCAATGATCACTACGGCCACTTAGAGGGTGATGAAGCATTGAAATCTGTTGCGACTAGCTTAAAAAAATTGGATTTTGGCGGTGAAAAACTGGTTGCTCGCTTTGGTGGAGAAGAGTTTTGTGTAGTTTTGGCGAGCGACATCGAAATTGATGGTCAAGCTTATGCTAAACGACTGATCGAATCGGTTGAATCACTGCGCATTACCCACCAATTTTCCCCGGCTAAGAAGACGCTTTCAATTAGTGTTGGAGGGGTTGAAATTGATACCCCACAGTTGAATCACTATCTAGATTTCTTTCATGTGGCTGATAGAGCACTTTATGCAGTCAAAGCACAAGGAAGAGGTCGTTATCTCGTGCAAAAATTCACCTCTAATCTCCAGTTAACATTGCCTGTTCAATAATCTTTACGCAGTAAATTCTGTTTATTTTTGCAATGCTTGTTTAATAAATAAGCAGTGGAATTGCTCTATTTGATTGCCTGTATTACCGTACTAGCTAACTAGTCTATTGATATTTGTGTGAGTGGTATGACACAGTCTGATTCTCGTGAACATTTTGGTTCACGTCTTGGTTTTATTCTTGCGGCGGCGGGTGCGGCAGTTGGCCTAGGTAATATTTGGGGCTTTCCAACCCAAGCGGCAAGCAACGGCGGCGGCGCATTCTTATTGGTTTATTTGGTGATGATCATGGTCGTTGCCTTCCCTATGTTAGTGGTTGAAATGGCGATAGGCCGTTTTGGGCAAGCAAACCCTGTTGATAGCATGCGCTCATTAACGCCTCATCCACTAGGTAAAATGGTCGGTGGCTTTGTCGGTTGGATTGGTTTGAGTGTTCCGAGTGCGGTACTGGCGTTTTACAGCATCGTCGGGGGCTGGCTAATCTGCTTTTTACTCGGTGCGATGACAGAGTTATTGGGTTTTGTGGAAATCACAGCTTGGTTGAAAGGGTTTAGTGTTGAGCGTAACTTATTCGGAACCTTAGTGTTTTATATTTTGACGATTCTAATCGTGCAAGGTGGTGTTAAAGACGGGATTGAAAAATGGTCAACGCGTTTAATGCCTGCATTGTTTGTACTGTTTGGTGTGCTGTTTGTTTACATCATGATGCAAACAGGAGCTATGGAAGGTTTACAACACTATTTGGTCCCTGATTTTTCAAAGGTGTTTGACAGACATCTCTTACTGGCGGCAATGGGGCAAGGTTTCTTCTCATTAACCATTGGTGGCTGCTCGATGCTGATTTACGGATCTTATCTGAGTAAGCAAGAAAACCTGCCGAAGATGGCACTAAATGTGACTTTAGTTGATACCGCCGTGGCTTTTATTGCTGGCCTTGTTGTGTTGCCTGCGATGTTTGTTGCGATGCATAAAGGTGTGGAAATCTATGCCGCTGACGGTTCTTTACTCAATTCAGACACGCTCGTTTTTACCGTGTTGCCATTGATGTTTGATAGCCTTGGTTGGATGGGTCAGGTGTTTGCGATCGTATTTTTCACTTTACTGACGATCGCCGCGTTAACCTCTTCTATCTCTATGCTGGAATGCCCAGTAGCCTTAGTCAGCGAGCGTTTTAACACGAAACGTGCACCAACAAGCTGGGTATTAGGCGCGTTAATTGCGCTAGTCAGTGTTGTTATTGTTTATAACTTTGGTGCGCTATTTGGCTTAGTGGCAACGGTTGCGACGCAATATTTGCAGCCGACAGCAGCGCTGATGTTCTGCCTATTTGGCGGTTGGGTATGGCGTCGTCACTCGAAGGTCAAAGAGTTAGAGCAAGGTTTCCCTGAGTTCCAATTAGGTTGGTTTGGTAAAATCTGGCCTTGGTATGTGAAATTTGTCTGCCCTGTATTAGTGGCTACGGTGATTTGGGCTTCGTTCGGTTAATGAGTTACTTTCTTCATCCCACTCACGCTTAAACAGCATAAAGCCCTTTGAATAAGGGCTTTATTATTGAACTTATGTGTCTCTATTGTTTAGAGTTATCGACTATTTAGACCATCGACGGTGGCATCAAGTGTCCCGTGGTCAGAGGTTCTAAATCGCTGTCTGCGACCTCTTCAATAAAATCGCCCACGACTTGCTCAACCATCTCATCGCTTTGCGAGAAGTAGGCGAGATGGAATACGGCATCTCCTTCATTAACAAGAGGCAGAGTTTGTTGCCCAATCACAATACCACCCTTATTGGCTCTTAATTCGACTTCGACATGACCAAGCGGTGAGTTGATATAGGCAAGCACTTGTCCTTTTTCGACCTTGTCACCAAGAGTCACCACTGTGCGCAAGATGCCATCGCTTTCGGCTCTGAGCCAACTGGTTGATTTTGCGATGATCGATGTCGGTACGGCCTTGCGACTTTTGCGCATCATACCAATGGCTTGCATGGTGCGTTTCACACCGACAATACCCGCATTGATGGCAATAGGTTCAAATTTTAGCGCTTCACCTGCTTCATAAGTTAATACTGTGATGCCTGATTTCTCTGCTTCACTTCTGAGCGAGCCATTACGCAGTGGAGAGTCGATGATCACTGGGGTTGCAAATGCTTGGGCAATACGCAAGGTTTCAGGATTAGTGAGATCGGCGCGGATTTGTGGCAAATTCGTGCGATGAATAGCACCAGTATGCAGGTCGATGATGTAATCACAACGTAAAGCGACTTGGGAAAAGAAAGTATGTGCAATGCGAGAGGCGAGGGAGCCAGTTTCACTTCCAGGGAAGCAGCGATTGAGATCGCGTCGATCAGGAAGGTAGCGAGATTTATGAATAAAGCCAAAGGCATTGACGATGGGGACAACAATCAGTGTCCCTTTTAGTTTTTGCGGGTCGATGGAGTTGATCAGTTGGCGGACTATTTCAACGCCGTTCAGTTCATCACCATGGATGGCGGCATTAACCATTAAGGTTGGGCCAGTGGATATTCCATTAATGATTTCGATAGGGATAGAGAGTGGCGAGTGTGTATAAAGCTTAGCCGCTTCTAGCTCCATTGCCTTGCGCGTTCCTGGGGGAACTGAATCCCCCAGGAAATGAAATGCTGTGTTTTTCCTAACCTTTGCCACGTGTTTTTGTCCCTTTCGTTGCCGCATTTTTTTCAATAAATTCGACAATCAACCCGGCGATATCTTTACCAGTAGCGGCTTCAATACCTTCAAGACCTGGCGATGAATTGACTTCCATCACTAATGGGCCACGTTCCGATCGCAAAAGATCCACACCCGCAACATTGAGACCCATAATCTTCGCCGCATCGATAGCCGTCTTACGTTCTAGAGGGGTGATTTTTACCAAAGAGGCCGTTCCGCCGCGGTGTAGGTTAGAGCGAAACTCACCATCGGCACCTTGCCGTTTCATGGCTGCGATAACTTTGTCGCCAATAACGAAACAGCGAATATCGGCGCCACCAGCCTCTTTGATGTACTCTTGCACCATGATATTGGCTTTCAAGCCCATGAACGCTTCGATCACACTTTCTGCTGCTTTGCGTGTTTCCGCTAACACTACACCGATGCCTTGAGTTCCTTCAAGTAATTTAATTACTACCGGTGCTCCTCCGACCATGTCGAGTAAGTCTTTGACATCATCGGGTTTGCTGGCGAAACCTGTAATTGGCATACCAATGCCGCGACGAGACAATAGCTGCATTGAGCGAAGCTTATCTCTGGAACGGCTAATAGCCACAGATTCATTGACGGGATAAACTCCCATCATTTCAAATTGGCGTAATACCGCAGTACCGTAAAACGTAACGGATGCACCAATACGAGGAATGACTGCATCAAAACCCGCTAACTCTTCACCTTTAAAGTGAATTTCGGGTTTTTCAGAATTGATATTCATATAGCAACGCAGCCCATCAATCACTTTGACTTGGTGGCCACGGCTTTTACACGCTTCAATCAGACGCTTGGTTGAATACAACGAAGCATTACGTGACAGAATACCAATTTTCATTATTTGCTCTCCTCGAAAGCGATTAAAAACGATTTAGTTGGATTAACTAAAATTCGACGGTGCATTGCGGTGCGACCTAATAGCATACGAAAACCCATATTTTCGCGATTGGTTAACGTTATTTCAATGGGCCAAGTTTGGCCGCCCAAACTGACGTCTGATTGAATAACGTAACGTGACTCTTCATGGCCACCGGAATCACGGACGATTCGTTCATCAATGACTTTAGCTTCGCACACTGTGACCTTGTCATTATTGCGCTGCACAGGGTGGATCCAAAAGCGAACCCAAAGAGTCTCTTCCTTGATGAAGCTCTCTACCTTAAATGCGTGTAAGCACGACGTGCGGGCTCCGGTATCGACTTTGGCATTAATTTGATCAATACCTAACCCTGGAAGGCTGAGAGTTTCTCGCCATCCGACAATCATTTTTTCTTTCATCGCAGTTTCAATATTTTTGGAGAATGTAAGACGCCGCTAAGGATTAGCCGCATCCCCGATACAACTTTTAAATGGTGTTATCGCTTGAAGAGAGTGTGGTGAATAACTCTAGGAACTTCAAGGGGGCGAACTCTAGCAGTCACAAAAAATGTGCGCTAATGAAATTAATTTGCCTTATCGATAAAATTAATTGATAGAAAAAGAGGTAAGGATTGATGCCGAATTCCGCAGCCAAAGCAAGATATTCATCAACTTGATATTACACGCTGGTTGAAGAATTCGACATCAGAGTGGGTTAAACTTTCGCTGGAATATGCTCTAGTAGGGCAACCATTTGCTCCCAGAAAAGGTCGACTGTGTCGATCTTCACTTTCTCATCCGGTGAGTGAGGGAATTTAATGGTTGGGCCAAACGAAACCATATCCATTTCTGGGTACGGTTTTTTGAAAAGACCACATTCTAGACCAGCATGGATCACCATGATATTCGGTTTATGACCGTAAATACCTTGGTACATGTCTCTGAAAATAGCCATGATCTCTGAATCGGCATCTGGTTTCCAGCCCGGATAAGCACCAGTAAAGGCAATTTCCGCATTCGCTAGCTCAGCAACGGATTTGAGCATGCTTTCAACCTGTTGGCGACCTGAATCAATCAGAGAACGAATAAGGCATAACACAGTCACAGAGTTTTCTTGTGTGGTAATCACACCGACATTCAATGAGGTTTCAACCACGCCTTCAATTTCATCGCTCATCCGGATCACACCGTTTGGACACGCATTTAATGCGGCAATAAAACGTTGTTGATCAACAAGAGCGAAGACATTTTCCGCATTGTCTTGCGGGTTGTTGAAAGTGACAATTCCCGTTTCGACGCGTCCAAGCTCTTCTTTCACTAGCTGGGTATAGGTGCTAAATAGCTCATCCAGTTTTATCCCATTTTCGGCAGGAATGGCCACGGTGACAAACGCTTCTCGAGGAATGGCGTTACGTAGGCTACCACCGCGAAACTCGATCAAACGTAAATCAAGTTCTTGTGCGTGACTAGCAAGAAAGCGAGCCAGTAGCTTGTTAGCATTCCCACGGCCAGTATGGACGTCACACCCAGAGTGACCTCCTTTTAACCCTTTCAAAATCAATTGATGTGTTACGTAACCAGCAGGCATGGCTTGTCGTTGGATATTAAAAGTCATTGCGCCATCAATACCACCAGCACAGCCCATATACACTTCGCCCTCTTGCTCTGAATCAGTATTGAGCAGGATCTCTCCTTCTAACCAACCCGCTTCAAGGCCGAAAGCACCAGTCATACCCGCTTCTTCATCAATCGTCAGTAACACCTCAATAGGACCGTGCTTGAGCTCTTTTGACGCGAGAACAGCCAAACATGCAGCCATACCCATGCCGTTATCGGCACCTAAAGTGGTTCCTTTGGCCGTTACCCATTCGCCATCGATATACGGTTGGATAGGGTCCTTAGCAAAGTCGTGCTGCGTGTCTTCGTTTTTTTGCGGCACCATATCAATATGAGCTTGTAGAACCACACCTTTCTTATGTTCCATGCCAGCTGTCGCTGGTTTTTTTATGAAAACGTTGCCGGTTGGATCTCGGCGTACCGCTAAACCCTGCTCTGTCGCCCACTGGATGATGTGTTGGGCTAAGGCTTCTTCATGCTTAGACGGGTGAGGAATGGAACAGATTTTATCGAAAAATTGCCATACGGGTGCCGATGACAATTTACTGATTTCAGAATAGAACTCAGACACGGAATACTCCTTTTATTCGAGCTTGCCAGATCATGAACAGGCGAAATGTTTCTTTGGTAGCGATATCGACTAGATCTGAGCATGACTTGTAGTGGTGGACAGCATACCACTCTCGACAATCAGCGAGTAGCCTCACCGCTTGAGAATTGTTTTATTGGTGTCACATTAAATCGACTGTAGCGTATAGAAGAGATGACACAATCGGCGATGAGATTCTTCCCCTTACCGCCTAATAATCATTTTTTGCTGATATTTGTGTAATTTAATTACCTGAATCTGTTGATGTAGATCATTAAAATAAAATTATGTGATTTTTGTCACGCTAAATATTGTAATTTAATTTCTTGGTGGTATATTTGTAACCAACTTCGAAAGCGAAGAAAAAATGCTCAAAGGATGAGTCCGTTTATCGCCTCCATGGAACCGAGAAATCAAATTTATGTTCAATTGATTTTATAAGGTGATAGTTATGAAAGGTTTACCATCAGCAATGTTCTGGACAAACAAGTCTGTTTACACTGGCAACTTTGCTTACCCAACAAGCTTTGGTTATTAAGACTTTAAGCATGTTATTTGAACTGTATGTTCACCCCCCTAGATATTGGAATTTTTTTGTAGTCAGTTTGGCTAAAATGATTCGCCGCCACCTCAGATGAGGTGGCGTTTTTTTATCTCAATGTTCAAGACTTCCTTTACGGCTCAATGGCAATACGATATGGAAATCCGCTTTTTCTTTTTGAAGAAATGAAGCGCGACTAGGTTCATAAGCCATTAATAAAAGCATATTACAGCCTTAATTCTATCTGGAATTTGTGATCTGATCTCTCTATAATCCACAGCCAATCGATTACGCAACCGTTTACTTTTTACCCTTATAGGACTCGATCATGCTCGAAAGGCTATTTAAACTTAGTGAATATGGCACAAACGTGCGCACTGAGGTTATCGCAGGAATAACGACATTTCTCACGATGGCATACATTATCTTTGTTAACCCTGCGATCTTAGCGGATGCCGGCATGGACCGTGGTGCAGTATTTGTTGCTACGTGTCTTGCGGCGGCTATTGGCTGTTTCATCATGGGCTTTGTCGCCAACTACCCAATTGCGCAGGCTCCGGGTATGGGGTTAAACGCATTTTTTACTTACGCCGTTGTGCTCGGCATGGGATATACATGGCAAGTTGCGCTGGCGGCGGTATTCGTTTCTGGTGTGCTGTTCATTTTTCTTAGTATCTTTAAAATCCGTGAGTGGATCATCGGTTCGATTCCGATGTCATTACGAACGGGGATCTCGGCCGGTATTGGACTTTTTCTTGCCTTTATTGCCCTGAAGAATGCAGGCATTGTGGTTGATAACCCTGCAACTTTGGTTTCTGTCGGCGCAATTACTTCTCTTCCTGCTGTACTCGGTGCGATAGGTTTCTTCCTGACGATTGCTTTGGTTCATCGTGGTTTAAAGGGTGCCGTAATGATCGCGATTCTTGCGGTTACTGGCCTTGGTTTAGTGTTTGGTGACGTTCAGTGGCATGGCATTATGTCGGCACCACCAAGTATTGCGCCAACTTTTTTGCAGCTTGATTTCTCCGCCGTTTTTGAAGTGGGTATGATCTCAGTTGTGTTTGCGTTTCTGTTTGTCGATCTATTTGACACGGCTGGCACCTTAGTTGGCGTGGCGCAAAAAGCAGATTTGATTGGCAAAGATGGTAAAATCCCACGTCTAAATAAAGCATTGCTTGCCGATTCTACCGCTACGTCAGTCGGTGCCCTGCTGGGTACATCAAACACAACCTCTTACATTGAAAGTGTGGCGGGTGTTGCTGCTGGCGGGCGCACAGGGCTGACTGCAGTCGTTGTTGGCATTTTGTTCTTACTTGCATTATTCTTCTCGCCATTAGCTGGAATGATCCCTGCGTACGCTACGTCTGGTGCATTATTTTATGTGGCAATTTTGATGCTTTCTGGTTTGGTCAGTATTGATTGGCGCGATTTAACAGAAGCGGCTCCTGTCGTCGTTACCTGTTTATTAATGCCGCTGACATTCTCTATAGCAGAAGGTATTTCTCTTGGTTTCATTGCTTATGCGGCTATCAAACTATTTAGTGGCAAAGGGCGCAGTGTATCGATGAGTGTGTGGGTGATGTCAGCCATCTTCATCTTTAAGTATATCGCCTCTGCAATGTAATGAACGACACAGATTATTTAAATAATTAGGTTTACAACAATGAGCAATAAATTCGTTATCACTTGGGACAACATGCAGACTTACTGTCGTCAATTGGCAGAAAAACAGATGCCTGCAGAGCAATGGAAAGGTATTTGGGCGGTGAGCCGTGGTGGTCTGGTTCCTGGTGCCATATTGGCGCGTGAATTAGGTATTCGCCATGTCGATACGATTTGCATTTCAAGTTACGATCATGATCATCAGCGTGACATGACAGTGATCAAAGCACCTGAAGGTGACGGCGAAGGTTTCTTAATTGTTGAAGATTTGGTCGATAGTGGTGATACCGCACGTAAGCTACGTGAAATGTATCCTAAAGCGAAATTGATTGCGGTGTGTGCGAAGCCTTCTGGCGTAAGCTTGTTAGATGATTATGTTGTGGATATTGCTCAAGATACGTGGATTGAGCAGCCATGGGATATGACGATTCAATACGCAGAACCGATTAACCGTAAACAAAAGTAATGTTTTTCTTTGCGTTTATTTGAAAATGGCCCTTTATCGGGCCATTTTTTTTATTACTATTAGAGCACCGCTCTCAATTGAATCGACTTATGTCTGAATCTAACAGCCAAAACCTTTCTGAAACCTTGTTCCAGAAATACAAGCAAGCCCAAGAAACCTCGGCATTGACCCGTTATATGCCAAGCAGCCAAGAAATTTTGGACCTAAAAAAACAGCAAGAAGGGTACGTTTGGTATCGAAATCTCAGGCGTTTACAGTGGATATGGCAAGGTGTTGATCCAGTAGAGCAAGAAGAAGTTCTCGCCCGCATTGCCTCTTCGAAACATTCGCGAACCGAAGCGGATTGGCTAGATACGGTTATGGGCTATCACAGTGGTAACTGGGCATACGAGTGGACTAAGCTGGGTATGCGTCACCAAAAGCGCGCTAATGACAAGCAAGACGAAGAGGCGGCCAATGAACTTTTTTCCGCGTCGCTCTGCTTTAGCATTGCTGGTTATCCGCATCTAAAAAATGATAATTTATCCTTGCAGGCACAGATACTGTCAAACAGCGCTTATAACGAAGCGGCCAAATTGACTCGTTATGTGATTAAGCAGGTTGAAGTACCCTATAAGAACAAAAAAATAGTCGCTAATTTGCATTTGCCCAATACCGATAGGCCTCATCCGGTCGTTTTGGTTAGCGCCGGTTTAGACAGTTTGCAGACGGATATGTGGCGTTTGTTTAGAGATTATCTCGCGCCTAGAGATATTGCGATGTTAACCATTGATATGCCCTCCGTAGGTCATAGCTCTCATTGGCCCTTAACTGAAGATTCTTCATGTCTGCATCAAGCCGTACTCAATGAACTGGAAAGCTTGCCTTGGGTTGATCATCGAAAAGTGGGGCTTGTTGGATTTCGATTTGGTGGTAACTCCATGATCAGGCTCTCTTTTCTAGAGCAAGATAAAATTAAGGCTTGTGTTTCATTAGGCGCACCTATCCACGATATTTTAGCTTCGCCAGAAAAATTGAAAAAAATGCCCAAAATGTATATTGATGTGCTGGCGTCTCGTTTAGGTAAAGACGTGGTGGATATTAATAGCCTTGCTGGGTTGATGCGAGCGTGGTCACTGAAAGTGCAAGGTTTTTTAACCAGTAGGCGAACTAAAGTTCCGATTTTGGCTTTAGGATTAGAAGGTGATCCCATTTCACCCTATTCAGATAATCAATTAGTTGCAATTTTTAGTGAATATGGCAAAGCGAAACAGATAAAAAGCAAAACAATTACACAAGGATATGAGCAATCCCTCGATTTAGCGATAAAGTGGTTAGAAGATGAGCTATTTAGGTGACTTTTCTACTAAATTAGTTAAGCATGATATTGGTATGCGGTAACAAGCATATGATTAATAAAAATAATGATCGTTCTTAACATTGAAATGGAGAGTCAATATGTCAGAAATGACCCACACCCCGACTCATTATCGCTTATTGTCTGCTTTAAAAGCTATTGGACCTTATTTACGAGAAGGCCAATGTCGTGAGGATCACTACTTATTTGATTGCCTTGCGTCTTGCGTTAATGACAAAAAATCCCCAGAAAAACGAGAGTTTTGGGGCTGGTGGCTGGAGCTTACTAAGAAAGAATCAGGGTTTGAGGCTAAGTATCATACAGGACGTTACAACTTGGCTGGCGCGTGGGATGCTGACGCAATTCCTAAATCCGTATTTTCTGAAGTCAAACGCACCCAAGAAGAGTTTCATGCCAAACTGGTAGCGAGTCTCTATGAGCGCTTTGAATTGAGTGTTGAGATTGCACAAGATTCCGCTGAATTCGTCTGATTTTCGTTATCCCCTTACCCTCGTGATGAAAAAGGTGCTTTTTAGCACCTTTTCTACTTGTGAATTATTGCTTTGATTGCTAAAACATCAGCTCTTATGTGTTTTCCATTTCAGAAGAAATCATGACAACGAATCAACAAAGCGGAAAAGCGGTGCAACTTCAAACAATCGTTGTGAAGCTAGGAACCAGTGTATTAACCGGTGGTACTTTGGCGTTAGATAGAGCTCATATGGTTGAGCTTGTCCGTCAATGTGCTGAACTGAAAAAGCAAGGCCACTCAGTGGTGATTGTATCGTCGGGCGCAATTGCCGCTGGTCGAGAACACTTAGGTTACCCCGCACTCCCCAACGCAATGGCTAGCAAACAGTTGCTTGCTGCGGTTGGGCAGAGTCAACTGATTCAAGCATGGGAATCTCTTTTTGCCATCTATGGGATTAAAATAGGTCAAATGCTACTGACTCGTGCCGATCTAGAAGATCGTGAGCGTTTTTTGAATGCGCGAGATACCATTAATGCTTTGGTCGAGCACGATATTATTCCTGTGGTCAACGAAAACGATGCAGTGGCAACCAGTGAAATCAAAGTGGGCGACAACGACAATTTGTCAGCCTTGGTCGGTATCTTATGTGGTGCCGATAAACTATTGCTGCTCACTGATCAAAAAGGGCTCTTCACCGCAGACCCGCGTAAAGATCCTAACGCTGAACTGATTAAAGAAGTCAAAACCATTGATGATACCTTGCGTAAAATCGCTGGGGGTAGTGGTACCACGCTTGGCACCGGAGGTATGGCAACTAAGCTTCAGGCCGCTGATATTGCTCGTCGTGCAGGGATTGAAGTCATTATCGCCGCAGGGCGTGCCAGCAACGTTATTTTTGACTCTTTAAGTGATGCGCCACAAGGCACCCGTTTCTTGCCATGTACCGAAGCGTTAGAAAACCGCAAACGCTGGATTTTAGCGGGTCCTGCCGCTTCTGGTGACATTGTCATTGATGGCGGAGCCGTCAACGCTGTAGTCGCGAATGGCAGTAGCTTATTAGCGAAAGGGGTAGTGAATGTCAGTGGTACTTTTGCACGTGGTGAAGTGGCGCGAGTAACCGATAAACAAGGCGTATTAATTGCCCGTGGCATCGCCGCTTATTCCAGCCAAGACTTAGCCAAAATCGCGGGCAAACACAGCAAAGATATCGGAGGCATTTTAGGTTACGATTATGGCTCAGAAGTCATTCATCGCGATGATCTTGTTGTGATCCAAGAATAGTAAGGAAAAGAAAGTGGATTTAACCATAATGGGTAAAGCCGCCAAACAGGCCGCTTTCCAGCTCGCTACCGTTTCAACGACACAAAAAAACAATGCATTAGCGATCATTGCCGATGAACTGGAGGCGCAGAGCGCCGCGATTTTAAAAGCGAATGCCCAAGATATCGAACTGGCCCGCCAAGCCGGGTTGAACGATGCCATGCTTGATCGCCTATTGCTCAATGAATCGCGCCTGCAAGCCATTGCTAATGACGTGCGTAATGTGATTAATCTCAATGATCCTGTCGGTAGTGAAATCGATAGCCGAGTGCTTGAAAACGGATTGTCATTGTCTCGCCGCCGAGTACCGTTAGGTGTGGTGGGCGTTATTTATGAAGCGCGTCCTAATGTGACCATTGATATTGCGGCATTGTGTTTAAAAACGGGTAACGCCAGTATTTTACGGGGAGGGAAAGAGACCTTTTTCTCCAATATGGCGCTAGTCAACGTTATTCAATCGGCGCTAGAAAAAGCGCAACTTCCAGCGGCTGCGGTGCAGTATATTGAAAAACCGGATCGCGAACTGGTTTCACAGCTGCTCAAGCTGGATGAATATGTTGATATGATCATTCCGCGCGGCGGCGCTAGCCTACATAAAATGTGCAAAGAAAACAGCACGATTCCGGTGATTATTGGTGGTTTTGGCATTAGCCATATTTTTGTTGACCAATCGGCGGATCTGGACAAATCAGTCGAGGTAATTGAAAACGCCAAAATTCAGCGCCCTTCTGCGTGCAACGCACTGGATACTTTGCTGGTTCATCAAGCGATTGCCAGTGAATTTTTGGCAAAACTGGTGCTACGACTTAATGATCAAGTGACCTTCGTTGTTGAGCCAAAAGCCCAAGCCTGCATGAGCCATGCGAAACAGTTGAGAGAGGCCGTTGAAGGCGATTTTGACACCGAATGGCTAAGTTACACTTTGGGCGTCAAAGTGGTCGATGACGTGCAGCAAGCGATTCAACATATGCGTGAACACAATGCAAGCCATTCGGATGCGATCATGACAAATGACCTATTTAATGCAGAGCTGTTTATTAATTCCGCGGGCTCTGCTGCAGTGTATGTCAATGCTTCGACGCGTTTTACCGATGGAGCTCAATTTGGTTTAGGCGCTGAAGTGGCCGTTTCGACCCAAAAATTGCACGCTCGCGGGCCGATGGGCTTAGAAGAGTTGACCAGTTACAAGTGGGTTGGCAAAGCCAATTACTTATCACGCCGTTAAGTTCTTTTCGTTATGGATAACGCAAAGTGTGGTTGTTAACAAAATAGAGATTGAAAAGGGGCTGATGCCCCTTTTGCGTTCAACTTGCGTACTAATTCCGGTACACTGATGCTCATTGCTATGGAGGTGATATGCATTGTCCTTTTTGTTCAGAGAACGATACCAAAGTGATTGATTCTCGTCTTGTCGCTGATGGCCATCAAGTGCGCCGTCGCCGTCAATGTTTGGCATGTAATGAACGTTTTACCACGTTTGAATCGGCCGAGCTCTTGATGCCAAGAGTCATCAAATCAAATGGAAATCGTGAACCGTTTAACGAAGATAAAATGGTCGGTGGTATACAGCGAGCATTAGAAAAACGCCCCGTCAGCGCCGATGCGATTGAGCTTGCAATCAGTATGATTAAATCTCAGTTGCGAGCTACTGGTGAGCGAGAAGTCCCAAGTAAAATGATTGGTAACTTGGTGATGGAGCAGCTCAAAGTACTCGATAAAGTCGCTTACATCCGCTTTGCCTCCGTGTATCGCAGTTTTGAAGATATTCGTGAGTTTGGTGAAGAAATCGCGAAGCTGGAAGATTAATCGCTTATGTTTACTCCTTTTGATTATCAAATGATGTCGCGAGCCATTGAGCTTGCCAAAGGTGGCGTTTTTACCACTCAACCTAACCCCAATGTCGGCTGCGTGATCACTCAAGGAGAGCAGATTGTTGGTGAAGGTTTTCATGTTCGTGCTGGTGAGCCGCATGCCGAAGTGCACGCCTTACGCATGGCAAACGAGCAAGCGCAAGGTGCTACTGCTTATGTCACTTTAGAGCCTTGCTCGCATCATGGCCGTACACCGCCTTGCGCTGAAGGCTTGATTAACGCCAAAGTGGCGAAAGTGATTTGCGCAATGCAAGATCCGAATCCTCAAGTCGCTGGGCGTGGTATTCAAATGTTGCGTGACGCTGGGATTGAAGTCGAAGTCGGTTTGTTAGAAGCGGATGCCATCGCGCTCAATCCGGGTTTTATTAAACGCATGACAAGTGGGATGCCCTTTGTCCAATTGAAAATGGCCGCAAGTCTTGATGGACAAACGGCACTCAATAATGGTCAGAGTCAATGGATCACTTCAGCGGCCGCGCGGCGAGATGTGCAAAAATTTCGCGCCAAAGCGGGTGGGATTTTATCGACCAGCAAAACAGTGATTGAAGATGATGCTTCATTGACTGTGCGTTGGGATGAACTGCCTCCATCAGTGCAAGTGAACTACCCACAACATCAGTTACGCCAACCAGTGCGAGTCATTCTTGACAGGCAAAACCAACTCCATGATGGTCTAAAGCTGTATCAACATTCCGGTGAAGTATTGGTGCTTGGCACTGAACATACGTCATTGCTCAATAGCAACCAGACACAATTTGAGTTAGCGGATACCTTAGCTTATTTAGCTGAGCAGTCACAAATAAATCATCTCTGGGTAGAAGCTGGTGCCACACTGGCTCGTTCACTGATCCAAGCCCAATTGGTCGATGAGATCATTTTGTACTTAGCGCCTAAAATCATGGGTAGTGATGGTCGGGGGCTATTTGGTGCTTTGGGGCTATCTTCCATGGCGGATACGCTAGAGTTAATCATCAAAGATGTACGACAAGTTGGGCCGGATATTCGGATCATTGCCGTACCTAAAATAAAAGATAAATAGCATGTTTACAGGAATTATCGAGGCGGTAGGTACACTTGCCGCGATTACACCCAAAGGTGAAGACATCAGTGTGACCGTGAAAGTCGGTCATCTTGATATGAGCGATGTCAAACTTGGTGATAGTATTGCCACAAATGGTGTCTGTTTGACCGTGGTAGATTATAACAGCACTCAATATACAGCGGATCTCTCACTAGAAACGCTCAACAGAACCGGGTTTGCTCACTATCAAGTTGGTGACAAGGTCAACCTAGAAAAAGCCATGTTGCCGACCACTCGTTTTGGTGGACACATTGTTTCTGGGCACGTTGACGGTGTTGGTGAAATCATTGAACGTAATCCCGTTGGTCGTTCGATAGAGTTTTGGGTAGCGATCCCACCGGCATTGAATAAATACGTGGCTGAAAAAGGCTCAATTACAGTAGATGGTATCAGCCTCACTGTGAATGATTTAAGAAAGAATGCCTTTAAGCTGACCATAGTGCCTCACACTTCTGCCGAAACGACCATTGATGCATTTCATGTTGGGCGTAAAGTGAATTTGGAAGTGGATGTGCTCGCGCGTTATATGGAGCGTTTGCTGCAAAACCAGCAAGATGAAGAGACACCAGAGTCAAAAATTAGCTTAGCATTTTTACAACAAAATGGTTTTGCGTAAACCGCGCATTGTCCCATGCCACCACGGTCGTGGATAAATCTAAGTCAGGGACTGTGCGGAAAATAGTTCAGCGATAGGAAAATAGAGTATGCCAATAAGTACCCCGCAAGAGATCATTGAAGATATTCGCCTTGGGAAAATGGTCATCTTAATGGATGACGAAGATCGTGAGAACGAAGGTGACTTGATCATGGCCGCCGAGCACGTTACTCCTGAAGCGATTAATTTTATGGCTAAATTTGGTCGTGGCCTGATCTGCTTAACCATGACTAAAGCTCGTTGTCAGCGTTTAGGCTTGGCTCCTATGGTGCAGGATAATAATGCTCAATACACCACCAATTTTACCGTCTCGATTGAAGCGGCCGAAGGCGTAACCACCGGCATTTCAGCGGCCGATCGCGCCGTGACGGTACAAGCTGCGGTGGCGAAAGAGGCGAAAGCTTCAGACTTAGTGCAACCTGGGCACATTTTCCCACTGGCTGCGCAAGAGGGGGGCGTTTTAACTCGCGCTGGACACACGGAAGCCGGTTGTGATTTAGCGCGCCTTGCGGGGTTAGAGCCCGCGTCTGTGATCGTCGAAATTTTAAATGATGATGGCACCATGGCGCGTCGCCCTGATCTTGAAGTGTTTGCCGAGCAACATGGTTTAAAACTCGGTACGATTGCCGATCTGATTGAATACCGTAACAATACTGAGACGACCATTGAGCGTGTTGCACAGTGCAAGTTGCCGACAGAATACGGTGAATTTGAACTGATCACTTACCGCGACGTGATTGATAATCAGATCCATTACGCATTGCAAAAAGGAACATTGGATGGTCAAGCGCCATTGGTGCGAGTTCATCTGCACGATACCTTTACCGATTTGCTGCGTAGCGATCGCAATGCTGAACGCAGTTGGACTTTAGATAAAGCGATGCAGCGTATCGGCCAAGATGGCGGCGTATTGGTCATTTTAGGTAATGAAGAGTCGAGCGACTTATTGATCCACCGCGTTAAAATGTTTGAGCAACAAGACAAAGGCCAAGCGCCTACTTTAGCGAAAAAACAAGGCACTTCACGCCGTGTGGGGATTGGTTCACAAATTCTGGCGGATTTAGGTGTTCGTGATATGCGTTTACTCTCCTCAGCCAATAAAAAGTATCACGCTTTAGGCGGTTTTGGCTTGAATGTGACTGAGTATGTTTGCCAATAACGTCATCTCGTTTTAGCGCTTAGAACCTAACGTCACATTTAAAAATACACCGTAATAAAACCAATAAAGGAAGCCCAACGCTTCCTTTATTATTTCGCTGATTAGCCGCTTGGTTTGCCGTCTAAGCCGAATTTCCATTAGATATTGCTCACAAAATTGTGCTAGAATCCGGCGATTCTCACTTGTGTATATAGTTAAAGGAAGGCTTATGAAAGTGATCGAGGGTGGTTTCCCCGCACCAAATGCAAAAATTGCTATCGTTATTTCTCGTTTCAACAGTTTTATTAACGAAAGCCTGCTTTCTGGTGCAATCGATACTTTAAAGCGTCACGGACAAGTTAGCGATGACAATATTACTGTTGTTCGCTGCCCTGGTGCTGTCGAATTACCTCTTACTGCTCAACGCGTAGCAAAAACGGGTAAATACGACGCTATCGTGTCTCTTGGCACTGTGATTCGTGGCGGTACGCCACACTTTGATTATGTGTGCAGTGAATGCAATAAAGGTTTGGCGCAAGTGTCTCTGGAATACAGCCTTCCAGTGGCATTTGGTGTTCTAACTGTTGATACCATCGATCAAGCCATTGAACGCGCGGGAACCAAGGCTGGTAACAAAGGTGCAGAAGCTGCACTAAGCGCGCTTGAGATGATTAACGTTCTTTCAGAAATCGATTCCTAATGGGGGCCAGTGTGAAACCAGCCGCACGTCGTAATGCACGTCAATTTGCGCTACAAGCAATTTATTCTTGGCAAATTACAAAAGAAAATGTTGCCACTATCGAAGAGCAATTCCTCTCGGGTGGTAAGTATGATGAAGAAGAGCATCATGCTGCTGAGCCAGCGTTAGCGGCTCCAGAAACCGACGTTGCATATTTCCGTGATCTACTCACGGGTGTAGTGCTAAGCCACACAGAGCTAGATAGCAAATTGCGTCCTTTCGTGTCTCGTCCAATGCAAGACTTAGACATGATGGAATTGGCGTTACTTCGTTTAGCCATGTACGAAATGACTCGTCGCGATGATGTGCCATATAAAGTGGTCATCAATGAGGCGATTGAGTTAGCAAAGGTATTTGCTGCTGAAGATAGCCATAAATTTGTGAATGGCGTGCTTGATAAAGCCGCCCCACATGTACGCAAAAAATAATAAGTCGTTTTAAAATAAAAGGTCAGCATTCGCTGACCTTTTTTATGACGGATCTTTCTCCGCGAAAGCCCTAAGCGATGAGAAATGATGTACATAATAAAAACTCAGGGCAGGGAATTTTTTATGTTCGGTGAATTCAATTTAATCGATACCTATTTCTCTAACCGTCAGTCACAACGTAAAGATGTCTCTCTTGCTCTAGGAGATGATTGTGCATTGGTCAAAGCACCAGAAAATGTTCGGATCGCCATCAGTACCGACACCTTAGTCGCAGGCACTCATTTTTTAACCGATGCGAATCCGGCTTGGGTGGCTCATAAAGCATTGTCATCTAACATCAGTGATCTGGCTGCGATGGGGGCAACGCCTGCTTGGGTATCGCTCGCACTCACTCTACCTAGTGTCGATGAAGCATGGCTAAAACCCTTTTGTGATGCTTTTTTCGAACTTGCGAATTACTACAATATTCAGCTAATTGGTGGGGATACAACCAAAGGACCACTGAGCATTACCTTGACAGTACAAGGTTTTGTGCCACAAGAATTGGCGCTGCTGCGCAGTGGAGCCAAAGTGGGAGATTGGGTTTATGTCACTGGCGAGCTTGGTGATAGCCAAGCAGGGCTCGATGTGATTCTTGACCCAAGCTTACGCCATAAACCTTTTGCCCAAGAGCTTGAAAAGCGTCACTATCTCTCAACGCCAAGAATTCTTGCTGGCCAAGCATTGCTTCATTTGGCTTCTTCTGCAATTGATATTTCCGATGGTTTAGTGTCTGATCTCAAACATATTTTGCATCGTTCAAATGTTGGGGTGAGTTTAGATGTCGGTGCGTTGCCTATCTCGCAAGAGCTGTTGCAGTTTGTGGGCGAGAGACAAATAGCCCAGCAATATGCACTAACCAGCGGTGAAGAGTATGAGTTGTGTTTCACTGTTCCAGAGCATAACCGAGGTTCCATCGAAAGTGCGCTTGCTCATTGTGGTTGTAAGGTGAGTTGCATTGGCCAAATTCGCCCGCAGGGTATTTTCGAGCTCCAGCATCAAGGCAAAAAACTCAATTGGCAGTTAAGCGGCTATGATCATTTTAAGGTGAACGGATGACAAACCCTATCGCATTAATCTCATTAAAGAACCCTTGGCATCTTTTGGCCACGGGTTTTGGCAGTGGCCTATCGCCTATCGTGCCCGGCACAATGGGAACGCTTGCCTCAGTGCCTTTTTATTTGCTGTTAGTACAGCTACCTATCACAGTGTATTGTGCCGTGGTTGTGCTGGCTTGCTTGGTGGGCGTGAAAATTTGCCAAGTGACTTCTGACGACATGAAAGTGCATGACCACGGTTCGATTGTGTGGGATGAATTTGCCGGTTTTTGGATAACAATGCTAGTCGTGCCACTGTTTGAATTGCCCAGTTTAGATTGGAAATGGCTAGTGGCTGGATTCGTGCTGTTTCGCTTTTTCGATATGCTCAAACCGTGGCCGATCAGTTGGTTAGATAAACGAGTGCATGGTGGTTTGGGGATTATGCTCGATGATATCGTGGCAGGTGTTGTATCCGCGATTGCGCTGTATTGGGTCGGCTTTTGGGCGGGTTGGTTATAACATTGTCAGCGTTCAATATTGATTGACGGCTTAGACTTAGCAACAAAAAAGGTTCCTTTGGGAACCTTTTTTATCAGTGAAGAGTTATCTGAAACAGGGTTATTCGATGCTCTGGGTATCTAAAGTTACTTTACTGTCTTGAGACTATTTTAGCTTCTCTAAGTCAGCTTCAATTTCAGCGATTTTGCTCGTGACCACTTTTTCCAAATGGCGCAAGTCAGTCAATATTTTTTGCTTCAGATCGAGATCACTCATAGGAACCGGCTTAGTGATTTTATTTAGTTCATCAATCACCAAGGTTAAATTACGGTTGATCTCCGTCACCTCTTTGTATTGATGGCTGCCGCTATCGACCAATACATTTTTTACTTGTCGAGGGTATTTAAATTTCACGCTTTTAGCGAACAGCTCGCCTTTCTGCTTATGAAAGTAAATCTTCAACACATCTTTATGGGCTTCTTGACGAAGTGAATAGCGCTCAATCTGTTTAGGATCTTGAATGCCTAAACCGGTGAGGTAGGGATACATAGGCAACCTCTATTGTATTTTGTGACACATCAATGAACCATTTCAATGTAGCAGTCCATGCTCGCCCGAGATAGTTCATCGTGATATCAATGGTTCAAGTTGTGGACCAGATCGCTTTCCTTTTCCGTTTAATTTGGCGCGAGTTCAGAAACATTTTTAATCAGCATTTCACGTAACGTGCACTCTTCTTCTTCACTCAATTTTCCGCCTTGCGAACCGGTGAGAATAAACAAATCTTCTGCTCGTTCGCCAATGGTGGTGATTTTTGCACCATGCAGGTTAATGTTTAAGTCAGCAAATGTGGCTCCGACCGTTGCCAGCAGTCCCGGAGTATCAAGTGCGACTAATTCCATTAAGGTTCGTTTATTGCTTTTGGTGGGTAAAAAATCGACTTTAGTTTTGACTTTAAAATGTTGCAAGTTACGTGGCGTGCGGCGCAATTTCAGTTTGTTCTGCCAACCCGTTTCTAGCCCACTGAGTAGGTGTTTGATCAACGATGGGTGACACTCTTCGTCAATTGCATGGCCGTTTTGATCCAGTACCATGAAGGTATCAAGGACGTAGCCATCTTTACTCGACATGATCTGCGCATCATGAACATTGAGATTTCGACGGTCCAGTTCAGCAACCACAGTCGCAAAGAGGGCGGGTTGATCTTTAGTGTAAACAAACAATTCAGTGCCGCCACGAGTGGCTTTTTTGCTCATCAGGATCAGCGGTTGGCTTGGGTCGCTATGTTTGAGTAGGTGCTCACAATGCCAAGCGATCTGCTTGTGAGTGTGACGCAAAAAGTAATCGGCTTTAAAGCGCTGCCAAAGCACTTCAATTTCGCGTGCGCTGTAGCCTTCTTTACGAAGCAATGCGGATGCCATTTGTTGGTTGTGGCGAATGCGATCGCGCACATCTACCGGGTTTTCAAGCCCACGCCTAAGTGCCCGCTGTGTTGAGTGATATAGCTCTGCCAGCAAGGTGCGTTTCCAACTGTTCCAAAGCTCAGGGTTAGTAGCGCAGATGTCCGCGACAGTCAGGCAAACAAGATGTTCGAGATACTCTTCATCGCGCACTTTTTTGGCAAATTCGGTAATGACATCTGGGTCGTAAATGTCGCGTCTTTGCGCCGTTACCGACATCAAGAGGTGGTTTTGTACCAGCCAAGAGACTAATTTTGCTTCAGGCTTTGATAAACCGTGTTCAATACAAAAATTATAGGCTTCTACCGCACCGATTTCAGAGTGATCGCCGCCACGCCCTTTGGCAATGTCGTGAAAAATAGCGGCCAGAATCAGCATCTCCTTTTTCTGGAGACGTGGGTAGACTTCGCAACAGATGGGGTGTTTATCGTGATTTTGTGCGTAGCTAAAGGTATTGATGTGTTTGAGAAGACGAATGCTGTGTTCATCGACCGTATAAACATGGAATAGGTCGAACTGCATTTGTCCAACAATTTGGCTCCATTGGGGAAGATAAGCGGCGAGCACGCCTAATTTATGCATCAGGCTGAACGCACGATGTAGTGCGTTAGGGTGACGTACCAATGCCATGAATTTCTCACGCGCTTCGGGAATGGTGTGCAGGAATTTATTGAGCCGCCTTCTGGCTGTACGCAACTGGCGCATGGTTGTGGGTGCGACGCTTTCGATGCTGGAATCATTGGCGATATGAATAAACATATCTAAGATCGTTTCAGGGCGAGCTTGGAACAGCGCGGGTTTACGAGCTTCTATTAAGTTGCCACGACGTTGAAAATCATCATCTAAAATTTCTGCCACGGCTTCTTCGCCGTTATTGAGTATGGCTTGATCAAACAGACGCAGGAGCATTTTGTTGAGTTCTGCAACACGACGTAGCGTACGGTAGAACTCTTTCATCATCATCTCGACTGCGCGATTCCCTTCACCCGTAAAGCCCAGATGTTCTGCCACTTGAGCTTGATGAGCAAAAATAAGCCGATTGTCATAGCGTTTTAATTCAATGTGCAGCGCAAAGCGCACGCGCCATAAAAAGTCTTGGCACTCTACTAGCTCACGATATTCAGCATCAGTTAAAAAACCAAAACGACTCATTTCAAACAGTGATGTTGCACCAAAGTGACGTCTAGCGACCCAGCTTAAAGTATGAATGTCCCTCAAGCCTCCAGGAGTCGATTTGATATCGGGTTCAAGGTTATAAGTGGTGTCATGGTAACGAGCGTGTCGGTCGCGCTGCTCTTGAATTTTGGCGCGGTAAAAGGTTTCGCTTGGCCAAAACGATTCGGAATGAATCAACATCTTGAGTTTATAAAATGTCTCTTCGCTACCACATAATAGCCGAGCTTCTTGTAAGTTTGTTGCGACGGTTAAATCTTCACGGCCAATTTCAGCGCACTGTTGCACGGTACGCACGGCATGGCCTACTTCTAAACGCAAATCCCACAGCAGGGTAATAAATTCACTAATTTTACTGCCGAGTTCAGCGGGTAAAGTATGATTGGAGACGACCAGAATATCGATATCCGAAAGAGGATGAAGTTCACCGCGGCCATAGCCTCCGACGGCCACTAAACTGATGTCTGGAACCTGCGAAAATGAATAATGTTCCCATAACCTGTAGAGCAGTTGGTCCATATATTCAGAGCGGCCTAATACCAGGTCGTTGACCGGATGGTGGTGCAAAAATTGATGTTTCTGATACTGAGTGAACTGTTCAAGTTGTTGTTTAAGCTCGCCGATAGTGAGTTGTGTGTCAGTAAAGGTGAGGGGAGACTGAAAAGGCATAACGGCAATCCATGCTGGTGATATGTCACAACGTAGACTGACTGTATCAAATCACTGCAGATAAAAAAATATCCCTGCAAGAGGGATATTGATTGATAAGGTTTTGGTTCGATGTAATTAGGCGTTATGCATCAGACGCGGAATGGTTTCTTCTTCACGCAGCGTCAGCACTTCACAGCCAGTGGCGGTAACCAAAATGGTGTGTTCCCACTGCGCTGAGTTTTTGCCATCGGCGGTGTAAACCGTCCAATTGTCTTCATCATCAAGGCGGCAACCAAATTTACCCGCATTAATCATTGGCTCGATAGTGAAAATCATCCCTTCACGCAGTACGGTTCTGTCGCCGTTTTTATAGTGAACCACTTGTGGTTCTTCATGAAATTGAGCGCCAATACCGTGGCCGCAATAATCTTTCACAATCGAAAATTTAAGGCGTGGGTTATTTTTATTATTGGTTTTAATGTGTTTTTCGATCGCAGTACCAATCTCACCCAATTGAACTCCGGGTTTGACCTTCTTCATGCCGATATAAAGACACTCTTGCGCAACAAGACATAGGCGCTTATCTGCTGGCGACACTTCACCGACAAAGAACATCTTTGAGGTATCACCGTGGTAGCCATCTTTAATAACCGTGATATCAATGTTCAGAATATCACCCTCTTTCAGTACCGCTGGACGCTGTAATTGCCCATACTGCGTATCTTGAGTTGCCGGTATACCGTGACAAACAATGTGATTAATAGAGGTACAGATCGATTTAGGAAAACCGTGGTAATTCAATGGTGCTGGAATAGCTTGCTGTACTTCAGTGATGTACTTGTGGCAGATCTGGTCAAGTTCTTCAGTGGTGATGCCCACTTTTACATGCGGTTCAATCATCTCAAGGACATCGGCAGCCAGTTTACCCGCGACGCGCATTTTGGCTATTTCTTCAGCAGTTTTGATTTTTACAGACATCGGCTTTCTCTATGCATTAATTCTTAAGCACTTAACTGTGCGAATGGGCGTTATTCTAGCAGTGCATGGATGAATCGCAAGGGATCCCTGTCGGTAAGTAAGAATTGTTTGCATAACTACAGCTTACCTAAGCCATGATGTGTCGTATTTTTTTCTAGCCAGAGAAGGGCTAAATATGGTATAAAGCGCGCCGGAATCGAAGTGCGTTTTCTTCTGAAATGACGAAGCCCACCTTCCTTTCTAAACACATTATCTTTAAATCACACACATTCCGACACGTGTTCCGGGGTGCTCCAACAATAAAACTATCGGCAACAACCGAATAGATGTTAGGGGTCGGATACATGGGGAATGTGGAGGCCTAACCCCATAGAGGATTTTTAAATGGCAACTGTATCAATGCGCGACATGCTAAAAGCTGGTGTTCACTTCGGTCACCAGACTCGTTACTGGAACCCAAAAATGAAGCCATTCATTTTTGGTGCTCGTAGCCGTGTTCACATCATCAACTTAGAAAAAACTGTTCCTATGTTCAACGAAGCTCTAGCTGAGCTACAAAAAGTTGGCGAGAAAAAAGGTAAAGTTCTTTTCGTTGGTACTAAACGCGCAGCATCTGAAGCTGTTAAAGAAGCGGCTATCGCAAGCAACCAATTCTACGTTAACAACCGCTGGTTGGGCGGCATGCTAACTAACTGGAAAACTGTTCGTCAGTCAATCAAGCGTCTAAAAGAGCTTGAAATTCAAGCAACAGATGGCACTTTTGATAAGCTAACTAAGAAAGAAGCTCTAATGCGTACTCGTGAAATGGAGAAGCTAGAGAAATCTCTTGGTGGTATCAAAGATATGGGCGGTCTACCTGACGCACTATTCGTTATCGATGCAGATCACGAGCACATTGCAGTTAAAGAAGCAAACAACCTAGGTATCCCAGTTTACGCTGTTGTTGATACTAACTCTAACCCAGATGGCGTTGACTACATTATCCCTGGTAACGACGACGCAATCCGTGCAATCCAGCTTTACCTAAATGCTGTTGCAGAAACGGTTAACGAAGGTCGTAACAAAGATGCAGCTGCACTTGCTGCTGCAAAAGACGGTTTCGTAGAAGCAGAATAATAGCGGCTCTGAGTCACACTTGATTATATGTGTCACACGATTGATGCATTGAACAAGTTATAGTTAGCATCAGGGGCCAAACAATCGGCCCCTGATTTTTACCACCAGAATCAACTGAGGAATAGAGAATGGCAACTGTAACTGCTGCTCTAGTAAAAGAACTGCGCGAGCGTACTGGCGCAGGTATGATGGAATGTAAAAAAGCGCTTGTAGAAGCAAACGCTGACATCGAACTAGCAATTGAAAACATGCGCAAAAGCGGCGCAGCTAAAGCAGCGAAAAAAGCAGGTAACATCGCAGCTGAAGGTACTATCCTAATTAAAGAAGCTGATGGTTTTGCAGCACTTCTAGAAGTGAACTGCCAAACTGACTTCGTAGCAAAAGATTCAAGCTTCCTAGCGTTTGCTAACGAAGTTCTAGCGGTTGCACTTGCTGAGCGTCTAGATATCGCAGCACTTCAAGCTAAATTTGAAGAAGCACGTATTGCTCTTGTTGCTAAAATTGGTGAAAACATCACTATCCGTCGCGTTCATTACATCGAAGGCGCTAAAGTAGGTTCATACCGCCATGGCGACCGTATCGGTGTTGTGGTTGCTGGTGAAGCGGATGAAGAGACCATCAAACACGTAGCAATGCACGTTGCTGCTGCAAAACCTGAGTACGTGAACCCTGAAGATGTACCAGCAGAAGTTGTGGCTAAAGAGCGTGAAATCCAAATCGAAATCGCAATGCAATCTGGTAAGCCAGCAGCAATTGCTGAGAAAATGGTTGAAGGCCGCATGACTAAGTTCACAGGTGAAGTATCACTTACTGGTCAAGCGTTCATCATGGATCCTTCTCAAACTGTTGGCGCAATGCTGAAAGCTAAAGGCGCAACCGTTACTAACTTCGTACGTCTAGAAGTTGGTGAAGGTATTGAGAAAGCTCAAGAACTTAGCTTCGCTGAAGAAGTTGCAATGGTTCAAAAAGGTTAATCCTAGCGATTTTGCCTAAGAAAGAGACCGTAGCCAAGGCTGCGGTCTTTTTACGAATGGCATATTGAGACTAATTGTGATGATTTAGAATTCAGTATTCAGTTTTAAATCATGACTGTTAATTAACAACTCTCTATTTGGAAGGTAAGCTCCATGACTACGAACCCTAAACCAGCCTATCAACGTATCCTGTTAAAACTTAGCGGTGAAGCGCTACAAGGCGAAGAAGGTTTTGGTATTGATCCTGCGGTGTTAGATCGCATGGCACAGGAAGTAAAAGAACTGGTTGAACTGGGTGTTCAAGTGGGTGTTGTCATCGGCGGCGGTAACTTATTCCGTGGCGCAGGTCTTGCTGAAGCGGGCATGAACCGTGTTGTGGGCGACCACATGGGAATGCTGGCAACCGTAATGAATGGTTTGGCGATGCGTGATGCTTTGCACCGTGCTTATGTGAATGCGCGCGTGATGTCTGCCATTCCTCTTAAAGGTGTGTGTGACGATTACAATTGGGCCGATGCTATCAGCCAACTACGTCAAGGCCGTGTTGTGATCTTCTCTGCGGGTACTGGTAACCCATTCTTTACAACTGATTCTGCTGCCTGTTTGCGCGGTATTGAAATTGAAGCGGATGTGGTTCTAAAAGCGACAAAAGTAGATGGCGTATTTAGTGCAGACCCAGTGGCAAACCCAGACGCAGAACTGTATGATAAGCTGTCTTATACAACCGTGCTTGAAAAAGAGCTAAAAGTGATGGACTTGGCCGCGTTTACGCTAGCGCGTGACCATAAAATGCCAATCCGCGTATTTAATATGAACAAACCGGGCGCACTACGTCGCGTGGTAATGGGTGAAGCGGAAGGTACACTAATTAGCACCGCTGACTAATCACTCCAAAACAAAAAAACAAGTAGGTGATATTTGTGATTAACGAAATCAAGAAAGACGCTCAAGAGCGTATGGATAAGAGCGTAGATGCCCTGAAAAACAACCTTTCTAAGGTACGTACTGGTCGCGCTCACCCAAGTTTACTCTCCGGCATTTCTGTCGATTACTATGGTGCTTCGACACCGCTGAATCAAATCGCTAACGTTGTAGCTGAAGATGCACGTACTCTCGCGATCACTGTTTTTGATAAAGAGTTGACGCCAAAAGTTGAAAAAGCGATTTTGATGTCTGATTTGGGTCTAAACCCAATGTCTGCAGGTACGGTTATTCGTGTACCACTGCCACCACTGACCGAAGAACGTCGTCGTAATTTGGTGAAAATTGTTCGTGGTGAAGCTGAAGGTGGTCGCGTTGCAGTTCGCAACATTCGTCGTGATGCCAATGGCGACTTAAAAGCTCTACTGAAAGATAAAGAAATCTCTGAAGACGAAGATCATAAAGCGCAAGAAGAGATTCAAAAACTTACCGATGTAGCGATTAAGAGAATTGATGAAGTTCTTGCTGCAAAAGAAAAAGAGTTAATGGAAGTTTAATTCGCTCTTTTTAGCCTTTCTAAAACGCTGTGCTCACAGTG
This sequence comes from Vibrio sp. 1151_11, assembly GCF_029478525.1. Taxonomy (NCBI): domain Bacteria; kingdom Pseudomonadati; phylum Pseudomonadota; class Gammaproteobacteria; order Vibrionales; family Vibrionaceae; genus Vibrio; species Vibrio sp. 1151_11. The sequence continues at coordinate 136,460 of NZ_SHMN01000006.1, read as the reverse complement.
CAGCGTTTTTTTATGCTATTTTGCCCTATCAGTTTGGTAATCAATTAATTTCTTATGCAAAACTCATCCCTCTCATCTGATGTATTACCCCAACACATCGCAATCATTATGGACGGAAATGGCCGTTGGGCTAAAGCACAAGGTAAACCTCGTGTATTTGGTCATAAGAATGGTGTAGCAGCGGTCCGAAGAACGATTTCTACTGCAGCGAAATTGGGTATTAAAGCCGTTACTTTGTTTGCCTTTAGCAGTGAAAATTGGCGGCGTCCGGAAGCTGAAGTGGGCGTGTTGATGGAGTTATTTATTACTGTGCTATCCACAGAAGTAAAAAAGCTGCATAAGAACAATCTGCGTCTTAGAGTCATTGGTGATAAAACACGTTTTAGCTCACGCTTACAAACAAAAATAGCTCAGGCAGAAGAGTTAACCTCATCAAACAGTGGCATGGTCGTTAATATCGCCGCAAACTATGGCGGAAAATGGGATATCACAGAAGCAATGCGCTCTATCGCGGTCAAAGTGGCGAGCGGTGAGCTTTCTCCTGATCAGATTGACGAGACGCTGATTACACAGTCGCTAACGATGTCTGATATTCCTGAAGTGGATTTGCTCATTCGTACCAGCGGTGAATGTCGTATTAGTAATTTTATGTTGTGGCAATTGGCCTATGCAGAGATGTACTTTACGCCGATTTACTGGCCTGAGTTTGGTGAAGAAAGTTTAATTGAAGCAGTGACTTGGTTTGTTAACCGTGAACGCCGTTTTGGCTGCACAGGGGAACAGGTTAAGGCATTGATGGAACAGAAATAAAGGATCCATTAGTTTGAAGCAACGAATTATCACGGCGCTCATATTAGCTCCACTGGTGATGCTGGGCATTTTTGAACTGCCACTCCCCCTATTTATGGCCATTTTGGCCCTTGTGGCGCTCGTCGGTGTATGGGAATGGACGCAGTTTATCGATTCGACATCTAGGTATCTGGCGCTGTTGCCAGCCATTATTATTGGTGGAGCAAGTTACCTACTAATTTCCCCTGATGCCGTTAGCCTAGCCAGCATGAACTCGAATCACTATGTGATATTAAGTGTTGGGGTGGCTTGGTGGCTGTTTTCTAGCTTTTTAGCTATTACCTATCCTAAATCCCGTCCATGGTGGGAAAAATCCAATCTACTTAGGCACCTTTTTGGTGTGCTTACACTACTTCCTTTTTTCTGGAGCGTACTATTTTTACGCGCAGAAGCCTTTTTGAGTGAGCCATACCACGGTGCTAAGTTGGTGCTATTTGTCTGCTTAATTGTTTGGGCTGCAGACAGTGGCGCTTATTTTGCGGGCAAAAGTTTTGGTAAGCACAAAATGGCACCAGCAGTCAGTCCAAATAAAACCATTGAAGGGTTGATTGGTGGCATTATTACGGCATTGATTGTGGCGTGGTTTACTGCTGATTGGTTTGATATCCGGTTTACAAACACGCTGTCGATGGTCGGTATTACATTAGCGACTGTGATTATCTCTGTGCTCGGTGATCTGGTCGAAAGTATGTTTAAGCGCGTTTCAGGAATTAAAGACAGCAGTAATATTATTCCTGGGCATGGCGGCGTTTTGGATCGTATCGATAGCCTGACGGCTGCATTTCCTGTTTTTGCTCTACTGTATTTCATTTTCTAATGCTTGGGTTAAGCTGTCTTACCCCAATCTTAATTCACGGTTGTTGCTATGCGTAAGTTAACGATTCTCGGGGCCACAGGTTCAATTGGGGCAAGCACATTAAAAGTCGTGGCTCAAAATCCCGAACACTTTTCCGTTGTGGCTTTAGCCGCGGGAAATAATGTCAATAAAATGCGTGAGCTATGCCAGCGTTGGCAGCCAGTTTATGCGGTAATGGCAAACCAAAAGGCGGCGGATGAGCTTTTAGCTCAATTGCAGTCATTGAACTTAAAAACAACCGTATTATTTGGTGAAGACGCCATGTGCCACGTCGCCGCATTAGATGAGGTGGATACGGTGATGGCGGCGATTGTTGGTGCAGCAGGTTTGTTACCAACCATGGCCGCGGTAAAGGCGGGCAAGCGTGTTTTGTTGGCAAACAAAGAAGCCTTGGTGATGTCTGGCCAGTTGTTTATTGATGCGGTCGAAAAACACGGTGCGGAATTGCTCCCTGTCGATAGCGAACATAACGCGATTTTTCAATGCTTACCCCCTGAAATTCAAGGCTCTTTGGGTCGCTGTGATTTACAAGAACATGGTGTGCAACATATTCTGCTCACGGGCTCTGGCGGCCCTTTTCGCTACAGTGATTTATCCACGTTAGCAGATGTTTCACCACAGCAAGCGATTGCTCATCCTAACTGGTCGATGGGGCCGAAAATTTCGGTTGATTCCGCCACTATGATGAACAAAGGTTTGGAATATATTGAAGCTAAGTGGCTGTTTAATGCATCGAAACAGCAATTAAAAGTGTTAATCCACCCACAATCGGTGATCCACTCTATGGTGCAGTACCGCGATGGTTCGGTGCTTGCGCAAATGGGGGAACCCGATATGTCCACGCCAATTGCTTTAACTCTCTCTTATCCAGAACGCATTACTGCGGGGGTTCCGGCACTGGATTTTACCAAATTAAGTAATTTGAGTTTTATGGATGTGGACTACGAGCGTTATCCTTGTTTGGGATTGGCGATTGATGCTTGCTATCAAGGGCAACATGCCACCACCTCTTTAAATGCAGCCAACGAAATAGCCGTTGAAGCTTTTTTAAATAAGCAAATTCGTTTTACCGATATCGCACAAGTTAATGAACGTGTATTGTCAAAAGTGTGTGCAGCACATACTCAGTTACATTGCTATGACTTGGAAAGCTTGTTAGAGCTCGATAGAATGGCGCGCACTATTGCCCAGCAAATCATACAAGAGCATTTATTATGAGTGGTATTTTGTGGAATTTCGTCTCTTTCATCATTGCGTTAGGTATATTGGTTGCTGTGCATGAATTTGGTCATTTTTGGGTAGCACGTCGCTGCGGAATTAAAGTCGAAAAATTTTCCATTGGCTTTGGTAAATCACTTTGGAGCCGAGTAGCCAAAGATGGCACCGAGTACAACCTCTCAATTATTCCTCTCGGCGGCTACGTTAAAATGCTCGATAGCCGTGTTGATGATGTTCCAGCTGAATTAAAACCCTTAGCTTTTGACCAAAAACCATTGTGGAAACGTGTCGCTGTCGTGAGTGCTGGGCCTGCTTTTAACTTTTTCTTCGCCATTTTTGCCTATTGGCTCGTGTTCTTAATTGGCGTCCCAGCGGTAAAACCTGTGATTGGCGAAATTGCCCCGCAATCGATCGCCGCTCAAGCGGGTTTAGAGTCAGGAATGCAGATCAAAGCAGTCTCAGGAGTGAATACCTTAGATTGGGAATCGGTCAATATGGGGCTGATTAGCCATATTGGTGATGAACAATTAACGCTCACCGTCGGAACCAATAATGAAATTGGTGTGGATGAAATCAAAACATTAGATATCCGTTCTTGGAACTTTAACCCAGAAACAGAGTCTGCTATGGGAGCGTTAGGTTTTAAACCATTTGTCCCTGAAATATCGCTGACGCTAACCAATGTTTCTCAAGGCAGCGCCGGAGAGAAGGCCGGGTTAGAAGTTGGGGACACCTTGATCGAAGCCAACGGTGCGAAGATAAACCATTGGCAGCAAGTTGTGGCGTTGATACAAAGCCATCCCAATCAGCCAGTTTCATTGGTTGTTGTGCGTGATGAACAACGCTTGACTATCGAGCTTACGCCTGACGTTCGTGAGTTACCGCAAGGCAAAACGATAGGTTTTGCGGGAATCGCTCCTAAAGTCGCAGAATGGCCGGAAAGTTATCGATTTGAGCTGCAATATGGTGTATTTGAATCAGTCGGAAAAGCGGTTGAAAAAACACAGCAAGTGATCAACTTAACCGTCAGCATGTTGAAAAAACTGGTGGTCGGTGATGTGGGGTTGAATAATCTGAGTGGGCCGATTTCGATTGCCAAAGGAGCTGGAACTACCGCTGACTATGGTTTGGTCTATTTCTTGGGTTTTCTGGCTCTGATTAGTGTCAACTTAGGCATTATCAATCTAGTACCACTGCCAATGTTAGATGGCGGACACTTACTGTTTTTTGCAATTGAAGCCGTTATTCGTCGTCCTGTCCCAGAGAAGATTCAAGAAATGGGATACCGAATTGGTGGGGCGATCATCTTTTCTTTGATGGCTGTGGCAATATTTAATGATTTTAGTCGCCTGTGATTTGTAACCATTAGGCAGAAGTTGTAGCAAGGAATAACAAGAATAAATATGGCAATGAAACAGATCCTTTTCGCGACACTATTGGCAACCAGCCTCTCAGCACATAGTGCCGAGAATTTCGTAGTGCAGGATATTCAAATTGAAGGGCTTCAACGCGTTGCGCTCGGCGCCGCATTGCTTAAAATGCCCGTTCGAATTGGCGATACCGTTGATGCACAAGATGTCGCGGATATTATCAAAGCACTTTACACTTCGGGCAACTTTGAAGACATCAAAGTATTACGAGACAACAACGTTCTGATCGTTCAGGTTAAAGAACGTCCAACCATTGCAAGTGTTTCCTTCTCTGGAAATAAAGCGATCAAAGAAGAGCAGTTGCAGCAGAATCTTGATGCATCCAATATCCGCATCGGTGAGGCGCTTGATCGTACGACCTTGAGCAACATTGAAAAGGGGTTGGAAGATTTTTACTACAGCGTGGGTAAGTACAACGCGACCGTAAAAGCGGTGGTGACACCTTTACCTCGCAACCGTGCTGACCTTAAATTTGTGTTCAGTGAAGGGGTTTCTGCGAAAATCCAGCAAATCAACTTTATTGGCAATGAAGTGTTTAGTGACCAAGATTTACTGTCACGCTTCAATTTGAATGTCGATGTGGCGTGGTGGAATTTCCTCTCTGATGATAAATACCAAAAGCAGGTCTTAGCCGCTGATATTGAAGCTTTGCGCTCTTTCTACCTCGACCGTGGCTACTTAAAGTTTCAAGTCGATTCCACACAAGTTGCTATTTCTCCTGATAAAAAAGGCGTTTATATCACTTTAGGCATTAGCGAAGGTCAGCCTTATAAAATCAAAGACGTTAAATTCCGCGGAGAGCTGATTGGCAAAGAGGCTGAATTTACCGCTTTGATCCCGTTTGAAGCCGAGGAAACCTATAACGGCTCACTGGTGACCAAGCTTGAAGAAGATGTAAAACGAGTATTGGGTGAAGCTGGCTATGCTTATCCTCAAGTTCGAACCATCCCAGAATTTAATGATGAAACGCAAGAAGTTTCCTTGGTTGTTCATGTGGAAGCGGGTAAGCGTATCTATGTCCGTGATATTCGCTTTGTCGGTAATAACTCAACCAAAGATGAAGTTTTGCGCCGCGAAATGCGTCAAATGGAAGGCAGTTGGCTGAGCTCTAAAGCGATTGATACGGGTAAGAGCCGTTTGAACCGTCTTGGCTTCTTTGAAACAGTGGATGTGCAAACCGTACGTGTACCTGGTAGTGAAGACCAAGTCGATCTGGTGTACAACGTGAAAGAGGCCAACTCAGGTAGTGTTAACTTTGGTGTCGGTTATGGTACAGAATCAGGCGTGAGTTTTCAGGTTGGTTTACAACAAGACAACTTCATTGGTTCAGGTAATCGAGTTGGCATCAATGCCATGATGAACGACTATCAAAAGAACATCAGTTTAGATTACCGTGATCCCTATTGGAACCTTGATGGTGTCAGTTTGGGTGGTAAGATTTTCTATAACCAGTTTGAGGCTTCTGAAGCTGGTATTGTTGATTATACCAATGAAAGTTACGGCACAAGTTTAACGTGGGGTTTCCCATTTGACGAATTAAACCGTTTTGACCTCGGTATCGGTTATACGCACAACAAGATCGGTAATATCGATGAGTATGTGCAAGTTAGTCAATTCTTACAGTCTCAAGCGAGTAACCGTAGCGATGATGGCAGTTTGATCACCAATGACTTTGACATCAATATTTCATGGACGCGCAATAATTTAAACCGTGGTGTATTCCCAACCGCGGGGAATCATCAACGTGCTTTTTACAAGATGACAGTGCCAGGTTCAGACGTAAAGTATTTCAAAGCGCAGTACGATGTCCGCCAGTATTTCCCATTAACTAAAAAACATGAGTTTTCACTCTTGCTAAGAGGACGCTTAGGATACGGTAACGGTTATGGAAAAACGGATGGTAACGATAACTTGTTCCCATTTTATGAAAACTATTATTCTGGTGGCTTTACCACGTTACGTGGTTTTGGCTCTAACTCGGCAGGACCGAAAGCGATTTATAACGATGCGACGGGTTGTAATGGTAATAATGGTGGCAACAACCGTTGCTATAGCGCAACAGATGACTCAGTTGGTGGTAACGCGGTTGCGCTAGCCAGTGTTGAGTTAATTGTCCCGACGCCATTTGCTTCCGATGAAGCGCGCAGCCAAATTCGTACCAGTATCTTTGTGGACATGGCGAGTGTCTGGGATACAGAGTTTGATTACCAAGATGTCAAACTCGGATATGGTGATCAGTACTATTACGATTATTCAGATCCAATGAATTATCGTGCTTCTTATGGTGCGGCACTGCAGTGGATGTCACCTATGGGGCCATTGGTATTTTCAATTGCCAAACCTATTAAAATTTATGAAGGTGATAATGAAGAGTTCTTCACTTTCACGATCGGCAGAACATTCTAATTAGAGGAAAGTATTTTGAAAAAAGCGATTCAAGCGGCAGGATTGGGCCTAGTTGTACTGAGTTCATCATTTTTTGCGCAAGCCGCTGAGGCGGCGCAGAAAGTAGGTTACATTAATACCGCGCAAGTATTCCAAGCATTACCTCAACGAGAAGTTGTGCTGCAAAAATTACAAGAAGAGTTTAAAGATAAAGGGGCAGAGCTACAGTCAATTCAAGCTGAAGCAAAAACCAAAATTGAAAAACTTAAACGTGATGGCGAACTGCTAGGTCAAGATGAGATCGAGAAGCTGCGTATTGAAATTGGTCAATTAGACAGTAAGTACAAAATCAAAGCGCAAGCGTTAGAGCAAGCTTCAGCGCGTCGTGAGAGTGAAGAGAAGCAAAAACTCTTCATGGTGATTCAAGACGCAGTGAAGAAAGTTGCGGAAAAAGAAGGTTATGACATCGTTGTTGACGTGCAAGCTATGCAATATGGTAAGCCGGACTACAACCTATCAGAGAAAGTAATTAAACAACTAAAATAATATTATTATGGCAAAACTGACTTTAGCCGAATTGGCAACCATCACCGAGGGAGAGCTATTTGGTGATGGCTCTGCGACAGTTTCCGCTGTTGCACCTATGGATAAGGCGCAGGAAGGTTACGTAACTTTCCTCTCTAATCCCAAATATACCAAACACCTTGGTCAATGCCGCGCAACGGTGATTATGGTCAAGGCTAGTGAACGTGAATTGTGTACAACCAATGTATTGGTCGTCGCTGATCCATACGTTGCTTTTGCAAAGGTGGCGCAAGCGCTGGACACTACACCGCGACCTGCGAGTGATATCAGCTCTTCTGCGGTTGTGGCACCGGATGCCCAGCTAGGGCAGAACGTTTCTATTGGTGCAAACGCGGTCATTGAGACGGGCGTACAACTGGGCGATAACGTCTCCATTGGTGCTGGCTGTTTCATCGGTAAAAACGCCAAAATTGGCGCTAACACCCAGTTGTGGGCAAATGTCAGCGTTTACCACGAAGTGGAAATTGGCTCGGCGTGCCTTATTCAGTCAGGTGCCGTGATTGGTTCTGATGGTTTTGGCTATGCCAATGAGAAAGGTGAGTGGATTAAAATTCCGCAAATTGGCACAGTCCGGATCGGTAATCGAGTTGAAATCGGTGCCTGCACGACAATTGATCGTGGCGCATTAGATGACACGATTATTGAAGATAACGTCATTCTCGATAACCAATTACAGATTGCACATAACGTCTGTATTGGCTATGGCACTGCAATTGCTGGCGGTACCATCATTGCTGGCAGCACCCACATAGGTAAATATTGCATTATTGGTGGCGGTGCGGTGATCAATGGCCATATCGAGATTGTCGATGGGGTCACTATTACTGGCATGGGGATGGTGATGCGTAGCATCACCGAGAAAGGCATGTTCTCTTCTGGTATTCCGTTGCAACCGAACAAAGAATGGCGTAAAACTGCCGCTCGCGTTCACCGTATCGAAGATATGCACAAGCGACTTAAAGCACTTGAAAAGTACTTAGAGCAGGAAGCGGAATCCTAATTCTACTTTTTCCCGATTAGGCTCGCCAATTGCGAGTCTTTTTCGTCTATAATGCCAAATAATTTTTGAAAGTTTTACTGTATAGGAATATGACTTTGACGACTGAAACGAAAACGATGCACATCACTGAAATTCAGAGGCTGCTTCCTCACCGTTACCCATTTCTGTTGATTGACCGTGTAATTGACTTTGAAGAAGGCAAATACCTTGTTGGCTTGAAAAATGTGTCAGTTAATGAACCTCAGTTCACTGGTCATTTTCCGCAGTTACCTATTTTTCCAGGTGTGCTGATTTTAGAAGCAATGGCACAAGCAACGGGCCTACTAGCATTCAAAACCTTTGGGGCACCGAAAGATAACGAATTGTATTACTTTGCTAGTATTGATAATGCGAAGTTTCGTAAACCTGTAGGCCCTGGCGACCAACTGATCATCGAAGTTCAGTTCATTAAAGAGCGTCGTGGTATTGCGTTGTTTAATGGCGTAGCGAAAGTTGATGGTGAAGTTGTGTGTTCAGCTGAAATGAAATGTGCTCGTAGAGAGTTTTAATATGATTCATGAAACTGCACAAATCCACCCAAGTGCGGTGGTTGAAGATGGCGCTATCATCGGAGCTAACGTCACGGTTGGTCCATTTACTTACATCACCTCTGGGGTAAGCATTGGCCAAGGTACGGAAGTGATGTCGCATGTGGTCATCAAAGGAAACACCGTCATTGGTGAAGAGAACCGTATTTTCCCTCACGCCGTCATTGGCGAAGAGAACCAAGATAAGAAGTATGGTGGTGAAGATACGCGAGTTGTCATTGGTGATCGCAATGTTATTCGTGAAGCGGTGCAAATTCACCGTGGTACTATGCAAGATAAAACACAAACAGTTGTTGGCAACGACAACCTATTGTGTGTGAATGCCCATATTGCGCACGATGTGATTGTTGGTAATCATACGCATATTGGTAACAACGCAATTCTTGGCGGCCATGTGACGGTCGGTGACTATGCTGGTGTTATGGCGTTGTCGGCGATTCATCCTTTCTGTAGCGTTGGTGCTTATGCCTATATCGGTGGTTGTTCTGCTGTGGTGCAAGATGTCCCTGCTTACGTGTTAGCACAAGGTAACCATGCTTCACCATTTGGCCTTAACCTTGTTGGTTTGAAGCGAAATGGTTTTGAAAAAGCCGAAATTCGCGCGCTACAAAAAGCGTATAAAGAAATTTACCGATCAGGTAAAACGCAAGCAGAAGTCTTACCTATATTGGTTGAGATGGCGAAAGAGTACCCATCGATTCAGCGTTTTACTGATTTACTAGAAAAAACTGAGCGTGGCATTATTCGTTAGTTCACCACTGAGTTTCTATTAATATCCGAAGATCGCTACTTTTTTAGCGATCTTTTGTCTTTTTGACGCCGCATAACGGCTGAGCGGATTCTGTTAGGAAATGATATGCACTCACATGAAAATCCCCTAAGAATCGGTATTGTTGCCGGAGAGCTTTCTGGCGATACATTAGGAGAAGGCTTCATTCAAGCCATCAAGCAGCAATACCCCAATGCACAATTTGTCGGTATTGGTGGCCCTAAGATGATTGCTCAAGGTTGTGAATCTTTATTTGATATGGAAGAGCTAGCCGTGATGGGTCTGGTTGAGGTGCTTGGCCGCTTACCGCGTTTACTGAAAGTTAAAGCGCAGTTGGTGAAGTATTTTAAAGCCAATCCGCCGGATGTGTTTGTTGGTATTGATGCACCAGATTTTAATTTACGACTAGAGCTTGATCTCAAAAAAGCGGGCATCAAAACCGTCCACTATGTGAGCCCATCTGTATGGGCATGGCGTCCCAAACGTATTTTTAAAATCGATGCGGCGACCGATCTAGTGTTGGCATTTCTTCCGTTTGAAAAAGCGTTTTACGACAAGTATCAGGTTGCGTGCGAATTTGTCGGCCATACACTGGCCGATGCCATTCCACTGCAACCCGATAAAATTGCCGCTCGTGAACTGTTGAAATTAGAGACAGATAAACAGTGGCTGGCTGTGCTACCCGGTAGCCGAGGGGGAGAAGTCGGTTTAATTGCCAAGCCATTTATTGAAACATGTCGACAAATCAAACAGAAATACCCTGATATTGGTTTTGTGGTAGCCGCCGTCAATCCTAAACGTAAACAGCAGTTTGAAACCATTTGGCAGGAGATCGCCCCAGAGCTCGATTTTGCTATTATTGAAGACACCGCGCGCAATGTCATCACGGCCGCAGATGCTGTGCTGCTTGCCTCTGGCACAGTCGCACTGGAGTGCATGTTGCTCAAACGGCCGATGGTGGTGGGATACAAAGTGAACTGGCTCACCGGATGGTTGGTTCAGAAGCTTGCGATAACCGAATTTGTTTCACTACCCAATATTTTAGCCGGAGAAGAACTGGTTCCTGAGTTCATTCTTGATGAATGCGACCCGCAACATCTGTTTCCTGCGGTCGATAGCATGCTCAGCCGTGATAATTCCTCTTTAATTGAACGTTTTACTGAAATGCATCACTGGATCCGCAAAGGTGCCGATCAACAAGCCGCACAAGCGGTTTTGACCTTGATAGGAAAAGCATGATCATGGCAGAAAAAGAACTTCCTCCCTTTGAATACCCGCAAGGATATCATCTGATTGCCGGAGTCGATGAAGTAGGGCGAGGCCCATTAGTGGGTGATGTTGTGACTGCCGCAGTAATCTTGGATCCGAATAATCCGATTAAAGGTTTGGCCGACTCGAAAAAGTTATCAGAAAAAAAACGCCTAGCGCTTTTTCCTGAAATTCAACAAAAGGCGCTCGCTTGGTCTGTTGGCCGCTGTTCACCAGCTGAAATTGATGAGCTTAATATTCTTCAAGCGACTATGGTGGCGATGCAACGCGCGATTGCAGGTCTAGCGATTCAACCTGATTTGGTTTTAATTGATGGCAACCGTGTCCCACAATTACCGATGCATGGTATCGCAGTCGTCAAGGGTGATATGCGTGTGGCGCAAATCAGCGCCGCCTCAATCATTGCTAAAGTGGTACGCGATAAAGAGATGGAAGCGCTCGATAAATTGTACCCACAATTTGGCTTTGCTCAACATAAGGGCTATCCAACTAAAGCGCATTTTGCCGCGATCGAACAACATGGCGTCATTGCAGAGCACCGTAAAAGCTTTAAGCCAGTGAAACGCGTGCTGGGAATTGACTAATTGCGGGTGTCAGCCACGAGCAGATTCGCGTAGAATAACCGCCAAATCTTGTACCAAACCTAGCATCTAGGATTTTATTGCATGCCAGAACCAAAGTTTGTCCACCTTCGTGTCCACAGCGACTTTTCTATGATCGATGGCTTGTCCAAAGTGCCACCGCTTGTGAAAAAAGTGGCCGAGATGGGGATGCCTGCCGTAGCGTTGACCGACTTCACGAACTTATGTGGTTTGGTCAAATTTTATGGTACCGCTCATAACTGTGGGGTAAAGCCGATTATCGGTGCAGATTTTGTCATGCAATCCGAGGAGTTTGGTGATGAGCTCACCAAGCTGACGGTTCTAGCGAGTGATAATGTTGGTTACAAAAATCTGACCTTACTGATCTCCGATGCTTATCTACGCGGTCATGTGCAACACCTACCTGTGATTGATAAAGCGTGGCTAGTGAAATATGCCGAAGGCTTGATTGTGCTTTCGGGTGGAAAAAGTGGTGAAATAGGCAAAGCACTGCTTAAAGGTAATCAGGCGTTAGTCGATAAATGTCTCGAGTTTTATCAAACTCATTTTGTCGATCGTTTTTACCTTGAATTGACTCGCACAGGGCGAGCCGACGAAGAGAGCTATCTGCACTTTGCTCTAGAATTGGCTGAAAATAACGATCTGCCCGTCGTTGCAACCAATGAAGTGGTGTTTCTCAGCGAAGAGTTTTTTGAAGCGCATGAAATTCGAGTAGCGATTCATGATGGCTACACCATGGAAGATCCTCGTCGGCCAAAAAATTACAGCCCACAGCAATATTTGCGCACCGAAGCTGAAATGTGTGAGCTGTTTGCCGACATTCCTGAAGCGCTGCAAAACAGTGTTGAGATTGCCAAACGGTGTAATGTTACCGTCCGTTTGGGGGAATATTTCTTGCCCGCCTTCCCAACGGAAGGAATGAAAGAAACCGAATACTTGGTGATGAAATCACAAGAAGGCCTTGAAGAGCGTCTTGAATTTCTGTTCCCCGATCCTGAGGTTCGCGCACAACGTCGCCCTGAATATGATGAACGGCTGCAAATTGAGCTCGAAGTAATTAATAACATGGGATTCCCCGGTTATTTCTTGATTGTGATGGAGTTCATCCAGTGGTCAAAAGATAACGATATTCCGGTGGGACCGGGGCGCGGATCGGGTGCGGGTTCATTGGTGGCTTACGCGCTCAAAATCACCGATTTAGATCCACTACAATATGATTTACTTTTCGAACGTTTCTTGAACCCAGAACGGGTATCAATGCCCGATTTTGACGTCGATTTCTGTATGGATAAACGTGACCAAGTTATTGATCACGTTGCTGAAATGTATGGTCGTGATGCGGTATCACAGATCATCACCTTTGGTACTATGGCTGCCAAAGCGGTCATTCGTGACGTGGGACGCGTGCTTGGTCATCCGTTTGGATTTGTCGACCGTATTTCAAAGCTTATTCCACTAGATCCAGGAATGACACTCGAAAAGGCGTTTAAGGCTGAACCCGCGTTACCTGAGCTGTACAACAATGACGAAGACGTCAAAGAGCTGATTGATAAGTGCCGAATTCTAGAAGGTTGCACGCGTAACGCCGGTAAGCATGCGGGTGGGGTGGTGATCTCCCCAACCACCATTACCGACTTTTCGCCGATTTATGCGGATGCTGAAGGGCATTTCCCCGTCACTCAATTTGATAAGAACGATGTTGAAACCGCAGGCTTAGTCAAGTTTGACTTCTTAGGTTTACGCACCTTAACCATTATCGATTGGGCTCTAGGGCTGATTAACCCGCGCTTACAACGAGAAGGCAAAGAGCCCGTTCGTATTGAAGCTATCCCGTTAGAAGACCCAGTTTCATTTCGTGTATTGCAAAATTCTGAAACCACGGCGGTATTCCAGTTAGAATCGCGCGGCATGAAAGATCTGATCAAACGTCTCCAGCCAGACTGCTTCGAAGATATCATTGCACTAGTGGCCCTGTTTCGCCCTGGGCCTTTGCAATCTGGGATGGTGGATAACTTTATCGACCGTAAACATGGCCGAGAGGCGATCTCCTACCCAGATGAAAAATGGCAACATGAGTCATTAAAAGAAATTCTAGACCCAACCTACGGCATCATCTTGTACCAAGAGCAAGTGATGCAGATCGCCCAAGTCCTAGCCGGATACACATTAGGCGGCGCGGATATGCTGCGCCGTGCGATGGGTAAGAAAAAGCCAGAAGAGATGGCCAAGCAGCGGGCGATTTTTGAAGAAGGTTCGATAAAAAACGGCGTGGATGGCGAATTGTCGATGAAAATCTTCGACTTAGTAGAAAAATTCGCCGGTTACGGGTTTAATAAATCGCACTCTGCGGCTTATGCTCTGGTTTCTTATCAAACCTTATGGTTAAAAACCCACTACCCAGCCGAATTTATGGCGGCCGTAATGACGGCCGACATGGACAACACCGAAAAGGTGGTTGGCTTAGTGGATGAATGTTTGCGTATGAATCTTAAAGTGTTACCACCGGATATTAACGCCGGCTTGTACCGCTTTAACGTCGATGAAAATGGCGCAATTGTCTATGGTATTGGCGCGATCAAAGGTGTGGGTGAAGGACCGATTGAAGCGATTTTAGAAGCGCGCACAGCAGGCGGCTATTTTAAAGATTTGTTTGATTTTTGCGCCAGAATTGATCTGAAAAAAGTCAATAAGCGTGTGATTGAAAAGCTTATTTATGCGGGTGCTTTGGATCGTTTAGGCCCACACCGTGCTGCAATGATGGCCTCATTAAATGATGCTGTGAAAGCGGCCAGCCAATTCCACCAAGCTGAAGCCTTTGGTCAGGTTGATATGTTTGGTGTATTGACTGATGCGCCAGAAGAAGTAGAACATAAATATACGCAAGTCCCCGAGTGGCCTGAGAAAGTTTGGCTTGAAGGTGAGCGCGATACATTGGGCCTTTATTTGACCGGGCATCCAATAAACGCACATATTAAGGAACTTGCGAAGTACACCAGTTGTCGACTAAAAGATGCCACGCCAACGCGACGCGATCAATCCGTCACTTTAGCGGGGTTAGTGATTGCGGCTAAAGTCATGACCACCAAGCGTGGCACGCGGATTGGCATCATGACGTTAGATGATCGTTCAGGACGTATGGAAGTGATGTTATTCTCTGATGCGTTAGAGCGGTATGCAGAGCTGTTAGAAAAAGATAGAATTTTAGTGATTTCTGGACAGGTCAGCTTTGATGACTTCAATGGTGGCCTTAAAATGTCGGCGCGCGAAGTCATGGACTTGGGCAGTGCGCGTGAAAAATATGCCCGTGGCTTGTCGATATCGATTGAACAATCACAGATAGACAGCCAGTTTTTTGAGCGCTTTAGTCAGATCTTAGAGCCTCACCGAGCAGGGACTATACCTGTCAATGTATACTACCAACGCGCAGAGGCGAGAGTGCGACTCACTCTTGGTACGCAGTGGCGTGTAACCCCAAGTGATACATTGTTAGACGAATTGAAACAGCTACTTGGCAAAGATCAGGTAGAACTCGAATTTAACTAAAATTTGGCGTCAAATATGTTGAACGCTGAGTATAAAAGGATCGGTAGATGAGCCTAAATTTTCTAGAATTTGAAAAACCAATTGCTGAACTTGAGGCTAAAATTCAGGCGCTACGCGACGTGTCTCGCCATGGTGGTGATAAGTCCGTTGATCTCGACAAAGAGATCGAACAGCTAGAAAAGAAAAGCTTAGAGCTTAAGAAGAAAATCTTTGGTGATTTAGGGGCATGGCAAGTGGCTCAATTGGCACGCCATCCACAACGCCCTTACACGCTTGATTACATCAACCATGTCTTCACTGAGTTTGACGAGTTGGCTGGTGATCGCGCTTTTGCTGATGACAAAGCGATTGTCGGCGGCATTGCTCGTTTAGAAGGACGTCCGGTGATGGTGATTGGTCACCAAAAAGGACGTGAAACGAGAGAGAAAGTAAGACGTAACTTCGGAATGCCAAAACCAGAAGGCTATCGCAAAGCGCTACGTTTGATGAAAATGGCTGAACGTTTTGGCATGCCTATTATTACCTTCATTGATACCGCAGGTGCTTATCCTGGTGTTGGCGCTGAAGAACGTGGCCAATCTGAAGCGATTGCTACAAACCTAAAAGTGATGTCAGGCTTGAAAGTGCCAGTTATTTGTAATGTTGTCGGTGAAGGTGGCTCTGGTGGCGCTTTAGCGATTGGCGTGGGTGACTACGTGAACATGCTGCAATATTCCACTTATGCGGTAATTTCGCCAGAAGGATGTGCTTCAATCTTGTGGCGAGATTCAGATAAAGCGCCGCAAGCGGCTGAAGCTATGGGCTTAGTCGCTCCTCGCTTAAAAGAGCTTGAGCTGATTGATGAAATTATCGAAGAACCATTAGGTGGCGCGCATCGCGATCCAATACAAATGGCCGCCAACATGAAAGCAACACTGCTAAAACAGCTTGCTGATTTAGAGCCGCTGAATGAAGAAGCATTATTGGCTCGTCGTTATCAACGTTTGATGAACTACGGCTACTGCTAAACAGCAGAGCGGACAATAAATAAAAAGGGTTGGATTCTGTCCAGCCCTTTTTTATCTGCCCGATTTCAAGGCTGGTTTGCTTGGCGCGTTTCAAGGTAAACTGGCATCAATTCCTCTTAGCACTGAAAACCCATGTCTGAACTTTATTCGCTATTTTCACACGTTATCAATCGTCATCGCTTAGCAAGCAGCCAATTAGTCTTGGGTTTTAGTGGTGGCATGGACTCGCGGGTGATGCTTGAACTATTGGCGCAATATCGTGACGAAACCTCCTGTGAGTGCTGCGCTGTTTATGTTCATCATGGATTAAGTCAACATGCAGATGCGTGGGCCAAACAGTGCCAGCGCTGGGCCCAACACGTCGCGATCCCTTTTTTTATTGAACGGGTGCAACTCGATACCGCTAGCGGTGAAAGTGTGGAGTCATTGGCGCGTACGGCGCGTTACCAAGTTTTAGCGAAATACATTAACACTGACGATTTGTTACTAACTGGACAGCATAGCGATGATCAGATCGAGACATTTTTGCTCGCGTTAAAGCGTGGTAGTGGACCCAAAGGACTCTCTTCGATGGCACAAGCGATGCCATTTGGCGCGGGGAAAATCGTCCGTCCTTTGCTTGCGGCGACTCGCGTACAGATCGAAAGCTTTGCCGTAACCCAGAATTTGGATTGGGTCGAGGACGAAAGCAACCAAGATACCCGTTTTGATCGTAATTTTATCCGCCATCACATCACGCCAGTTCTTACGCAGCGCTGGCCGCATATTCACCAAGCGGTTGCTCGTAGTGCGACATTGTGTGCTCAGCAGCAGGTGTTGCTTGAAGAGCTGCTACAAGAGGCAATGCAAGAGGCAAAAATGCCTGATGGTAGTTTATCAATTACCGCGCTTTCTCATCGCAGCGAATTAGCACGCTATCAATTGCTAAGAATGTGGCTTGCTCAATTGGGGGAGCCAATGCCGACTCAAGAACATTTAGCGATGATTTGGCAACAAGTGGCGTCTGCGCGTATTGATGCGAATCCTCGTCTTAAACTAGGGCAAAGTGAGATCCGCCGCTTTGACCAAAAGCTATATTGCATCCAAACTTATCAAGACATTTCAGATTGGCAGGCGATGATCGTGCCCGATCAATCATTAACCTTGCCTGATGGACTAGGTAATCTGAGGTTATCGTCTCATGGTGGTAGCAAGGAAATAGCCTTGCCTGATAATTGCCATCAATTAAGCGTTACGTTTAATCCTGAAGGGCTGGCAGCATGCCCTGTCGGACGAGTGGGAAGTCGAAAGCTAAAAAAATTGTTCCAAGAGTATGGCGTGCCCAGTTGGTTACGACGAAGAACGCCAATATTGATGCATCGGAATCAAGTGGTTGCGATTGCAAATTTATTTGTTGATCGTGACTTCAGTGGGCAAGATTGTGAACTCATCTGGGACAAATGAACGCTTTTCATGCAAAATTCGTATAAAACATACCATGAATATGGACATAAAGGTGGAGCAATGAAAAAAGTCGCGATTGGAATAGTTATGGGTTTAACGTTGTTAGCGGGAAGCGCGTTTGCTGGGGACCCAGCCGCAGGGCAAGCCAAAGCGGCTATCTGCGCGGCGTGTCACGGCGCAGACGGGATAGCCCTTATTCCGGGATATCCAAATCTAAAAGGGCAAAATGAGCAATACCTTATCTCATCAGTTAAAGCCTACAAGAATAAAGAGCGTAATGGTGGTTTAGCCGTCGTAATGCAAGCGCAAGCGGCAATGCTCAGTGATGCCGATATTGAAAACTTAGCGGCCTATTTCGCAAGTCTTAAGTAAATGGCAGTGAACGGGTTTCAATCAGCCCAGGCGTTGCTTGGGCTTTTTATTGATTGTTTTTTTTTGCTAGCAGATAATGCCACCAATTGACGAAAGTGTAAGGGATGAACATGAAAAAAATCGAAGCCATTATTAAGCCATTTAAACTTGATGACGTCCGCGAAGCGTTAGCTGAAGTCGGGATCACGGGTATGACTGTTTCTGAAGTAAAAGGATTTGGTCGTCAGAAAGGGCATACTGAATTGTACCGTGGCGCTGAGTACATGGTGGATTTCTTACCTAAAGTGAAGCTTGAAATTGTAGTGACTGACGATGTCGCTGATCGCTGCGTTGACACCATTATTGAGACGGCGCAAACGGGAAAAATTGGTGATGGTAAAATTTTCATTACTAATATTGAACGAGTGGTACGAATTCGTACCGGTGAAGAAGACGAAGACGCTATTTAGCCGTACACCGAGAAGAAGGGAGCCAATGGCTCCTTTTTTGTCTCTTTATTAATACATCCCTACCAATTTTGTTGAACGTTATGAAAAGAAAATATCTGCTTGTTTTGCCGCTGTTGCTGATTACCGCGGCTGTGATTAGTTTTTTCTCTATTTTTACTATTCCTTCAACGCCGCAATTGTTGACTATTGATGGGAAAAACGCTTCATCTCCACTGATTTGTTACGATAATCCAAACGCTCGCGCAATTGATGTGCGTGGTCAGCTTAATGTACTGGTTTGGAATATCTATAAACAAAATAGAGCAACATGGCAAAGTGAGCTGGATAAATTCAGCCAAGATGCCCAATTGGTGTTGCTACAAGAAACGAGCATGACCTTGTCATTGAAAGAGTGGATCAGCCAAAAGCAGTGGGGGGGGACGCAAGCGGATGCTTTTCGTGTTTTTGGTGAATCAGCCGGAGTGTTAAATCTTGGCAGGCAGATGCCAGTATTAGCGTGTGCTTACACCGAATTAGAGCCTTGGTTGCGCTTACCCAAATCGGCGATTTACGCCCTGTATCGTTTAAGTGATGGTCAGACTCTGGCGGTTGTAAACCTGCATGCAGTGAACTTTACCTATGGAACGCAAGAGTATACCAATCAGCTGGAAGCGCTACTCGTTCAATTAAAAACACATCAAGGGCCAGTGATTGTCGGTGGCGATTTTAATAGCTGGAGTCAAGCAAGAATGGACACATTAACCGCTGCATTAAATCGTGTGGGTTTGAAGGAAGTGTTGTTCGAACCCGATCACCGTGTTCAGTTTGTGACGGGCTTGGTGCTTGATCATCTTTTTTATCGTGGTTTAACACTGCTCAATGCAAAAGCGCCCGTAACGGACGCTTCTGATCATAACCCACTATTGGCGAGTTTTAGTTTATAACCACTTTCTAACTGATGGCGATGTACAGCGCCCAAATCAGGTAATAGCCAATCCAAGGCAGCGCCGAAATCACCAGAGCTTGGCCGCGTTCCAGCTCTGTCCATGCGCCCACCGCCGCGTAGCCAAGTACGATGTACCAAGGCAAAAGCAGTGGGAAGGAGCTGGCAAATTGAGACCAATCATTAGTCAGTGGTAACTTAATTAGGCCATTTAAACTATTAAGGTCAGCAGCGTAAGTCATCACGTGGCCATGTTTGAGTAATAAGCTCGCGTAACTGGCGAGATCGCCCAACACGGCTGGGAAAGTGATGACAGCACTTGCGGCAAACCAACGCCAGAAACCGTGCTGATGTTGGCTCTGCTTGGTCGCCAAATTGAACCATAATGCCAACATGAAAATCGTTAGCGTGCGGCCTACCACATCACTGATAATTTCGCTTGCCATCAAGGTGTTGGCATCTAACATTTCAAGCTGAGCGGGGTTGATCATAGCCAACTGCGCCGAGAGCCCAGCTTTTAACCATTCAAGGTTAACTACGTCAAAATAAGCCCCCCAAAATAGAAAGGGACTCAGGATTAAAAAGAGATAAGGTTGCCAACCCCACATGCCGCGTTGATAAAGGGCTAAAAAACAAGACGTGGGGGAACGGAAAATATCCACCAACATGATTAACGGGTTACTGGAAGGATTCATACACTGACCTTAGTGACATCGACGTAGAGCTTGAGTTTTTGACCCGGCTTTAAGTACTTTTGGTTTGCAAGCTCGTTCCATTTTACAATGTCGAGGCTTTTGACTTTAAACTTATTAGCGATGGCGCTGAGTGTATCGCCGCTACGCACTTGATAAAAGACGGTGCGAATGATGGCACCCTCACTGCTATTTTTCCAAATGACCAGTGTTTGGCCAATCTTCAATGTGTCTCTTGGCCCCATACCGTTCCATTTTGCTAAGGACTGATGGGAAACATTGTGCTGTTTGGCAATGCTCCATAAGCTATCACCTTTGGCTACCGTATGAGACAGCTTATACTGACCACGGACCATCGCTTGCGTTTTTGCCAAGCGGTTACTGGCACTGAGTGCGTATGCTTTTTCGTCTTTTACGGATGTTGGGATCATTAAATACTGCCCAACGCGAATGACGTTGCCATTGAGATTGTTGGCCGTCTGAATCACTTTGCTGGTGGTATTGTGCTGTTGAGCAATCACACTCAAGCTATCGCCGGATTTTACCTTGTAGCGTACTAACTTCATCCCCTTACCGCGATTCTCTTCAACTTTCTGAGCAAAGCGTTCCACTTTATCTACTGGGATAAGCAGTTGATGAGGTCCCGTCGGCGAGGTCGCCCATTGATTGTAAGCTGGGTTGTAACTTTGCAACTCTTTCACGCTCATTCCGGCGTAATTGGCGGCAATGGCAAGATCAAGCTGTTCTTGAGGGTCGACTAACGTTAACACTGGTTTGTTAGCGATTGCTGGGATTTCAATGCCATATTTTTCTTGATTGGCAACAATATCGGCCAGTGCGAGTAATTTAGGGACGTAGCCTGTGGTTTCATCGGGTAAGTCGAGTGAGAAAAAGTCGGTTGGTTTACCAACCTTGTGATTTTTACGAATCGCGCTAGAGATCCGCCCACCACCGCTGTTATAGGCGGCAATCGCATGGCTCCAATCACCATCAAAACGCTTATTTAATGCAGTGAGATAATCCAAAGCCGCATCGGTGGCGGCGTCTACATCTCGTCTTCCGTCATACCAAAAATTTTGCTCTAGGCCATACATCTCTCCCGTACTCGGCACAAATTGCCACAGCCCCGCAGCGCTACCGTGTGAGTAGGCAAAGGCATCAAACGAGCTTTCAACAATAGGTAAGAGTGCTAACTCAAGTGGTAAGCCGCGCTGCTCAATTTTCTCAGTGATAAGGTAAAGAAATGGCTTTGCTCGCTCGGCAACAGTTTGTAGGTGATTAGGGTGTTTAAGATACCAAGTTCGATAATAATTCACTGATTTATGATCTGGGATATCCATCGACAACTGCATTGCGATGCGCTGCCATACGTCCGCTTGCTCTTGTGGCGTGATCACTTTCGGCGTTGTCTTTTTTGCAGATGACGACTTTTGTTTAGCCATCTCTTTTTGTGTCTGAATCTGAGGGCTATTTGCCTCTTTGGCATTTGGCGCTGTTGTTTGGTCTGTTGGCTGAGTGATTTGACACCCCGCTAACAAGAGCACCATCACCCAGCTAAATTGAAATCGCATCTATCTCAGCCCTTTGACTTAATGGCTGCTGATAATACTTGGCACTTTATTGCTATGACAAGCAGCAAATCGTCAAAATTCGTTCTTCCACTCACGTAACGCGGTAAAAATTGATAGAGGATCGGTTTGTTGAGTACGATTCGCGACGGATTTCATCACACTCTCTTGCTGGGTCCGCAAAAATGGATTGATCCATTTTTCTTGGCGGATCGTGGTCGGTAATGTCGATTTCTGCTGGGCTCGGAGCCGGTTGACGGTATCTCGATACTGTTGAAGTTGGTCATTATCGGGCTCAACGGCTAAAGCAAATGCGACGTTACTTGCGGTATATTCGTGCGCGCAATAGACCTCAGTCTCTTCTGGCAATGCGGCAAGTTTACACAGTGACGTAAACATTTGCTCCATTGTGCCCTCAAAAACACGGCCACACCCTGCGGAGAACAGTACATCGCCACAAAACAGTTTATTGTCACCGACATAGCCAATGTGACCTTTTGTGTGTCCTGCGAGATCAAGCACCATAAAGATTTCATCGAATAGTTCTAGCTGATCGCCAGCTTCAACCGCGTGCGTTAAGGTAGGAATAGGTTCATGAGCGGGACCAACAACGTTAATGCTGGGAAACTGGCGAACCAGTTCTGCAACACCACCAATGTGATCATGGTGATGGTGGGTAATTAATATTGCTTCGAGCGTTAATTGATGCTTCGAGAGGTACTCAAGCACTGGTGCTGCATCACCGGGATCGACCACAGCACAACGCTGATCGCTATTTTGGATCAGCCAGATGTAATTATCATTAAATGCGGGTATGCTTTTGATCTGTAACATGAGTATCTCCAATCACCGAGGTGAAATAGGTTATCGATGAAGCCAGCGCGTAGCGAAAAAAAATTAGATAAGCCTCATTCTTGGTCCCAACTTAAAAATGGCCAGTGGGTTAGTGATTCTATTCAGACTCGGCTTGATGAATGGTGCTCTAAATTATTTGGCTATCATATGCTTAAGCTCGGTGGTTTGAGTTGTGAGCTTGCCAGTTGCAACTGCAATATTCAACACCAAGTTCATCTTGATATTGAAAACCCACTCCATACGGTGATTGCCGATAGCTACGAACTGCCTTTTCTTGAAAAGAGTTTTGATGTGGCTATTTTAGCGCACCAACTGGATTATTGTGGCGATCCGCACCGTATCTTACGCGAAGTTGATCGCGTGATGATGGATGATGGCTACATCATTATTACGGGGTTTAATCCAATCAGTTTTACGGGGATCGCAAGTTTGATGCCTTGGCGAAAACATAACTTACCTTGGAGCGGTCGTATGTTTACCGCTAATCGGATTAAGGACTGGCTGAGTGTCTTGAACTATCAAGTGATTGACTGTGACCAATATGCCCTTTTCCCGATGCAAAAATATCAACCCATGTGGGCGTGGTTGGAAAATGGTATTGGCGACTGGGCCGCTCCATTTGGTAGCCTGTATTTCATCGTAGCGCGCAAACGTACTTATCCCTTGAAACCGATTAAACCTCATTGGCGTTTTAAACGGCGTCTTTCGCCAGTTAGCCTGAACTACCGTTTATCAACTCAGAACCAAGATAAGGCCTGTGACCCTTATTCGGATGCTTGATACCCAATATCGTCTTCGGTTGGGTTTTCTGCTGCATTGCGTGCTAATTCATCGCACATTTCATTTTCACGATGACCCGCATGGCCTTTCACCCAGCGCCAGTCAATGGTGTGGCGGGCGCTTTCTTTATCAAGTGCTTGCCATAAATCGGCATTCTTCACTGGTTTTTTATCCGATGTTTTCCAACCGCGTTTTTTCCAGTTGTGGATCCACTGAGTAATACCTTGACGAACGTATTGGCTGTCTGTGGTGAGAATAACATTACATGGCTCTTTCAGTGTTTGCAGTGCAACCACTGCCGCTAACATTTCCATTCGGTTGTTAGTGGTGAGTCGGTAGCCTTTGGCTAACGTTTTTTCGGTTTCTTTGTAACGAAGGACAACCCCATAACCACCCGGGCCAGGATTACCTAAGCAAGATCCATCAGTGAAAATTTCCACCTGTTTTGTCATGATTTGATACTATTAGGTTACGCACATTATTGGCATAGTCTGACATACATATCCTTATGAATACTAGCAGCAATTCCCAATCCCAACGTATCGTCGTTCTCGATACGGAAACCACGGGTATGAACCGTGAAGGCGGCCCTCACTATGAAGGACACCGCATTGTTGAAATCGGTGCCGTTGAAATTATCAACCGCAAGCTGACAGGCCGCCACTTCCATGTCTACCTGAAACCCGATCGTGAGATTCAGTTAGAAGCGATCGAGATCCACGGTATTACCGATGAGTTTTTGATGGACAAACCGCAATATCGCGATGTGCATCAAGAGTTTTTAGATTTCATCAAGGGAGCTGAGCTGGTGGCACACAACGCTCCCTTCGACGTCGGTTTTATGGATTACGAGTTTCGCAAGCTCGACGCTAAAATCGGTAAGACGGAGCAGTATTGCAAAGTGACCGATACGCTTGCTATGGCAAAGCGTATTTTCCCCGGCAAACGCAACAATTTGGATATACTTTGTGATCGTTATGGTATCGATAACTCACATCGTACCTTGCACGGTGCATTGCTCGATGCGGAGATATTAGCGGACGTTTATCTGCTGATGACTGGCGGGCAAACCTCGTTACAGTTCAGTGCCGGAACGCGCAGTGATGGCAGTGTGGGAGGAGAGTCAATAAAACGAGCTGTCGCAGGTCGGAAAAAGCTAAAGGTTTTGCAGGCTTGTGCCGATGAATTACAAGCACACCAAGAAAGATTGGATCTAGTCGAAAAGAGCGGAAGCTGTCTTTGGCGTCAGTAGGAGAAAATATGTTGAGGATAATGGTGGCTATTGCTGCGCTGATGTGGAGTATTGGCGTTTTTGCGGCAAATCCCTCCTCGATGTCGCTACTCGATAATCGTTTCCGTGTGGATCCAACCATTTCACAAATTACTTTTGTCGTGTATCGCGAAAAGTCATCTCAGCCAGTGGTGCTTGTGCGGCCAGATGGTAAGAAATATTACGCGTGGCGGTACGATGAGAATATGCGTTGGTATCAAGAGCCTACTATGGATATTATTTCAATTGATAAGCCAATGCCTGGCCCTTGGCAGGCTATAGGAAAGGTTTCGCCACAAAATAGCATTAAGCTAATCTCACACTTGCAATTGGATACAGATGTATTTCCTAGCCGTTTGTATCATGGTGAAGAATTAAAATTTACAGCTCGCTTAACCTCCGACGGTAAGCCTTTATTGTTGAGAGACTTTCTCGATAGAGTCAACTTAAAAGTGACTTTTACTAAGTTCGTTGAAAATGAAGAAGAACTGATCAAAGAGGCGCGTCCATTACCTGAGGTTATTGGTGAATTTGCTGATGATGGACGTGGTTTAGATGAACGCCCTGGTGATGGTGTATTTTCGGTTGCGTTACCTATCACTCCAGTGCCGGGTAAATACCGTGTTAGGATCACTTCTGGTAACGGTGTGTTTTTACGCGCTCAAGAGCAAGAAGTGTTAGTTTACCCTACGCCAGTGTCGACTACCTTTATCCAGTCCCGAGTAGATGGCGCGCCGCACCAAATTGTGTTTGCAGGTGAGTTAGGCATGGTTGAGCCCGGATCGATAGCGGCGCATGTTGAGCATGCCAATATTTATGATGATATTTTTGCTACTGAAGGACTATCCGGAAAAGAGTCACTCAAGCTTAATTTGGAAATTCCATACAAAGGGGATAACGGTAACTATCGTTGGTCTGGAAGGTTATATGCGACAGAACTCGCTAGCCAGCGCCCACTTTTTTTCCCACTTTCAGAGCGTACTTACAGCGTGGTGGATGATGTTAACATTGAGGAGACTCGCCGTTTGCAGATGGAAGAAGAGATTAAGCAGCGTAGGCTTGAACAGGAGCAACTGATTATTCAGATGAGAGAAGAGGCAACGAGTCGCAGTATTATGTTCATCGTGATTGGTAATATTGTTGCAATATTCATA
Source organism: Vibrio sp. 1151_11 (assembly GCF_029478525.1). NCBI lineage: Bacteria > Pseudomonadati > Pseudomonadota > Gammaproteobacteria > Vibrionales > Vibrionaceae > Vibrio > Vibrio sp. 1151_11. The sequence goes on along the minus strand of NZ_SHMN01000006.1, from coordinate 110,855 downwards.
GGTCTTCTAGCGTGGTTTGTGATGCGTAAGATTAAAGCGAAAAAGGCGTTGCAACCCGAATTACAGTTGAATATGCCGAAGAAATAACAAGGGATGTTGCCGAGCTGGCAACCTCTTGATTCAGTATTCCAGTCATAGAAAAGGGCGTTTAAAGCGCCCTTTGACATTCAAGAGATTGACTTACGCAACATCATTTATTGCCGGATATTGAGGCTTTGCGGCCAGTTCCTGTGGCGCAAAATCATCGACATTAATGGTATACAAACGATGAGCCTCAGCTTCCGTTAATAGCTGTGCTTCTTGTTCGGTTAGAATTTTTTGTTGTAAGCCAATGGCAGCCACTTCATCTAAACGCAAAAATGGACGGCGTTGATTGGTGACGCTGCACACTTTATCGAACAAAGGCTCTGCACGTAAAATGATGTCCAGTGCTTGTTCAATCTTACCCGCCGCATTATGCGCCGTTGGGGCGAGATATTGGTTGCGACCAATGCGTGAACGAGTTTCACTCGGTGTTTGCAGGATCTGCGCAACTTGGCTATCTAATTTATCGCTAGGTGCTTTGCGTACTCGACCAATCGGCATCAACAATATACGAAGTACCTTACCAATCGCTTTATTCGGGAAGTTGGCTAAGAATTCATCAATGGCGACTTCCGTCTGCTTCAAACTGTCTTGCAGACCCCAATGAACCAAAGGAAGATCCTCCACGGGACGACCATCATTTTCAAAACGCTTAAGTGTGGCTGAACTGAGGTAGAGTTGGCTCAAAATATCGCCAAGGCGTGCTGACAAACGCTCTTTACGTTTGAGAGAGCCTCCCAATACAGCCATCGAAATATCAGAAAGCAGTGCTAAGTTAGCGCTGTAACGGTTTAGTTGTTGATAGTAGCGTTTGGTTGCATCATTAGTCGGTGCAGATGAACCAAAACCATCGGTAACACCAAACCAAATACTGCGCACAAGATTACTCATGGTGAAGCTGACGTGACCTGCAAGAGCGGCGTCAAATTTCTCAACGGCATCAGAATCTTGTGAATAAGCGGCGTTCATTTCTTCTAAAACATAAGGATGACAACGGATAGCGCCTTGACCAAAGATGATCATTGAGCGAGTCAGAATATTGGCCCCTTCGACGGTTACGGCAATCGGTGCACCTTGGTAGCTGCGAGCTAAAAAGTTAGCAGGACCAATACAAATGCCTTTCCCGCCCACGATATCCATTGCATCAATAATGCTGCGTTGACCACGGTGGGTACAGTGGTATTTGACTATAGCGGAAATGACCGAGGGTTTTTCGCCCAGATCAATACCAGCTACGGTTAAATTGCTCGCCGCATCCATCACATAAGCGTTACCACCTAAACGTGCTAATGGCTCTTCGACACCTTCCATATGGCCAATTGGTTGCTTAAATTGACGACGAATCCGAGCGTAAGCTCCTGTTGCTAGCGCCGCAGTTTTAATTCCGCCCGTCGAGTTAGAAGGTAACGTAATGCCACGTCCAACCGATAAACACTCTACAAGCATACGCCAGCCTTGTCCTGCCATGCTTGGTCCGCCAATAATGAAATCAAGCGGCACAAATAAGTCGTTAGCACGTGTCGGACCATTTTGGAATGGAACGTTCAATGGCATGTGGCGATTGCCAATTTCAACTCCTTTTAAGTGGGTTGGGATGAGCGCACAAGTGATGCCAAGCTCTGTTTTATCCCCAAGTAAGCCGTCAGGATCGCGCAGTTTGAATGCTAGGCCTAATACGGTTGCAACCGGGGCGAGTGTGATATAGCGCTTGTTCCACGTTAGGCGCATCCCTAACACTTCTTTTCCTTCCCATTTCCCTTTACATACCACGCCAAAATCAGGAATTGAACCTGCATCGGAACCCGCTTCTGGGCTGGTTAATGCAAAGCAGGGAATCTCTTTACCTTCCGCTAAACGTGGCAGGTAATGGTTTTTCTGATCTTCAGTACCATAATGTTGTAAAAGTTCGCCTGGGCCTAAAGAGTTCGGTACACCAACGGTGGATGAAAGCACTCCAGATACACCCGTTAGCTTTTGTAGCACAATGGATTGTGCATAAGCTGAAAACTCCAAGCCGCCGTATTGTTTTTTAATGATCATGGCGAAGAATTTATGATCTTTTAAATATTGCCAAACCTCAGGAGGTAAGTCGGCTAATTCATGCGTAACTTGATAATCGCTAACCATGGCACACACTTCGTTGACTGGTCCATCAATAAAGGCTTGCTCTTGTGCACTTAATGTCGGCGCTGCAATTTTGTGTAGTTTGCTCCAGTTCGGTTTGCCTTTAAACAGTTCAGCTTCCCACCAAACGGTTCCTGCATCTAATGCCTCTTTTTCGGTTTGTGACATTGCAGGCAGCACTTTTTTGAACAGTGTTAATGCTTTTTCGCTAATCACGCTTTGACGGATAGAGGGAACGGCTAATAAAGCGATAGCCGCTAAATACAGCAACCATCCAATCACCCCGGTGTAATCCAGCAGGGTAAGAACCACCATGGTTACCGTTAGCGCAACTAATGCGCTAAAAAGTGACATTCTGTGGTAGAGGCACACACCGAACACGGTGAGAAAACCAAGTATAGAGAGCAAGATGTCCATAATTTCATTCCTTTGAGACTGTATTCACGCCATTGCGGCTGATTTTTCTCAGTGCATTGGGAAGTGTTGTTAGTCGTCTCGTTTGTGTAAGTGGTCTAACCAGTGTTAAGTGTAATCAAATTATTAACGAAATGTAAAACCTTGTATTGTTCAAAAAGTGATCCATGTAGGGCAAAACCTCAAAATAAACAACCCATAGAGGGCTTTCTGGAGTGGGAAGCGGGAGAAAACAACAATTCTTGAAGTCGAACTATCGACAGAAAGGATGGTTTGGGTAAACTCAAGCCTGTTACTGGCTCTTGATTGATGGAGCCTATCGGTAAACAGATTAAAAAGAGAATATATCTATGTACCAGGATTTAATTAAAAGTGAATTGACCGAAGCGGCTGACGTGCTAAACAAATTTCTTAATGATGAGCATAACATCGCTCAAATTGAGGCCGCCGCAAAACTGATTGCCGACTCATTTAAGCAAGGCGGAAAAGTGCTCTCTTGCGGTAATGGCGGTTCCCACTGTGATGCAATGCACTTTGCTGAAGAGCTAACGGGGCGCTATCGCGAGAATCGTCCGGGTTATCCTGGTATTGCTATTTCAGATCCAAGCCATTTGTCTTGCGTTAGCAATGATTTTGGTTACGATTTTGTATTCTCTCGCTATGTGGAAGCGGTGGGTTCAAAAGGCGATGTCCTGTTTGGCCTATCGACTTCTGGTAATTCGGGGAACATTTTGAAAGCGATTGAAGCGGCCCAAGCTAAAGGGATGAAGACCATTGCACTGACCGGTAAAGATGGTGGGAAAATGGCGGGTTTAGCGGATATCGAGATTCGTGTCCCGCACTTCGGCTACGCGGATCGTATCCAAGAAATCCATATCAAGATCATCCACATCGTTATCCAACTGATTGAAAAAGAGATGGCGTAAGAAGTTCAACGCCGTTCTTTTCTTTTAATGTGTTTGTGGTTGCAAAAGGGAGTGCATTAAACCATGTGTGAATTGCTTGGTATGAGTGCCAATGTGCCGACTGATATTTGCTTTAGTTTTACTGGGTTGATTCAGCGTGGCGGCAACACGGGGCCGCATCGTGATGGTTGGGGAATCACTTTCTATGAAGGGAAGGGGTTTCGCACCTTTAAAGATCCTAACCCTAGCTTTCAGTCAAAAATTGCAGAGCTTGTGCAGAGTTACCCTATAAAAAGTCGGGCAGTGGTTAGCCATATTCGTCAAGCAAATCGCGGTGGGGTGAATTTGGAAAATACTCACCCATTCACTCGAGAATTGTGGGGGAGATATTGGACGTTTGCTCACAATGGGCAATTGGCGGATCACCATCAGCTAGAAACTGGGCGCTATCGCCCTGTTGGTGAAACGGATAGCGAGCAAGCTTTCTGTTGGTTGTTAAAGCAGTTAGAAGCGCGTTATCCTGAACCGCCTCAAGATATGCTCAGCATGTTTCAATTCGTTGCGAAGTGTTGCGATCAACTGAAGCAGCAAGGTGTGTTTAATATGCTACTTTCTGATGGTGAGTTTGTGGTGACCTATTGCACGAATCATCTGTACTGGATTACTCGACGTGCCCCCTTTGGTAAAGCGAGCCTGCTTGATGAAGATGTCGAGATTAACTTCCAAGAAGAAACAACGCCTGATGATGTTGTGTCTGTGATTGCGACTCAGCCACTGACGGGAAATGAAACTTGGCAACGAATGAAGCCAGGCGAATATGCGATTTTCCATTATGGCGAATACGTTGATGGCAATGCGCAGTCCTTAGCTGACATTCCCTTTGCCGCGGCAAAGCCAAGCTGCCAAGCACCCATTTAAGTTTTTTATTCTTAAGCTTGTTCTATTTACTGCGGTTTGAATCGTATTTGAGATGACAATAAAAAAGGTTGCTGTTGAGGCAACCTTTTTCGCACTATTCAGAGATACGATTTATTCATCGAAAGCATAACCATGCATGCCAAGTAATTGGCCATCTAAATAGGCTTTACCTTCACGCATTTCCAAGCGTCCTTCAACGAACCATTGTGCCACTAGTGGGTAAATTCGATACTCTTGAGCTTGAACACGTTGAGTCAAAATATCAACGGTATCTTCATCAAAAATAGGCACTTTTGCTTGTAGAATGACTGGGCCACCATCAAGTTGTTCAGTCACAAAATGCACACTGGTGCCATGCTCTTCATCACCCGCGTGAATCGCGCGTTGGTAGGTATTCAACCCAGGATATTTAGGAAGTAAAGAAGGATGAATATTGAGCATCCGTCCTAAATAGTGACGCACAAACTCACCACTCAGAATACGCATGTAGCCAGCAAGAATGATTAAGTCAGGCGCGTATTGGTCAATTTTCTCCATCAATACCGTATCAAACGCATCTCGCGTGTCAAAGGCATTTGGGTCAATATGCACCGCCGCCGCACCTGCTTTTTTAGCTCGTTCTAAGCCATAAGCAGTTGCTTTGTTTGAAAAAACAGCCGTTACTTTGCCATCTTTAATTTTCGTTTCACACGCATCAAGGATAGCCTGTAAGTTGGTGCCATTTCCTGAAACTAAAACAACAATACTTTTCATCAGTTATTTGATCTCTACTTGCTCTTCATCGAGTTGAGCTTCAGCAATATGACCGATAACCCACGCATTTTCGCCTTCCGCTTGCAGTAATTGAACCGCCGCTTGTGCTTGATCCATTGGAAGTGCAACAATCAGTCCGACACCACAGTTAAATGTGCGGTACATTTCATGAGTGGTTACATTCCCTTTTTCTTGCAGCCATTGGAAAATAATTGGCCATTCCCAGCTATTGCCGTCAATCACCGCTTTCGTCCCTTGCGGAAGAACGCGAGGAATGTTTTCCCAGAAACCACCGCCAGTAATGTGTGAAATGGCGTGAATATCGTGCTCGGCGATCATTTTAAGCGCTGATTTGATGTAAATTTTGGTTGGTGTCAGTAAGTGCTCACCAATCGTTTTGCCAGCCAAGTCTTCATTTTTGTCGGCACCTGATACTTCGAGGATCTTGCGAACTAATGAATAGCCGTTTGAGTGGGGGCCGCTAGAGCCAACCGCAATCAGAGCATCACCTGCTGCTACTTTTGAGCCATCGATGATCTCTTCTTTTTCAACCACACCGACACAAAAGCCAGCGACATCGTAATCTTCACCTTCGTACATACCCGGCATTTCAGCGGTTTCACCACCGATCAAAGCGCAACCTGCTTGCACACAACCATCGGCAATACCCGACACCACATCAGCAGCAGTATCTACATCCAATTTGCCCGTGGCGTAGTAGTCCAAAAAGAAAAGCGGTTCAGCACCTTGAACAATCAAATCGTTAACACACATTGCAACCAAGTCAATGCCAATGGTGTCGTGCTTATTCATATCCAATGCGAGGCGAAGTTTTGTGCCAACTCCATCGGTGCCAGAGACTAAAACAGGATGTTTATATTTGGTTGGTAGCTCGCAAAGCGCGCCAAAACCACCAATGCCACCCATAACTTCAGGGCGACGAGTGCGTTTGACGGCGCCTTTAATTCGTTCAACAAGTGCATTGCCTGCATCAATATCTACGCCAGCATCTTTGTAACTAAGAGAAGTGTTATTACCGCTCACGGGGAAGTCCTCGGTCATAAGTTGGATATGAAAACGGCGCTATTCTAACAGGGCTTAAAACAAAAAGGAAAACGTTTGCGTCAGTTTTTTTGTTTATAATTGGCACTGAAATTAGCATAAAAAGTGTGTACAATTCGAAGGTTTGTTTAAATGTCGTCGGAGATGAAAATGAAAGTTGTTGAAGTTAAACACCCTCTAGTTAAGCATAAACTTGGGTTAATGAGGGAAGGGGATATCAGCACTAAGCGTTTTCGTGAGTTAGCTACAGAAGTGGGTAGCCTACTAACTTATGAAGCAACCTCAGACTTTGAAACAGAAAAAGTGACGATTGAAGGCTGGAATGGCCCAGTTGAAATTGATCAAGTCAAAGGTAAAAAAGTAACGGTAGTACCTATTTTGCGTGCTGGTCTTGGCATGATGGACGGCGTTTTGGAGCACATTCCAAGTGCGCGGATTAGTGTTGTTGGCATCTATCGTGATGAAGAAACGCTTGAGCCTGTCCCTTATTTCAACAAACTCGCTTCTAATATTGAGGAGCGAATTGCGCTTGTGGTTGACCCAATGCTGGCAACTGGCGGTTCCATGATTGCGACGATCGATTTGCTCAAGGAGCGCGGCTGTAACCAATTTAAAATTCTCGTTTTAGTTGCAGCGCCTGAAGGCATCGCGGCGTTAGAAAAAGCGCACCCTGATGTTGAGCTCTATACGGCGGCAATTGATGAGAAATTGAATGATAAAGGTTATATCGTTCCTGGTCTTGGCGATGCTGGTGATAAGATTTTTGGTACGAAATAAGCGTTAATTTTATGCTGTCTTAAAGGAGAAACGAAAGTTTCTCCTTTTTTATAGTTGCTTCGGTTTTTTATAGTTGTTTCAGTGATGCGTCATTACGGTCATTTTATTGCTCAACAGAATTAACGCATTGTTCGATGATTATTTTTTAAGACTTAACGTACTGCTTTTTCTGTGGCTATTAGCTGGCGCACCTTGTGATGAATTTGTGGGTCGGCGCGGTGCTCTTTTTGTATTTGGAGCATGGCGAAACTCATCGGCATTGCGTCCTTGGAACGTTTTTGGCTTTTGATTTCTGCGTGCCGTCGAGGTTTGATTTTGCTCACGACTATCAAACAGTTTTGCATCGGTAGCTTTGCGAATACGCTTACCCGTCACATCAAGCTTGGACGCGCCTTCCGTACCGCAAGAACTCTCACACATTGCTAATATTTCAGCGACTTCCTCGTCGCTTAAATAACGCCATTCACCATTCGGGATACCGTCTAGGCTGATGTTCATAATACGAACTCGGCGTAGTTTAAACACTTCGTAACCTAAGGCCTCACACATACGACGAATTTGACGGTTTAACCCTTGTGTTAACACAATTCTAAAGGAGAACTTCGTTTCTTGGGTTACTTTGCAAGGCAGTGTCACCGTATCAAGAATTTCCACACCAGAGGCCATCTTATGTAGAAATTCGTCGGTGATGGGTCTATCTACTCGGACGACGTACTCTTTTTCATGGTTATTACCAGCACGTAATATCTTATTGACTATGTCACCATCGTTAGTCAGAAAGATCAGTCCATCAGATGGTTTGTCTAATCGACCTATCGGGAAAATACGTTTGTGGTGGCCAATAAAATCAACAATGTTACCTGGAATATCGCGCTCTGTTGTGCAGGTGATTCCTGTCGGTTTGTTAAGGGCAATGTATATCGGTTTTTCTTTTGATTTTAATGGATTACCATCAATACACACCTCATCGTTCGGCGTGACTTTAGTGCCCATTTCCGGCAATAGTCCATTGATGGTTACTCGGCCTTGTTCAATTAACTTATCGGCCTCTCGACGAGAACAAAAACCAGTTTCACTGATGTATTTGTTTAAACGGATGGTGGCTTGTTGTGACATAGGTTGCTCTTACGTTTCCCAACGGCGGTGAATAAAAAGAAAGCAACACTCTGAGTGTTGCCTAGTAACGTTGCGATATTTTAGCAGTTAATATTAATTAACCAAGGCGTTTTTAATGACACTCATGGTTTCCAGCCTTTCCCCATCACTTTTCCTCAACAAGATATAGACGGCATTGACGTCTTTATTTATATGCTGAGGGAATGCTTTTATTTGCATGAGAAAATGGAAACTATTTTGAGACAGGTGTTCTTATCGAACCGTTCTTGAGTAGCGAATGATGCCATTCATCAAGAAGATAGAGTTATTAACGCGATAAAAAACCGGAGCAGACAGATAATCCACCCCGGTGCATAGCGTCACACTATTTTTCAATAGGTGCTAAGCGATCTAGTGAGGAGATTTGTCATTCATCACTTTATAAATGAAGAAACCGCCATAAAACAGCATAAGACCAAAAGCACCAAAGATTACTATCATTGAAGATAGTCCCACAGCATTACCAAATAGGAGATCAAGCCAAAAGTCCATGTTTCCTCCAAAGTTTCGAAGACACAGCCAAGTTAAAGTTTGCTCTGTTTGCTGACACTGATCTGGATCAATTATGTTGCATAGGTTAACTTGATGTTTCTATTGGTGTGTAATTAGTCACGTTTTTATGTGTATTTGATGGTGATTTAGCCAATGAGTTTGTTATTTGATGGAAATAAGATTAAAGGCTTGCGTCTTAGTTTTAGATGAGTAATATACGCATCCGTTCTAGGCAAAAAGCTCGGAACTGCTCGCTAAGTGCAGAGCAAAAATTTCGGTGAATAGCGCAGCTTGGTAGCGCATCTGGTTTGGGACCAGAGGGTCGGGGGTTCGAATCCCTCTTCACCGACCATCTTTAAAAGCCTCGCAGTAATGCGGGGCTTTGTTACATTTGGAAACGGTAAGTTTTCGTTACCAAATAGAAAGGGGGGGTCGCCTCTTTCACTATCTGGTTCTTCACCGACCACATTAAAGGCCTCGCAGTAATGCGGGGCTTTGTTACATTTGGAAACGGTAAGTTTTCGTTACCAAATAGAAAGGGGGGTTCGCCTCTTTCACTATCTGGTTCTTCACCGACCACATTAAAGGCCTCGCAGTAATGCGGGGCTTTGTTGCATCTGGATGTGATCATTTTCATTACCAAAGAGAAAGGGTTTTCCTTTTCCTCTTTCTCTATCAGGCTCTTTCACTGTTCACCCTTCTCCGAGCAAATTCAACTATTGAAAATAGCAGTCAATATTCCACGATAATAAATAGCATTAGGATGTGTAAAAAACGTCACTTTAGCGCATTTTGACGTTTGATGAGTCATTACAATTTATGACCTATATCACGATTTAACCTGCCAAATCCCTTTAATGAACTTCTCGCCTTGTAGTGAGTAGTGATCTCTATTCATAAATTCATTTTTGTTATGCATTTTTATGTGATCTTTCTCAAGTTAAACTCGTCAAATAATAAATTACGGTTTTGACGTCAAGTTTAATCTATTGATTTTAAATGGTTTTGTTTTGATTGTATTTTAGAGAATTTGAACTGGATCACTTCGTGTAGCTAATTATTTTACGCTTAGAAATAACTCCTTGTATGGTGAATGCCTTAGGTCACAAGCCTTTATGCTTGTTGCTGTTTTGAGTCCTTTTAACAGGATATTGGGTTTTTATTTTAAAGGTAGGGTGAGTCAAATGTTGAAACCTAGTTTGATTGCTGTTTCGGTTATCGCCACATTATCAGGTTGCTCTTTGTTGCAATCACCAGAGCAGAAAGTAGTCGATGCGCTGGCGGAAAATTTGGATATTCATTACACCGTATTAACCAATCACGGGGCAGATGAAGGATTGGCATGTCAGGCTCTCGAATCAGAATGGGCATCGTGTAATAAAGTGAACATGACCTTGGTTAACCAAGGTGAAGCTGTGAATTCAAAGCAGTGGGCTATCTATTTCCACAGCATTCGACTTATTCTGGATGTTGAAAATGATCAATTCAAAATTACCCGTTTAACGGGTGATTTACATAAGCTTGAACCTACTGATAAATTTGATGGTTTTGCTGCTGGCGAAGAGGTTGTTTTGCCTCTGGTCGCTGAATATTGGCAGTTGTTTGAAACGGACTTTATGCCGCGTGCATTCGTTGCGGCGCCCAATACAGAGCCTAAACTTATTGTATCTCTCAACACAGAGGACACGTCGTCATTTGTGCGTGGGCTTGAGGGTGACAATATCAAACGCACCACCAGCGATAATAATGTGTTTGCCACGGCCATCAGCCGATTTGAGAGAAATAGCGATGTATCACTGCAAGATGTATCAACGGCTCTGTTACCAACGCCTCTAAAAACAACGCTTGGTCAAGGTGTTGTTGACATTACTCGCGGCCTTAAGCTTGATGTGAAGGACTTTGCGACGGATCAGTTTTCAGCATTGCAGGCGCGTGCTAAAACGATTGGGCTGAAGCTTGATGGAGAGTTGGCGGTTGGTGTTGCGATTACACCGAGCGAATTTTCTGACCAGATGGCGACATCGGGTGCTTATGAGTTGGAGATTGCACCGAATGCTATCTCTATTCGTGCATTTGATGAGGCGGGAGCTTTCTACGCCGTTCAATCTATTTTGGGTTTAGTGGATAGCCAGAATGTCACAGCGCTGCCAGTGATCCACATCGAAGATGCTCCACGTTTTGATTACCGTGGTGTGATGGTGGATGTCGCACGTAACTTCCATTCTAAGCAAGCGATTTTGGCCACGTTAGATCAAATGGCGGCTTATAAGATGAATAAATTACATCTTCATTTGACCGATGATGAAGGTTGGCGTTTAGAAATTCCGGGCTTACCTGAATTGACCGACATTGGTGGGCAGCGCTGCTTTGATTTAGATGAGAAAAACTGCTTGCTGCCACAGCTTGGCTCCGGTCCAAATTCTGATAACTTTGGCTCAGGTTATTTTAGTCGAGCCGATTACATTGAAATCCTCAAGCACGCTAAAGCGCGCAATATTGAAGTGATTCCTGAAATTGATATGCCAGCCCATGCTCGCTCTGCGGTTGTTTCAATGGAGGCTCGTTTTGATCGTTTGAGCCAAGAGGGGAAAACCGAACAGGCTAGCCAGTATCGCTTGATGGATCCTCAAGACAGCTCCAATGTTACGACGGTTCAGTTTTATGATAAGCAGAGTTTTATTAACCCTTGTTTAGACTCGTCTAAACGTTTTGTGGACAAGGTGATCACTGAAGTGGCCTTGATGCACATTGAGGCGGGCATGCCTTTATCGACTTGGCATTTTGGTGGCGATGAGGCGAAAAACATCAAATTGGGCGCGGGTTTCCAAGATATTAATGCGACGGAAAAAGTCAGTTGGAAAGGTAACTTAGATCTTTCACAACAAGATAAACCATTTGCGAAATCGCCACAGTGCCAAGCATTAGTCAGCCAAGGAGTAGTAAGTGACTTTGCTCATTTACCGAGTTATTTTGCTGAGCAAGTGTCGGAAATTGTCGCCGATAAAGGGATTGAGAATTTCCAAGCATGGCAAGATGGCTTGAAATACAGCGAGGGAGAATCCTCTTTTGCCACGCGCAATACACGTGTGAACTTTTGGGATGTCCTCTATTGGGGCGGTACAAGCTCTGTTTATGAATGGGCAAAACAAGGTTACGACGTAATTGTTTCTAACCCTGATTATGTCTACATGGATATGCCTTATGAGGCGGATCCTAAAGAGCGCGGTTATTACTGGGCCACCCGTGCGACCGATACGCGCAAAATGTTTGGTTTTGCACCGGAAAATATGCCGCAAAACGCTGAAACTTCATTAGATCGTGATGGTAATGGTTTTGTCGGTAAAGGAGAGGTGACGTCGAAACCATTCTACGGCTTGTCAGCTCAATTGTGGTCAGAAACGGTTCGTAATGATGAGCAGTATGAATATATGGTTTTCCCTCGAGTGTTGGCTGCCGCTGAACGTGCTTGGCATAAAGCGGAGTGGGAAAACGACTATAAAGTAGGGGTTGAATATTCTCAGCAAACCAACTTAGTCAATAAGTCTGCACTGAATCAAGATTGGACTCGTTTTGCTAATATTGTTGGGCAACGTGAGCTGGCGAAACTGGAAAAAGCTGGCATTGATTATCGCCTGCCAATTCCCGGAGCTAAGATTGAAGCGGGTAAATTGTCGATGAATTCGTCATTCCCAGGTGTTGAGCTGCAATACTCATTAGATGGTCAACAATGGCTTACTTACTTGAGCATTGAACAACCGAAGGTGTCCGGTGAGGTCTGGATCCGTTCTATCTCTGCTTCAGGCGAGCGAGTCAGCCGAGTTACTAGCGTTAAATAACTGTAGCCATATCAAGGCACCCCAATGAAAGCCTCCGCATCTGTCGGAGGCTTTATTACATAAAATCAATTACCTTCGTGGTGAGCAAACTCAAACACCTGACCTTGCTCGTTAAAAGCAAAAACCGAATAGGCTTCTTTCTTATCACCAGATTCCATACCTGGAGAACCGATTGGCATGCCGGGCACGGCTAACCCTTTGGCATTTTTCGGTGGATTAGCGAGAAAGGCTTGAATGTCTGTGGCTGGAATGTGACCTTCGAAAACATAGCCGTCGATAACGGCTGTATGGCAAGAGGCGAGCTTGGGTGTAATGCCCAATTGTTGTTTTATCGCCGTCATATCTTCTTGCAATTGCTCGTTAACCTTAAATCCTGCTTGTTGCATGTGAGTGGACCACTCAGTACAGCAGCCACAATAAGGGGATTTGTAATTGGTCATCTCGGTCACCGTGGCGAATGCGGAGTAGCTCATAAGAGACAAGGTGCTAAGCATAGCGGCTGTGATCATTTTCATTTTTATCTAACCTCTAAGAGTGAAAAGGGGATTTAAATAGACGCAAGCGGTTAGCGTTGCTCACGACTGTGATTGAGGACAAAGCCATTGCCGCTCCTGCAACTACAGGGCTAAGTAAAAAGCCAAAAGCGGGATAAAGCACACCAGCGGCAATGGGAATGCCGAAGGTGTTATAAATAAACGCGCCCAATAGGTTCTGCTTCATGTTTTTTACTGTCGCTTTAGAAAGAGCGATAGCATTGACTACGGCAAGCGGTGAGGAGTTGAGCAATGTCATTTGCGCACTCTCTATTGCGACATCACTGCCACTGCCCATTGCGATACCAATATCGGCTTGCGCAAGGGCTGGCGCATCATTAATACCATCACCGACCATGGCGACGATTTGGCCTTTCTCTTGTAACTGCACGATTTTTTGTGCTTTTTGATCCGGAAGTACTTGAGCGATCACTTGCTGTATACCTAGTTGTTTGGCGATTGCAGTGGCCACGCTTTGGTTATCTCCGGTTAGCATCACGGTACGAATGTTCATTTTGTTCAGTGTGCTGATAGCTTGTGCAGCGTTAGGTTTGATTGGATCAGCAATTGCGATGAGACCTTTGAGTTCACCGTTAATGGCAACCGCGACTGGCGTCCAAGCTTGTTCTGCGTAGTGTTCAATGGTTGTTTGTGCTTGAGTAAGAGGAACGCCCAGCGATTCAAGGTGCGATAAAGAGGCAACGACGACGGAATCGCCTCCAATGTTTGCCATTAGCCCTTTGCCTCTTAGGTTGGTAAATTGCTCGACTTCGGCGCTGGTTGATACCAGCGGTTGCGCATAATGGCAGATAGCCTTGCCAAGAGGATGTTCAGAGCGCAGTTCCAAAGCGTAAACAAGGGTTAACAATTTGCTATCTTCAATTCCCCACGTGACTAAGTTCTGAACGGTTGGCTTGCCTTGAGTGAGCGTACCTGTCTTATCAAATACTATAGTGGTGATTTTGCTTGCCGATTGCAATACATTGGCATCTCTGATCAAAATACCCATTTCAGCGGCTTTGCCAACTCCTACTGTAACCGAGAGTGGAGTAGCTAGACCCAAGGCACAAGGGCAGGCAATGATCAATACTGTTGTCGCAACCACTAGCATATAACTGGCCTTAGGTTCAGGGCCTACAAAGTACCAAATCAGAGCGGAAAACAGGGCAATCATAACCACTGTCGGTACAAAAATAGCAGATATCTGGTCTGCCAGTTTGGCGATGGCTGGTTTACTGCTTTGCGCCTGACGCACCATTTGGATGATGCGCGAGAGCATGGTTTGCGCCCCTACGCCGGTGGCTTCGATGACTAAGCTACCATCATGATTGATGGTACCTGCCGCAATGGCATCGCCTGCCACTTTTAGGACGGGGATCGGCTCGCCAGTGAGCATGGACTCATCAACATAAGATTCACCGCTGATGACTTTGCCGTCTATCGGCACTTTTTCTCCCGGTTTTATGCGCAGTTGCATACCAAGTTGTACTAATTCAACCGCAATCTGTTGATCGCCTTGCGCCGTGATGCGTGTTGCTTGTTGTGGTTGCAAGTTAATTAAGGCTTGCAAGGATTGGGTTGTCTTCGCTTTGGCTTTCGCCTCAATGTAGTGGCCCAGTGAAATCAAACCGATAATCATCGCGCTGGCTTCAAAGTAAACATGACGCGAGGCTATGGGAAACCAAGTTGGGTAAATCACTACCAACATTGAATAGGCCCAAGCCGCTCCAGTTCCTAGGGCGACTAAGCTATCCATGGTGGCGCGCTTATGGGTTAACGCAAGCCAAGCATGGCTAAAAAAGTGGCGGCCAGCGGTGGCCAATAGAGCCAAACACACAATGCCGATAACGCCCCAGTATATTTGCTGTTGAGTGCTCACAATCATCATGCTGCCACCAAGAAGGCCCCAAAGCATTAACGGAATACCCATCATTAAACCGAGTAATGCATTGGTTTTATGCTGCTTTTGTAAATCACGTGATTGCTGTTTTTGTTTTTGTTGTTGTTGGACTGGGTCATCGACTCGCTCTGCACGGTAGCCTGCATGAGTAATGGCATTGAACAATTGCAGTTCAAGGTCAGCGATATCCGCTTGCGAGAGCACTAAGGCGCTTTGTTCAGCTAAATTGATTTGCGCTTTTTGTACACCGTTAACGCTTAGAAGTGCTTTTTCCACCGAAGAGACACAGCTTGCGCAAGTCATCCCTTGAATCAGTAAGTGAGTACTAACCAAACCCGTTGTTGAGACTTCTGTCTCTTGTGCGAGTGGCTGTGTATCGCTAACCAAGGTTGTGGGTTGCAATGAGGATAGAGGAGCGTTGTTCGTACTGAGCAAGGCTTGATAGCCTAAGGATTCGATAGCGGCGATGAGTTCATTTAAAGATGCCGAAGTGCTCAGTTCGATGAATGTGGGTGACAGCTGGTGGATTTGTACCTCAAATTCTTGCTTGAGATGCTGCTCAAGTTTCTTCGCGCAACCCATGCATTTCAGCCCTGATAAAGGCAATTGAAAGCGTTTCATTGATAAATTCCCCGTAAACCAACTCAATAGCTAGAAGCATAAACCTTACCTTTAGGGCAAGGTCAAGTTCCACTAAAGGAAAGTTAAGCGAATTTTAAGCGTTATTCTTGAGCGCAGAAAAACGAAAGGCAATCGAGGATTGTAGATTTAGCCGTCAGTGGTAAAATGTCGCCACTTTTTATCCTGGTACTTGCAGTGGACATGTTCTCCGCTGTCTTTTTATCCCTAAGGAAATCAAATGACGGTTAAAACTCGTTTTGCTCCTAGCCCGACAGGCTATCTTCACGTTGGTGGTGCGCGTACTGCACTTTACTCTTGGCTTTATGCAAAAAGCCAAGGTGGTGAGTTTGTTTTGCGTATTGAAGACACCGACCTAGAGCGCTCGACGCAAGAAGCCGTAGACGCGATTCTTGAAGGTATGACTTGGCTAGGTTTGAATTGGGATGAAGGCCCATATTTCCAAACTAAACATTTTGATCGTTATAACGAAGTTGTCGATAAGCTGCTTGCTGAAGATAAAGCCTACAAATGTTACGCCTCTAAAGAGCTGTTAGATGAAGTTCGTGCCGAGCAAGAAGCGAACAAAGAGATGCCGCGCTACGACGCCGATCATCCGAAAATCAAAGCGGTCAACGACGCGGCAAAAGAAGGGGATCCGTGTGTTATCCGTTTTCGTAATCCAAAAGAAGGCAGCGTAATTTTTGATGACCAGATCCGCGGCCGTATCGAAATCTCCAACAGCCAGATGGATGATCTGATCATTCGTCGTACCGATGGCTCACCCACCTATAACTTCTGTGTGGTGGTGGATGATTGGGATATGGGCATTACTCACGTCGTTCGTGGCGAAGATCACATCAACAATACACCTCGTCAAATCAACATTTACAAAGCATTAGGTGCTCCTGTACCTGTGTTTGCGCACTGCGCAATGATCTTAGGTGACGACGGCGCCAAGCTATCGAAACGTCATGGCGCTGTTTCTGTGATGCAGTATCGCGATGAAGGTTATCTGCCTGAAGCACTGAATAACTATTTAGTTCGTCTAGGTTGGTCCCATGGTGACCAAGAAATTTTCTCACGCGAAGAGATGATTCAGTTCTTCAGTTTAAATGCTATTAGCAAATCGGCATCTGCATTTAATACTGATAAGTTGTTGTGGCTGAACAATCACTACATCAAAACATCAGAGCCTGAATATGTTGCAAAACACCTTGAATGGCACTTTGAGCAACAAGGCATCAATAAAGACAACGGCCCAGCATTAGCTGAGATCGTTAAACTGGTTGGCGAACGCTGTAATACCTTGGTTGAACTTGCTGCTCAATCTCGTTACTTCTTTGAAGATTTTGCTGAGTTTGATGCTGATGCGGCGAAAAAACACTTGCGCGGTGTGGCGAAAGAGCCGCTAGCACTTGCTTTAAGCAAATTAGAAGCATTGAGTGACTGGACAACGGAAAACCTGCACGCTGTCATCGCTCAAGTGTGTGAAGAGCTTGAAATCGGTATGGGTAAAATAGGCATGCCGCTGCGCGTTGCTGTCACTGGCGGTGGTCAATCGCCATCGGTTGATGCTGTTATGCAACTGATCGGCAAAGAGCGTGTCATTGCTCGTATCAATATGGCATTGGCCTTTATTGTTGAGCGTGAAGCGAACGCTCAATAAGTCAATCATACGAACAACGCTTTGAACCGCAGCTTATGCTGCGGTTTTTCTTTATATCGGCTTTGTTAAATCCTTTGGTGTAGAGCACTGACAATATTTCACAAAACGATGACAGAGAATAAACTAATGCGCTATTTAAGCTTTCTTTACATACAGTATAGTGGTTCCGAGTTATGTAGGTATGTGTGTAGGCGAAAAGTAAACCGTTTTTTGGGTACCGCAACCGCATTATGATAACGATAAATAGGAAAGGAAAAAGTATGAAAAAGTTAGCAGCAGCAGTTTCAATGGCGCTTGTTTTTGCATCTTCTGCCGCAATGGCTGAAGTATACGTAGGTGCTAAAGTTGGTAAATCTTGGCTTGATGACGCTTGTCGTGCTGGAGATGTGTGTGAAGATGAATCTTCTACCGTCGGTGCTTACCTTGGTTACCAAGCGTTTAATTGGCTTTCATTAGAGGCCGGTTACGATTACTTGGGCAAATTTAGTGGTGCGGGGCTGAATGATGAAAAAGTAACGGCCATTACACTCGCACCGAAAGTCAGCCTTCCTTTGACTGATGCCATTGCCTTATATGCTAAAGTCGGCGGTGCTTATGTTGATTATGGCAATAAAGATGATTACTCATATTTAGGTGCCGCTGGTATTGAGTTCAACACCGATAATAACGTCACTTTACGCTTGGAATATCAAAGCCTCACCGATATTAATAACGATCTTGTCCGAGCGGCAGGTAACTCGGCTACCTTAGGTGTTTCGTATAAATTTGGTGGAAGTAAAGCAGAACCTGCGCCAGTCATCGTGCAAGAGGTGTTTGTTGAAGAAGTTGTACAGCCAGTGGTTGAGCCAGTCGTTATTCCCCAAGAACCTGAAACGGTTGTTAAGCATGTGCCATTTCAACGTTTGGACAGCAGTAGCTTTGCCCATAACAGTACTAAGCTAACAGCAGAGAGTACTAACCAGCTCGATAAACTAGTGAAATATTTGCAAGCTTACCCACAAGCCGATGCTGAAATTATTGGTCATACTGACTCAACTGGCGCTGCGGCTTACAACCAGAAACTATCAGAAAAACGCGCACAAGTTGTTGCTGATGTTGTGATTGCTAAAGGTGTGGATGCGAACCGTCTTACCGTAAAAGGTGAAGGGGAAAATAGCCCAATCGCATCGAATGATACAGTCGAAGGTCGAAAGCAAAACCGTCGTGTTGATATCGTTATTCCAAGCTTTGATTATGAAGTGAAATAATAACGCTTAAGTATTAGAAAATAGAGAAAGCCCGTGAAAAACGCGGGCTTTCTTCTTGTAAAACAATGGATTTGAGCCTCTAACCGCTCCGGTATCACGCCACGTTATTTCAAATCAATACTATTCAATCGGCCCATGTAGATAAGAATATCCAAGTCTTCTTTATAAGCCTCTAATAGCGCCTTTTTCGTCTTGGTATAAGCGGCAAGCTTGCCATGCTTGTTGATCGAACAAACGACGCTTTGAAATATACAGTTACCTTTTTCATCATAGTGTCTCCAAGCCGCGATATAACAAGGATCCCGAGCTTCCGGGTTATCGAGCGTTGGTCTGGGTTTGTATATAATTTTAGGTTCTAAACTGTGTGGTAGGCGAGTCATCAAATAGGGATCTTTGAGCAGACGACGCCAATGTTTGCCCCACATCTCTGAACCTAATTCATTACGCAGCTTTATCGCCTTTTTAAGCCCTTTTTTCTCACCAATACGGATATAGCCGACAGAACGGTGCAGCACCGTATCATCCGGCGTATGGATATGAATTTTATAGGCGGTCTTTGCTTTAGAGATAAAGCGGTGACCAGTATTCGTGATTAGATTGCTCTTTTTCATGATCTTATCTATCGATAAATCTGTTAATACTAATTCTAGATTATTTGACATAGAACTTACAGTAATCACTGTATATGAATAGTAGTGGCTCAAATCAATATTAGGTCAATTTTTCGTCAGAAAAAAAAGCCTCAATACCGGTTGGGTGTTGAGGCTTTATCAAAATGGCGCTCCCGACAGGAGTCGAACCTGTGGCCTGCCCCTTAGGAGGGGGCCGCTCTATCCTACTGAGCTACGGGAGCAAGGTGGCTAGTTTACTCAATAATTTTGTGAAGTTAACTAGTTAAAACGAAAATTAAAGCTGTTTGTGCATAACATCGCCAATTTGTATGCTAGAGGCGAGATTTTCTTGATCAACACTCAGCTCTGCTTCGTTTTCATAGACGCGAGTAACCGTAAGGGTAATATCACTTTGAGTCACTTTATTTCGTGGTAGCCCTTTCTGATCAATGAATGAACCTGTATGCCACAACTGCAATTGGTCACCGGTTTTAACGCCATGCACACGTCCTAAATCTATCGTGATGGTATTACCATATTTAGCCACAACCTCGGGGAGAGTTATTTTACATGAAAGCTCCGATTCAAGATCGAGCATGATATTTCGGCTGACGCGCAGCATCATGCTGCCAAAGGTTGAAGCCCAAAAACGAGCACTGCGCGTATCTATCTGACTGGTTTTGGCGAAGGGCCATTTAGCGACTTCTCTATAATGTCTAGTCATGACTTCTTGGCCTGTTTTGCCATCAAACACTTGGATTTGCATAGCAAATTGACGGTTAATCACATCATCGGCGAGTAATTTTTGCTCTATCGTGGCAGTTAAATCGGTGATGGTTCCCCCCAAAATGTACTGTGCCCCCGTGTCCTCTGCAATCATGGTTAAGCGTTCTGGGTGCTGTTTTTCAATTGCATAATCTGTGGTGCCAACCGACACAAAACTGCGAGATTCTTGATCGAGTTGGCGGTTGAGTACCTGTGCAAAATCATCTCCCACACTGTAAATTTGCCCCATAACCGCCTGTTGTGGCGATGCAAGATCAATGTTACCCACTAAAAACGTTTTCTTATATTGGCTAACGTGGCAACCTGTTGCCGAAGGATAAATATCAATTCGAGCTTTAACATACATCACTCCCCGACGTGTTTTATTCTCTTCAACTAACACATAGCGTACTTCATGGTTAGTAAACTGGTACTCTTTACGGTCTGATTCCAGCAGTGGTCGCAAGTTACTGATACTACCGATGTCTGCCCCGGCAAAGTTTACCGCCTTATAGATGGCATCTTCCAATGCATTGAGGCGAGCGACTTCCTCTGAGGAAACAATGGCTGACGATCCGGTCACTTCATACCAAGCAGCATTAACGGCCTGAGAAAAGGTAATGGTGCAACATATTGAAAATAAAACAGAAATAATTTTTTTCATTGTTATTTACCAGTTGGGTATAAATTTTGCTTTTAAAATCTTAGCTGATGTAGGCAGTGCGTTTTGAAAGTGTAACAAGTTTTGAAAAGCAAAGAGTGTTCCAAGTTTTTTAATCTGAAGTTTGGAATCAAGATTGCCTCAGTATATCTGGAGATAAGAGAATGAAAAAATGGCTTTCAATAGTGCCAGCAGTTTTGTTAACTGCTTGTGCCTACGCCCCGATTTATAACGGTAAAGAGCCATACAATGGTTCACAGTTTATGCTAATGGAGAGCCCACGTCACACGTTGGACTTCTTTGTTGAAAGCATGACAGAAGATTTGATGGTGTCCAATACTAGTGTTTCTGCTCGCACTCCTATTGCTGTAACATCGTTTGTGGACCTGCAAAGTATGGACGCGACTAACTGGTTGGGTAACTCGGTTTCTGAAGGATTTATCCATCAGTTTCAGCGTCGAGGATTTAAAGTGGTTGATTTCAAAACCACAGGCTCGATTCAGGTAACGCAGCAAGGTGATTTTGCTTTCAGTCGTGACTGGAAAGACCTCGCTCAAGAGCAAGAAATCCAATACATACTGACAGGGACAATGCTTCGTCAAGAAGGCGGTGTATTAGTCAATGCTCGTGTTGTGGGAATGCAGTCTCGTGTTGTGGTTGCTACCGCACAAGGCTTCTTGCCTGCCGATCGTATTGGTCGTGATCTTGATACGCTCAACAGTATCCGTACACAAGATGGTGTGTTAATTCGCTCTGACCCTACGATTAAGCAGCCGTATACTGTTATCTTGCGTCCATAGGAGAAACCAATGAAAAAATGGCTATTACTTCTAGTGACTATCATGATGGTGGGTTGCCAGCCATTGCAAACCATGCGTGCTGATGAATGGTTGACGGCGGTAGGTTATGCCAATATCAGTGAGCAAACTGGGCGTAGTGTGGATGAAAAGCAAGTCCGTGCAATGCGTGCCTCTAAAATCGATGCTTATCGCGAACTGGCAGAGCAAGTCTATGGAATGCGAGTGAGTGGTCGTGCTGAACTACAAGATCAGCGATTGGGCACAGAGCTGACGTCGGGAGCGGTTGATGGTGTTATCCGCGGAGCAGAAGTGGTCCGCAGTTATAAGGTGGGTGACAGTTATGTTACTGAGTTACGTCTCGATATCCGTAAGATGGATAAACTGCGTGACTACGGCGAAGTTCAGCAAGTACCAGAAAAACGTCAACAAACACTCTTCTAAATCTTCCTTCTCTCCAGATCGAAAAAGCGGCAAAGTTTGCCGCTTTTCTGTTTAATTCGTTTCAGCTTAAAAAATTTAGTCACTCAGCTGCATTTTGGTTACGCTTTAATATTGGTCCCTAAAGTGGACACAGTGTGGGTTTGCCCACCAGCGTTATACGTCATGCCAATTTTTCCGTGGCTTTGCTGCATCAAATTATTGAGTTTATTAAAACTGAGTTGTGCACGTTGTAGCGCCTCACCATTAACAAGGTTTGCTTGCTGGCAATCGTGAACAATAGAACGAATTTGATCAACGATTTGCGACAGGAGTACATCTTCAGCCAGGCTCACGACATGAGGATGTTTCGCAATTCGGAGGTCAGTTTGTTGAAGTTGTCCAACTAAGGTCATCTTTTGTTTGGCAATAGCTTCGATTTCACTTGATGAACGGCTCGTAATTGCTAACTTTTCTTGTTCAAGTAGCGAAGAGAGTTCTAGTGCATTTTTCAATTGGAAATCGACTAAGTCTTTTAATACAGCCATTGTATGTTGCCTTAATTAGTCAAAAGTAGGGCTAGTTAAAACCACCCAACTCTTTTTCAAATTTAATCATATTATCAGCCAACTTTTCTGGGTCGACTCTATATGAGCCATTGGCTATCGCATCTTTAATTGCAGCGACTTTGGCACTATCAAAACTTGGCTGAGATACCATTTGGTTGTGCATTTCACCAATGGCCTTACCTTGGGTACTAAGTGATACCGCATCTTGATTTTGGGGTGAACGAGTGACCGAGCCGGATGTCGATGGAGATGCATTCGATTCAGTACGAGCATTACTACGATTTGTCGTCGTTAATGTTTGCCCCGAACGTATGTTATCAATACCTGCCATATGTGAGCCTTATTAATAATAATGGAAACCTGTACAGTCAATATCGACGGTGCTTGTGATTACTTTAGCTTTTTTTTCTGTTTCACTTTCTTAACAACGTAAACACATTTAGAAGTGTAATGAAAGCGTTAAAATTGAACCGTGACTTCGCCAATACCGGCTACTTGTGCATCTATTATACGGTTTGATTTATCATTTTTCACTTTTATCTGCTCACCAAAAATACCATCACTTAAAGCGGTTCCTTTGGTTGTGATGATCATTCCCTGCTTGACTGCTTGAATAATAACGTTTTCATTACGACATACGACGCATATATCATCTTGCTCAACGACATCGCCAATACGCATGTTTTTTTTCACTTTAGCTCCGACGATACGATTTATATCGGAAAAACCTTGTCGTCTGAAGCGGTGTAAGTCTACCATTGTAATCAAGACATCTTGCTGCGTAATTTGCTGCCCACGAGAAATGGGTACGGCAACGGTGACAAGTGGCAGTGAAATGGTCAGTCTTACAGGAACATAAATTTTCCAGTTATCTTCAATGCATTCAACCAGAACTGTGATATTACTTGCAGAACCATTACTGGATGAGGAAGAGGTCGATAACGGTGTGGGGCAGTCGGTGGCATAAATTCGGTCATCAACATTTGCCGCTTTTACGTTTAACTCCCCGCTGGGAGGCCACTCAATAGTTTCTAAAACATGTTGTTCCGCAGCTTGTTGAATGGCTTCAACTTGCGGCAAAGTGGCAGAATGAAGAGAAAAATTAAAGAAAAACAATAAAAAGCCGATAGAGAGATAAAAATTTCTATAGAAAGCTCTACACTTAGTTATGGAAAGTAGATGTAAACATATTTTTGTATGCATCATTCTGTTTCTCTGGTTTCTTCATAGCCTGTAGTAGACTACCACTTTTTTGCATAAAAGTTTGAGATGGAGATGAGCTTATGACGGGTATTCTTGATTCTGTGAATCAGCGTACGCAACTCGTTGGTCAAAACCGATTAGAACTCTTAACGTTTCGTCTAATGGGACGGCAACGTTATGGTATCAACGTATTTAAAGTTAAAGAGGTACTCCAGTGCCCGAAGTTAACTTTGATGCCCAATTTACATCGCCTAGTCAAAGGTGTTGCTCATATTCGTGGTCAAACCGTTTCTGTCATTGATTTGAGTTTGGCCGTGGGCGGACGTCCCACCGCGGACCTTGATAAGTGTTTTGTGGTCATTGCTGAATTCAACCGATCTATCCAAGCTTTCTTGGTCAGCTCGGTGGATCGAATTGTAAACATGCACTGGGAAGCCATTCTTCCTCCACCTGATGGCTCAGGCAAAGATAACTACTTAACCGCAGTCACCAATATTGATAACGAATTGGTAGAAATTCTCGATGTAGAGAAAATTTTGGCAGAGATTTCTCCGGTTAATGAGACAATGGATTCATCGATTGGTGAATCGATCGCCCAAGTAGAAACAGAAAAAGAGATCATCCGTCGAATTTTAATTGCCGATGACTCAACCGTTGCGCGTAAACAGGTTCAAAGAGCAGTAGAATCGATAGGTTTTGAAGTCGTTGCTGTTAAAGATGGTAAAGAGGCGTATGAAAAATTGATCGAGATGGCAGCAGAAGGGCCAATTTACAATCAAATATCTTTAGTGATCTCTGATATTGAAATGCCTGAAATGGACGGCTATACATTAACAGCAGAGATACGTAGAAATTCAGATTTGAAAGATCTATACGTTATTCTTCACTCTTCACTGAGCGGCGTTTTTAACCAAGCCATGGTTGAGCGAGTGGGTGCAAACTCATTCATTGCTAAATTCAACCCTGATGAGCTTGGGAATGCGGTGAAAGCTGCACTAGTTAACTAAAGAGAAATTAATGACTGCTATAACTATAAGCGATCAAGAATATCGCGATTTCAGCCGTTTTTTGGAATCTCAGTGCGGGATTGTACTTGGAGATAGCAAACAGTACTTAGTGAGAAGTCGCTTAAGTCCACTGGTTGCTAAATTCAAGTTAACCTCTCTTTCTGACTTGTTACGTGATGTGGTTACGGGGCGAAACCGTGAGCTACGAGTTGCAGCGGTCGATGCCATGACCACCAACGAAACACTGTGGTTCCGTGATGCTTACCCATTCACCGTTTTAGCGGAACGTCTATTACCCGAGGTCGCTGCAAATAAACGCCCTATAAAAATTTGGTCAGCGGCAAGCTCTTCAGGTCAAGAGCCTTACTCAATGGCGATGACGGTGCTGGAAACTCAACAGCGCAAGCCGGGTATGTTGCCGAGCGTAGCCATCACCGCGACGGATATTTCTGCCAGCATGCTGGATATGTGTAAAGCGGGGATTTATGACAATTTAGCACTTGGCAGAGGGTTATCACCGGAGCGTCGTAAAATCTTTTTTGAGGATGCTGATGATGGCCGAATGAAAATCAAAGATAACGTTAAGCGTTTAGTTAACTTCCGTCCTCAGAACTTAATGGAGAGCTATGCCTTATTGGGTAAATTCGATATTATTTTCTGTCGTAACGTTTTGATTTATTTCTCACCTGATATGAAGTCGAAAGTATTAAATCAAATGGCTAGTAGCTTAAACCCCGGTGGCTACTTATTGCTCGGCGCATCGGAGTCACTGACAGGATTGACCGATAAGTTTGAAATGGTTCGTTGTAACCCTGGCATCATTTATAAACTCAAATAGCCACATTCTTACGTTGAGTTACTTGCTTACTTTTAGTTACTTGCCCAGCTTTTGCTGGGCTTTTTCTTTCCCTTAATTTCGTTTTGATTGGTGAGATTTACTGAAGTTGTGGGCGACAAGTGGATAAAGCGGCGTATATTTTGCTTACATTTCGACGGATTCTTATTTAGATAAAATTGTTGTAAACACGGTTCGTTTTTTAAGTTGGTACGTTAATTGCTTTTAATATGAGTAGTAACAGTCAGTTTTTAGTGTAGAGGCAAACATGGCTATTTCTTTTGATAACGCATTAGGTATTCACCAACACACGGTTGGTGTACGTGAGCGCAATGCTGAGGTGATTTCCACCAATATTGCACAGGCGAACACACCGGGCTTTAAAGCAAAAGGAATGGACTTTCAAAAAGCATTGCAGGCGGCAAGTTCAGGGGCAAGCATTGGTCTTAGCCGTACGGATGGTCGGCATATATCTGCCTCCACGAAAGTAACTGGCGAGAGTCTCTATCGAATTCCGACTCAACCTGATACGGGTGATGGCAACACGGTGGACGTAGATTTAGAGCGTAACTTGTTTATGCAAAACCAGATCAGACACCAAGCCTCACTGGACTTCTTAGGAAGTAAATTCAAGAACTTAACGAAAGCAATCAAAGGGGAATAAGTAGATGAGCTTATTTAATGTGTTCAATGTGACTGGTTCTGCAATGAGTGCTGAATCTGTTCGTCTAAATACGACCTCAAGTAACTTAGCCAATGCGGATAGTGTGAGTAGTTCGGCGAAAGATACTTACAAAGCGCGTCACGCGGTGTTTGGTGCAGAGTTAAGTAAAGCGCGTTATAACCGTGATCATAATGTACCTGTAAAAGTATTAGGTATTGTTGAAAGCGATAAACCGCTTAACGCAGAATATAACCCAGATCACCCACTTGCCAACGATGAAGGCTATATTTACAAGCCTAATGTCAATGTGATGGAAGAGATGGCTAACATGATTTCGGCTTCTCGTTCTTATCAAACGAACGTGCAGGTGGCTGATGCAAGTAAACAAATGCTGCTGCGCACGCTGCAGATGGGTCAATAGGATAAGGAGGTAGCGTATGGCCGGAATAAATAACATTGGTCAAAGCGGCTTGTCTTATATTGACCAGCTGAAAAGTCTTCAAGACCAAAAGAAAACAGAAGAGACAACGGGGAAGCAAGATCTTAAACAAGAAGACTTCCTATCGTTACTCACCAAACAACTGGCTCAGCAAGATCCTTTTAAACCGGTCAGTAATGACCAGATGATCGCCCAAATGGCGTCATTTGCCACAGTTGATGGTATCGGCAAAATGAACACTCAGTTTGAGAGTCTCAACTCGTCGATGACATCCAACCAAGCTCTACAGGCTTCATCACTGGTTGGCCGTGATGTGTTAGTACCGGGAGCGGCAGGGATCAAAAAAGAGGGTGCTGGGATGGCTGCGATGGTCAAACTTCCTCAAAGTTTAGAGAACTTGTTTGTCCGAATAGAGAATGAAGCTGGACAATTGGTTCGTACCTTTGATGTCGGGGCTAAATCAGCCGGTGATAATCGCGTTGAATGGGACGGTAACGATCAAAACGGTAATCCATTGCCGGGCGGCAAATACCAAGTGAAAGCTTCGGGTTTGCTCGATGGAGAAAGCAAGGAGTTTGCGGTATCGACTTACGCAAACGTCAATAGCGTTCTGCTGGGTAAAGGTGATGGTAACGTACTGCTCAATCTGGCTGGATTTACATCGCCAGTTAAACTTGCTGAAGTACTAGAAGTTGGCAAAGCGTAACTCTTTATAGAGTAGATATGCTAGCTAGATAGGAGATTTTGGAATGTCGTATATATCATTAAGCGGTTTATCCGCAGCTCAGTTAGATCTGAACACCACCAGTAACAACATTGCTAACGCGAATACCTTTGGTTTTAAAGAGTCGCGTGCTGAGTTTGGTGATGTTTACTCAACCTCATTGTTTACCAACTCCAAAACGACTCCTGGTCAAGGTGTTCAGGCGAACAAAGTGGCACAACAATTCCACGAAGGTTCCAGTATTTATACTAATAACCCGATGGACTTGCGCGTTGCGGGAACGGGGTTCTTTGCTGTTGCGAAAGATAAGCTGACGCCTCAACAAAATGAGTTGACCAGAAATGGTGCTTTCCACCTCGATAAAAATGATTACATGGTAACGTCAAATGACGAGTTTTTACTTGGCTATGATGTTAACCCTGATACTGGTGATGTTCTTTCGTATGAGCCAAAACCTATCAATATTCCTGCTCAGTTTGGTAAACCTAAACAGACAGCCAATGTTGAACTTGGCGCGAACTTGCCAGCTAATGGTAAGTTAAAAGACCCAACCTTGTTTGATATTACTGATCCTGAGACGTACAACCGTACCACCTCATCGACAGTCTACGATTCGATGGGGCAGCCTTATAAGTTGACATCCTATTACCTCAAAGATCAGACGCAAGCTAACACATGGCAAACCTATTACACCGTGACGGATAAAACTGGTGAGAAACCGATCAATGTAGTTGGTGGTGATGCCACTACGCCGACGGGTCATATTGGGCATACCATGAAGTTTAATAATGATGGTACGCTAGCCAGCATGAATAATGGTCAGCAAATTGTAACCGAGTCTTTAGGTTTGGGGGCAAACCCAGTTGAACTCAACGGTGCGGATGCTAACCAAACATTGTCGTTCAGTCTCGATTCGGCTACGCAATTTGCCGCTCCATTTGAGTTGACTAAATTTGTACAAGATGGCGCAACCACGGGCTTTTTGACTAAGATCGATTTCGATGAAAATGGCAGTGTGCTAGCCACTTACTCAAATGGTCAAAATACCATTCTAGGACGTGTGGGGCTTGTCCGCGTAGCCAATGAACAAGGCTTAGATAAAAAAGGCGGTACGCAGTGGGATTCGACTCAATTCTCCGGTGATAAAATTTGGGGTGAATCAAACAAAGGCTCATTTGGTACCATCAGCAATGGTGTTATTGAACAATCCAACATTGATATGACTCAAGAGCTGGTGGATCTTATCTCTGCTCAGCGTAACTTCCAAGCGAACTCGCGTGCGCTTGAAGTTCACAATCAGCTACAACAAAACATACTGCAGATCCGTTAATTCCTTTAACGTCATCAATGGCAATACCAAGTTAGCGGCAATGTTAGCTTGGTATTGTTGCCATCTGTTCGCGGCAATCTTCGTTATATCCTCCCTATTTTTTGTGCAATCACATTTAACCTATTGATTTTTAGTTTAAATATAAGTTGGCACGTCAATTGCTTTTAATGATCGAACGATGATTATTGGAGCAGATTATGGATCGCGCACTGTTTCTCGCCATGAGTGGCGCAAAGCAAAACATGCAAGCCATGCAATTAAGAGCGAACAATTTAGCAAACGTCAGTACCACGGGGTTCCGTGCTGATTTGGCGCAAGCTCGCTCAATGCAAGCTTATGGCGAAGGGTTACCGAGCCGCGTGTTTAGCATGACAGAACGTCCGGGACATAATTTTGCGCAAGGCAGTGTCATTACCACAGGGCGCGATCTCGATATCACCATTCAAGGTGATGGTTGGATTTCCATGATGGATAAAACCGGCAAAGAGGGGTTAACCCGCAGTGGCAACCTTAGTATTGACCAAAATGGCATGCTCATAAATGGTAGCGGCCATCTAGTGCTAGATGGAACGGGCGCGCCAATCACTCTACCTATTCCATTGAGTAAAGTAGAAATCGGTAATGACGGTACTATTTCCGTTCGTCCGCAAGGCGCTCCAGCCGATGCGATGGAAGTGGTAGGCCGAATTAAACTGGTTCGCCCCAATAATCAATCCCTATACAAAGATACGAATGGTTTATTTCGTGCTAAAGATCCTAATGCAGCATTCGAAGCAGATGCTAGCGTAAAGCTATTAAAAGGTGCGCTGGAAGGCAGTAATGTCAATGCGGTGGGTGAGATGACTAGCTTGATTGAGCTACAACGTCAATTTGAAATGCAAGTCAAAATGATGAGCACCGCAGAAGAGATGGACAAATCGTCCGACTCATTACTTCGTATGAGCTGATAAGCGTTAAAGGAGATTACTATGCAACCTGCATTATGGGTAAGTAAAACCGGGCTTGATGCCCAACAAACCAATATTGCCACTATCTCAAACAACCTAGCGAACGCCTCGACTATTGGTTTTAAAAAGGGTCGCGCGGTATTTGAAGATCTGTTTTATCAAAATATTAATCAACCGGGCGGTCAATCTTCGCAAAATACCAAACTGCCAAGCGGTTTGATGCTTGGTGCGGGTTCTAAAGTCGTGGCAACACAAAAAGTGCATACCCACGGCAACGTACAAACCACGACCAATAGCCTCGATATGATGATTGAAGGTGACGGCTTTTTCCAAATCCTGATGCCAGATGGCAATATCGCTTATAGCCGAAATGGTCAATTTACCCTCAATGATGAAGGGGCAATTGTGACGTCCGGTGCTGGATATAATTTAGAGCCTGAAATTGTTATTCCACCTGATGCAATCTCTATTACTGTCGGTAATGATGGTGAAGTGTCAGTTAGGCTTCGTGGCCAGCAAAATAACCAAGTGGTTGGACAAATTACCACGGTTGATTTTATCAACCCAGGCGGTCTAGAGCCGATTGGTCAAAACTTGTATCTACCGACCGGTGCTAGTGGTGATCCACAAGAAGGGGTGCCAGGGCTTGACGGCCTCGGTGATGTTCGTCAATCCATGCTTGAAACCTCTAACGTGAACGTCACAGAAGAGTTGGTCAACATGATTGAAGCGCAACGCGTTTACGAAATGAACTCAAAAGTCATCTCAGCAGTCGATAAGATGATGAGTTTTGTGAACCAACAACTCTAATCATTAACTAAGAGAATGCTGCGATGAAACGTCTATTGAGTCTTGTATTGGTTACTGCTTTGTCTGGTTGCTCGTTAATGCCGCCACCCGTCGATACTCCTGAAGTGGTTCAAGGTACAACCGTGGTGGACGCGGTTGAAGGGGATAAGTCTGCAGAAGAAGGTTCTGGTTTACTGGACTCAATGCGTAAGCGTTCCGATCCCGTAGCCGGTGATCCTGCTTGGGCTCCCATTCATCCAAAACAGAAACCGGAACATTATGCCGCGGAAACTGGTTCACTGTTTAATTTGGCACAAATGAACAGTCTTTATGATGATTCAAAACCGCGTGGCATTGGCGATATTATTACCGTCAATCTTGATGAAAGTACTAAAGCGGCCAAGAGTGCTGATGCGGATCTATCCAAATCCAATGATGCGTCTATGGATCCACTCGCTGTCGGCGGTAAAGATCTCACTGTGGGTGATTACAATTTCTCTTATGCATTGAAAAATGACAATAAGTTCAATGGCAGTTCTGCAGCCAACCAAAGTAACAGTATTTCTGGTTCGATCACGGTTGAAGTGATTGAAGTACTGGCCAACGGCAACTTAGTCATCCGTGGTGAAAAATGGCTCACACTGAACACTGGCGATGAATACATTCGCTTAAGCGGTACCATTCGTCCCGATGATATCGACTTTGACAACACCATTGCTTCTACTCGTATTTCTAATGCACGCATCCAATATTCAGGCACAGGCACCAATCAAGATATGCAAGAACCTGGATTCTTGGCACGATTCTTTAATGTCTCTCTGTAACGCCGGAGTTCTGGCGTAAAGAAACGTAGAAATTAAGGTACTAGACCATGAAAAAATTCACCCTGCTTGTTTTAAGTCTGTTGCTCATCGCAACCCATGCACAAGCGGCCCGTATCAAAGATGTCTCTCAAGTTGCGGGCGTGCGGAGTAACCAATTAGTGGGTTATGGTCTAGTTACTGGGCTACCGGGAACGGGCGAATCGACACCGTTCACCGACCAAAGTTTTAACGCCATGTTGCAAAATTTCGGCATTCAATTGCCGCCGGGCACTAAACCGAAAACAAAGAACGTTGCCGCCGTGATTGTCACGGCCGAATTGCCGGCGTTTTCCAAGCAAGGTCAAAATGTCGATGTCACCGTTTCTTCGATCGGCTCTGCTAAAAGTTTACGTGGCGGCACTCTAATGCAAACCTTCCTTAAGGGGTTGGATGGTCAAATTTACGCCGTGGCCCAAGGTAATTTAGTGGTCAGTGGTTTTAGTGCCACCGGTGCTGATGGTTCTAAAATTGTCGGCAATAACCCAACGGTTGGTCTGATTTCAGGCGGTGCTATGGTGGAACGTGAAGTACCAACACCTTTTAGCCGTGGCGATTTTATTACCTTCAATTTGCTTGAATCTGACTTCACCACGGCGCAACGTATGGCAGATGCAGTGAATAACTTCCTAGGCCCAGAGATGGCGACCGCGGTTGATGCAACGTCAGTACGTATCCGTGCACCACGAGATGTTGGGCAGCGCGTCGCGTTTCTTTCTGCAATCGAAAATGTTGAGTTTGATCCAGCGGATGGCTCAGCCAAAATTATCGTCAATTCTCGAACTGGTACCATTGTTGTCGGCCAGCATGTGCGCTTAAAACCTGCTGCGGTGACGCACGGTGGTATGACTGTTGCCATTAAAGAGAATTTGAATGTCAGTCAGCCCAATGCGTTAGCGGGTGGTCAGACAGCTGTGGTGCCTAATAGCCAAATAGAAGTGTCTGAAGCACAAGGTAAAATGTTTAAATTTGAACCGGGTTTGACCTTGGATGATTTAGTGCGCGCGGTCAACGAAGTGGGCGCAGCCCCTTCAGATTTGATGGCGATTCTGCAAGCATTGAAACAAGCAGGCGCGATTGAAGGCCAACTGATCATTATCTAGGAGAGGAAGATGATTAATAATCCCAATGATATTGGCTTTATTCATGATATTGCTAGCTTAGATAAGCTACGTCAGCAAGCAAAAACCGGTGATAAAGAAGGCGAGTCAGCGGCGCTCAAGGCCGCAGCCAAACAGTTTGAAGCGATTTTTACCTCAATGTTGTTCAAATCGATGCGCGACGCCAATGCCGATTTTAAATCTGAGATGTTCAACAGCCAAAACGAAGATTTCTATCGACAAATGCTTGATGAACAAATGTCGAGCGAGCTCAGTGCCTCCGGTTCTTTAGGGCTTGCCGATATGATTGTGGCGCAGCTCAGTCAGGCTAACGGCACCTCGAAAAACGATCCATCAATAACCGACCCGACGCAAGATGGTTTCCAAGAAGCCATGCGCCGTATAGAACGCAGTAACAACCGCCGCCTCTCAACGCAAGAAACGATCGAACCTAGCAAGGTCGAATCGAGTCGATTTGATTCGCCGCAAGCGTTTGTGGCTTCAATGAAACCTTATGCTGAAAAAGCAGCGCGGGCATTAGGTGTTGACTCTTCACTGCTACTTGCTCAAGCGGCATTAGAAACCGGATGGGGACAAAAAGTTGTTCAAAATGCTCGTGGTAGCAGTAATAACTTATTCAACATCAAAGCGGATAAAAGTTGGTTAGGTGAGAAAGTGGCGACGCAAACTCTTGAATATCATGATAATACACCCGTGATGGAAAAAGCGGCGTTCCGTTCTTATGGAAATTATCAAGACAGTTTTAATGACTATGTTCGTTTTCTCAATGACAATCCGCGCTACACCGTGGCGCTGAACCATAATGGCAGCGATGAGTCTTTCATTCGTGGCCT
This sequence comes from Vibrio sp. 1151_11, assembly GCF_029478525.1. Classification (NCBI taxonomy): domain Bacteria; kingdom Pseudomonadati; phylum Pseudomonadota; class Gammaproteobacteria; order Vibrionales; family Vibrionaceae; genus Vibrio; species Vibrio sp. 1151_11. The sequence continues at coordinate 77,793 of NZ_SHMN01000006.1, read as the reverse complement.
GCACGCTGCTGGTTACGCGACGGACCCGTACTATGCTGAAAAAGTGCTGAGAGTAAAATCTCAAATTGAAGCAATGGAATAACCCCTCTAAAGCCAGCCTTGCTGGCTTTTATCTTTCCTTTATTTTGTCTAATCTCTTCTTTGAAACTCCTTTGGCATACATATTGCAATTACTAACTTAGATATTCAGTAACCACTGATTTGATTAGGTTTTCGGGGGCAGTATGGCGTCGGATCTTCTGAATCTAGGTACCCAAAGTGTACTTACCGCTCAGAGACAACTCAGCACCACAGGTCATAACATTTCTAATGTTAATACAGAAGGTTACAGCCGTCAGTCTGTGATCCAAGGGACCAATACGCCTCGCCAATACGGTGGTGAAACCTACGGTATGGGCGTACATGTGGAAAAAGTTCGCCGCTCATGGGATCAATTTGCCGTTAATGAATTAAACCTATCTACCACCAGTTTTTCCTTTAAGCGTGACGACGAAGAAAATTTAGACATGCTCTCAAAGTTATTGTCGTCAGTGGCCTCGAAAAAAATCCCTGAAAACTTAAACGAATGGTTTGATGCGATTAAAACCCTCGCCGACAGCCCGAATGATGTAGGTGCGCGTAAAGTTGTACTTGAGAAAGCGGATCTGATCACTCAAAACATGAATGATTTTCACGAGAACATTCGCCGCCAATCTGATGCGACCAACAAAGGGCTAGATGTTGCCGTTGAGCGTATTAACCAATTGGCGCTTGAGCTGCGAGATTTACAACGCTTAATGATGCGTACTCCTGGTCCTCACAATGACTTAATGGACCAGCATGAAAAATTGGTGGCTGAGTTGTCTGAATACACCAAGGTCACCGTGACGCCACGTAAAAATGCTGAAGGGTTTAACATCCATATCGGGAGCGGGCACACGCTCGTCTCAGGTACAGAAGCCAGCCAAATGAAGATGGTTGATGGTTATCCTGATGTGAGTCAGCGCCGCTTGGCCATGATTGAAGGCAAAGGGATCAAGACCATTACCACTGAGGATATTGGCGGTAAGTTAAGTGCTCTGTTTACGATGCGAGATAAGCACATTCCTTACCTAATGGATGAACTTGGCCGCATGGCAACATCTTTCTCTTATGAAGTTAACAAGTTGCAATCACAAGGCTTGGACTTACGTGGCAATGTGGGAAGAGCGTTGTTTACGGATGTGAACTCTGAAGTCAATGCCCGCTCGCGAGCGATCATCGCTGGCAATTCAAAAGCCGATATGGCGGTCTATATCGAAGATACTTCAGCGTTGAAAAGTGGTGAATACTCCCTACAGTACAACGGCAGCAATTATACCGTATTAAAGCCAACGGGCGAGCGGGTTAACGTTCCGGTCGTTGGCAGCAGTTTATTTTTAGATGGAATGCGAGTTGAGATTCGCAACGCCCCTCAAGCCGGGGAGCGCATATTGCTGCGTCCAACGCGTAATGGTGCCGCTATTATGAAAATGGCGACCAACGATCCGACAGCCATTGCCGCACAAAGTTATGAAGCCTCCACCACTTTTGCCCAAGGGCAGGCAAAATTTAATATTTTATCGGCAGGTGGGTTGCGTGAATTTGAAGTGGTGATCTCACCAACGGGCGATCAATTTGCGGTCACGGATACCAAAGGCAACGTGCTGCTAGAACCACAGGCCTACCCACCATCGAATTCGATTACTGTGCTTGGTACAACGTTCGAGTTGACAGCAGGTGCGCTACCTAATGATAAATTTACGGCAAACCTTGTCCCCTCAGAAGGTGATAACGGCAATTTACGTAAGATGCAGCAAATTCAAACGGAGAAAAAACTCAACGACGGTGAAACGACCGTGCTCGGGGTTTATCACGATCTCAATACTGATTTTGGTTTGCAGCTGGCCACCGCGTCACGCTTAAGTGATGTGGCCAGGCTTGAAAAAGAGTCAGCGCAGGAGCGCATTGCGTCCATTTCCGGAGTCAACCTTGATGAGGAAGCCGCGAACATGATGAAGTTCCAACAAGCTTATATGGCTTCCTCACGCATCATGCAGGTGGCTAATGATACTTTCAACACGATTTTGCAGCTGAGATAGGAGGCGATAAATGTTAACCAGAATATCGAGCTTCCATAACTATCAATCGGTGCAAAACGATATGCGCCGTCAAGAATCAAAGATCCATCATAACCAAGCGCAGCTAGCGTCGGGTAAGAAGTTGCTTTCGGCCAGCGATAGCCCATTAGCCACTCATTACATCCAAAAAGTAGGGCAGCAAGAAGAGCAATTACGCCAATATCTTGATGCAATCGTGCTGGTTCGAAACCGCTTAGAGCATCAAGAAGTAATCATTGCCAATGCGGAAAGCTCGACCGATGAGGCAAAGCGTACTGTTATGGAAATGATTAACGGTTCATTCTCTCCAGAAGATAGAGAAGCGAAAGCGCGTGAGCTGCAAGAGATGTTCAACAACTTAATTGAACTAGCAAATACGCAAGATGAGTCCGGTAACTACATGTTTGCCGGCACCAAGCCGAAGAATCAGCCTTTCTTTAGAGATAATGCCAGTAACGTGACTTATTCCGGCGATGATTATCAGCGCAAAATGCGTATCTCCAACAGCTTAGAGATCCCGTTCAATAATCCGGGTAATAAAGTGTTTATGGAGATTGATAACCCGTTTGGTAACTACGAACCAAACTATCAATTAAACGAAGGTTCAGAGTTACTGCTCGAGCGTGCAACCAATTTAGACTCGAATGATACATCGCGCTATACCGTGACATTTGTTGATATGGCTAACGGCAAATATGGTTATCAATTAGAGAAAGATGGCAGCGTGGTACAGGCCGATGAGTTTGATCCACAAAAAGGCATTCGATATCAAGATCTGACGGTGCACGTAAAAGGGCAAATTTCGAAAGGTGATGTGTTAAGCCTAGAGCCGCGTTCAACTTTTACCTTATTTGATAGCTATAAAGACGCGATTGAGCTCTCGCAAGGCTCCGTATCGGATGCGTCGACGACAGCGAAACTGCACCAAATTACGGAAGAGTTTCATGCCGCCTTTATTCATCTCAATAAAGTGCGTACTGATGTCGGTGCACGCTTGAGCACTTTAGATATTCAACAAGAACAGCATGAAGATTTCAAAATCAGTTTAGCGAAATCAAAAAGTAACTTTGAAGATCTTGATTACGCGGAAGCGGTGATTGAATTTAATGAGAATTCACGTGCGTTGCAGGCTTCACAACTGGCTTTTGGTAAAACGAAAGATTTGACCCTTTTCAACTATATCTAATCTTCAATGCCTTATGTGCTAAGCCATATGCGCGAAGAGTGGAATGTGTTGAAAAATTGGCCTGGAAATTGCTCATCTATTATCGAGAGATAAAGAGGCAATAGAGCGGCAAACGAAAGTGGCAACTCTGTTGCTAACGAGAAAAAACTGGATGCTCACTCACAAAGATAGAATGATTGAATTTCTTCTAAGTGATTAAAAAACAAAGAATATTAATTTTAATATCAGATGTTTTAAAAGTTGGCATACTAATTGAATTGTCTATATCAGAGTTGATACAACAAGTTTTTAAATCGGCAAATAGCGGATTTAGCAAGTTCACGGTCAGTGCTTCCAAATGAGAGTAAAGCTGGCCGCTTCGCAAAAAGCTTGCGAACTCACTAGGAGAGCAAACTATGACCATTACAGTAAATACTAACGTCTCAGCAATGACTGCTCAGCGTTACCTTAATAAAGCGACGGGTGAATTAAATACCTCGATGGAACGTTTATCATCAGGTAATAAAATCAACAGCGCTAAAGATGATGCGGCAGGCTTACAAATTTCAAACCGCTTAACCGCTCAGTCTCGTGGCCTAGATGTGGCAATGCGTAATGCCAACGACGGTATTTCGATTGCTCAGACCGCGGAAGGGGCAATGAATGAGTCGACCAGTATCTTGCAACGTATGCGTGATCTTGCTCTTCAATCAGCAAACGGCACCAACTCGGCGTCAGAGCGACAAGCTTTGGATGAAGAGTCGACCGCATTGCAAGATGAGTTAAACCGTATTGCAGAAACGACCTCATTCGGTGGACGTAAACTGCTCAACGGTTCGTTTGGTGAAGCATCATTCCAGATTGGTGCGAGCTCAGGTGAGGCGATCATTATGGGGCTTACCAGTATACGTGCTGATGACTTCCGTATGGGCGGCCAATCGTTTCTTGCAGAGCAAGGAAAGGACAAGGATTGGGGAGTGCCAGCGGGCGCGCGTGATTTGAAATTTGAATTCACCACCCAGGCAGGTGAGCTTGTTACTCTCGATGTGTTAGCTAAAGATGGCGATGATATTGAAGAGCTAGCGACTTACATTAATGGTCAAACCGACAAGCTTAAAGCATCGGTGGATCAAGACGGTAAACTGCAAATTTTTGCCGCAGAACCGAATTTACAAGGTGACCTTGCCATCTCTGGTGGTTTGGCAACCGAACTTGGCCTAAACGGTGGACCGGGCGTTAAGACGACGGTTCAAGATATTGATATCACCTCAGTTGGTGGTTCTCAAAATGCAGTGGGCGTTCTGGATGCTGCGTTGAGATATGTGGATTCACAACGGGCAGAGCTCGGTGCGAAGCAAAACCGTTTAAGCCATAGCATCAACAACTTGGCTAATATCCAAGAGAATGTTGAAGCATCCAACAGTCGAATTAAAGATACAGATTTTGCGAAAGAAACCACGCAAATGACGAAAGCACAGATTCTGCAACAAGCGGGTACCTCGATTCTCGCTCAAGCAAAACAGTTGCCAAATTCTGCAATGTCACTATTGCAGTAATGTTAGGACCCTTCATCCAACAGCTCAGACGTGGGTTAGGTGAAGGAATCCTTGGCAAAGTATGATTATGGCCGAATATAAAGCTCTCTCAAGATGTACCCTGCTTTATAGTCATAGATAATCATGCGCCCCGGTCAGTCGGTAATGTGTTCATTTCTCTGATCTCCACATTGGCTCTGGCTACCAACTAGCCCCGGTTCTCTCAAAGGAAAAGGGGCTTTTCTTTATCTATAACTTCTTGCTCTTATCAATGCTCCTCAATCGCCCGTGAAGCCGACCAATCACGTCAAATCTTTAATGCTATTTTTGTATTTCAGCCAGTTTTGCAGCGTTTATCCCACTTTTAATCGATATTGGTTATTTTTTACGAAATCGTCGTTTTCCCGTTAAAGGATTCCTAACCGCAGTCGCTAATAATAGTACTTTGAGAGAACTACTTGGTTTTCCGAGACGTCGGAAACCGTTTGTCTATGACGCTAAGTCGGAAAATCAATAGGAGAACCACTATGGCGGTTAATGTAAACACTAACGTTTCAGCTATGACAGCACAACGCTACCTAAACAGTGCTAGCAATGCGCAACAGTTATCAATGGAACGTTTATCATCAGGCTTCAAAATTAATAACGCAAAAGATGACGCAGCAGGTTTGCAAATCTCTAACCGTTTGAACGTTCAAAGCAGAGGCTTAGATGTTGCCGTGCGCAACGCAAATGATGGCATTTCAATTGCGCAGACAGCTGAAGGTGCAATGAACGAAACTACCAACATTTTGCAACGTATGCGTGACTTATCTCTACAATCGTCAAATGGTTCGAACTCGAAAGCCGACCGCGTAGCGATTCAAGAAGAGATCACCGCGCTGAATGACGAACTCAACCGTATTGCTGAAACTACATCGTTTGGTGGTAATAAGTTGCTCAATGGTACTTTTGAGACGAAATCATTCCAAATCGGTGCGGATAACGGTGAAGCGGTCATGCTAAGCCTAAATAATATGCGCAGCGACAACGCAATGATGGGCGGTAAGAGTTACCAAGCGGCAAATGGACAAGATAAAGATTGGACCGTTAAAGCGGGTGCTAATGACCTTACCATTACGTTGACTGACAAACGTACTGGCGAGCAAACCATCAACCTAAGTGCAAAAGAGGGCGATGACATCGAAGAGTTGGCCACTTACATCAATGGCCAAACCGACATGTTAAAAGCTTCTGTTGACGATGAAGGCAAATTGCAAATCTTTACTGATAGCAACCGTATTGATGGCGTAGCAACCTTTGGTGGCAGCTTAGCGGGTGAACTGAGTTTCCAAGCGGCAAAAGATGTGACAGTCGATACCATTGATGTCACCTCTGTGGGTGGTTCGCAAGAATCAGTTGCCATTGTTGATGCGGCACTGCAATTTGTAGACAGCCATCGTGCTCAACTGGGTGCATTCCAAAACCGTTTCAACCATGCGATTAACAACTTAGATAACATCAACGAAAACGTAAATGCTTCTAAGAGCCGAATCAAAGACACTGATTTTGCGAAAGAAACCACTGCCTTGACTAAATCGCAGATCCTTTCTCAAGCATCAAGCTCAGTGTTGGCACAAGCTAAACAAGCGCCTAATGCTGCTCTTGGTTTGCTTGGTTAAGTCGTTAACTTTTAAATTAAAAATCCAGCTTCGGCTGGATTTTTTTATGCCTCACTTTTCACGTGATCAAAGAATGGATCGGAAAAATGAATCAACGGTTAAAACGGGAGGAAAGGATATATTGTTATGAGGCTAATAAAACAAAACCCAGCCTAAGCTGGGTTTGAATTGATGGTGCGGAAGGAGAGACTTGAACTCTCACACCTTGCGGCGCCAGAACCTAAATCTGGTGCGTCTACCAATTTCGCCACTTCCGCAACTTGTACTGTAGATAGATTGAACATTGGTTATTCAAACTATCGTTGTAAATGGTGGCTACGACGGGATTCGAACCTGTGACCCCATCATTATGAGTGATGTGCTCTAACCAACTGAGCTACGTAGCCATCTTAAATCATGGTGCGGAAAGAGAGACTTGAACTCTCACACCTTGCGGCGCCAGAACCTAAATCTGGTGCGTCTACCAATTTCGCCATTTCCGCAGCGTATTCTTTAAATAAACCGAATGTTATTGATTCAGCTTATCTTTTTACGGTCAGCTTATCGCTAACCCTACAAATAATGGCAGGGCTACCTGGATTCGAACCAGGGGATGGCGGCATCAAAAGCCGCTGCCTTACCGCTTGGCGATAGCCCTACAAGATGATTGCTCATCTAAATAATGGTGCGGAAGGAGAGACTTGAACTCTCACACCTTACGGCGCCAGAACCTAAATCTGGTGCGTCTACCAATTTCGCCACTTCCGCAACTTATGCTGTAGATAAAATGAGGATTGGTTACTCAATTTATCGTTGTTATGGGTAGCTTATCGCTAGCCATATGAAATATGGCAGGGCTACCTGGATTCGAACCAGGGAATGGCGGCATCAAAAGCCGCTGCCTTACCGCTTGGCGATAGCCCTACAAGATGATTGCCCATCTAAATAATGGTGCGGAAGGAGAGACTTGAACTCTCACACCTTACGGCGCCAGAACCTAAATCTGGTGCGTCTACCAATTTCGCCACTTCCGCAACTTATGCTGTAGATAAACTGAGGATTGGTTACTCAATTTATCGTTGTTATGGGTAGCTTATCGCTAGCCATATGAAATATGGCAGGGCTACCTGGATTCGAACCAGGGAATGGCGGCATCAAAAGCCGCTGCCTTACCGCTTGGCGATAGCCCTACAGGATGATTGCTCATCTAAATATGGTGCGGAAAGAGAGACTTGAACTCTCACACCTTGCGGCGCCAGAACCTAAATCTGGTGCGTCTACCAATTTCGCCATTTCCGCAAATTTTTAGTTATCGAGATGGTGCGGAAGGAGAGACTTGAACTCTCACACCTTACGGCGCCAGAACCTAAATCTGGTGCGTCTACCAATTTCGCCACTTCCGCAGCTCGATATCTATGTGTTGCCAACTTTCGCTAACAACTAAATTATGGTGGCTACGACGGGATTTGAACCTGTGACCCCATCATTATGAGTGATGTGCTCTAACCAGCTGAGCTACGTAGCCATCTTTTTGAGCGAGACAATATAATACAATCCACACTCATGCGCCAATGGTTTTTTAAACACTGACCCATTTGAATAATGGCAGGGCTACCTGGATTCGAACCAGGGGATGGCGGCATCAAAAGCCGCTGCCTTACCGCTTGGCGATAGCCCTACAAGATGATTGCTCATCTAAATAATGGTGCGGAAGGAGAGACTTGAACTCTCACACCTTGCGGCGCCAGAACCTAAATCTGGTGCGTCTACCAATTTCGCCACTTCCGCAACTTAACCTGTAGATTCAGTGAATATTGGTATTCATTGAATCGTTGTTATGACCAGTTTATTCGCTAGTCATCTCAATATTGGCAGGGCTACCTGGATTCGAACCAGGGGATGGCGGCATCAAAAGCCGCTGCCTTACCGCTTGGCGATAGCCCTACAAGATGATTGCTCATCTAAATAATGGTGCGGAAAGAGAGACTTGAACTCTCACACCTTGCGGCGCCAGAACCTAAATCTGGTGCGTCTACCAATTTCGCCATTTCCGCAACTTTCCTAAATATTTTTATAATAAAAACACTTAGGAAATGGTGGCTACGACGGGATTCGAACCTGTGACCCCATCATTATGAGTGATGTGCTCTAACCAACTGAGCTACGTAGCCATTTTTATTCTCTCTTTAAGTTTGCCTTAATGTCGAGAACGGAGCGCATTATGCGGATATGGCTCTAGAGCGTCAATAGTTTTTTTGAATAAATTCTTTGAAACCAACCGTTCGAACTTTTTTTGAACAAAGAGACGTGTTTGTGATCAAAAACGGTTAATAAATCATTAAGCTTATTGATTTTTCCTTGCTTGTCGCTAAGGTTGATTTTGAGAAAAAAACAAAAAAGCCAACAGAATCTGTCGGCTTTAATGGTGTATTAATGGCTGATTAACGAGTTATTTACACGTTGAAGCGGAAGTGGATAACATCGCCATCTTTTACGATGTATTCTTTACCTTCCAAGCGCCATTTTCCCGCTTCTTTGGCTCCATTTTCGCCGCGATATTGAATGAAATCATCATAACCCACAACTTCAGCGCGAATGAAACCACGTTCAAAGTCGGTATGGATTTTACCCGCCGCTTGCGGAGCCGTCGCACCGACCGGAATCGTCCATGCACGCACTTCTTTTACGCCTGCGGTGAAGTAGGTTTGTAGTGTTAGTAGTTCGTAACCGGTACGAATCACGCGGTTTAGACCGGGTTCTTCAATGCCTAAATCGGCTAAAAACTCGGCGCGATCTTCTTCTTCAAGTTCAGATAGTTCAGCTTCAATGGCTGCGCAAACAGCAACCACAGAATTGTTCTCTTTTTCTGCAAACTCTCTGACAGCATCAAGGTACGGGTTATTTTCAAAGCCATCTTCGCTCACGTTGGCGATATACATGGTTGGTTTCAACGTTAAGAAGTTGAGATAATCTACGGCGGCTAGCTCTTCTTTTGAGAGTTCAACCGTGCGAGCCATACCACCTTCCGTTAATACAGGGAGTAGCTTCTCTAATACGGTGATTTCAAATTTAGCGTCTTTATCGCCACCTTTGGCACGTTTTGCTTGACGTTGAATGGCGCGTTCACAGCTATCAAGGTCGGCAAGGGCAAGCTCTAGATTGATTACTTCAATATCTTCAATTGGCGATACTTTGCCTGCTACGTGAACGATATTTTCGTTCTCGAAGCAGCGAACAACGTGACCAATCGCATCTGTTTCACGGATATTTGCAAGGAATTTGTTGCCTAAACCTTCACCTTTTGACGCGCCAGCCACTAGGCCTGCGATATCGACAAATTCCATTGTCGTCGGAAGGATACGTTGAGGGTTTACAATTTCTGCTAACGCATCGAGACGAAGGTCTGGAACAGGAACCACACCCGTGTTTGGTTCGATAGTGCAAAACGGGAAGTTTGCTGCTTCGATGCCCGCTTTAGTTAGTGCATTAAATAATGTCGATTTACCCACATTTGGTAAACCCACGATGCCACATTTAAAACCCATGACTGTAACCTTATTCAGCTTTGAACGTATGTAAGCGATTTTGTGCTTTAGTTAGACCATCTTTTAGTAAAATGTCGAAGCAACGAACCGATTCGTCAACCGCGGCATCTAGGCACTCTTGCTCTTTGGCGGGTGCTTTACCTAAAACATAGCCTGCTACTTTATCTTTGTGCCCCGGATGGCCGATACCAATCCGCAGGCGGTAGAATTCTTTGTTATTGCCGAGTTTGCTGATGGTGTCTTTAAGGCCATTATGCCCGCCATGACCACCGCCCATTTTGAACTTAGCTACCCCGGGAGGTAAGTCTAGTTCATCATGTGCCACCATGATCTCTTCTGGTTTTATCTGGTAAAACTTGGCGATGGCCGCCACGGCTTTACCGGATAAATTCATAAAAGTTGTTGGGATCAATAAACGCAGATCTTCACCATTAACCACGATACGTCCGGTGAAACCGAAGAATTTGGCTTCGTTTTTCAAGGTGACGTTATGAACTCGGGCTAATTCTTCTACTACCCAAGCGCCGGCATTGTGCCTCGTTTTGGCGTATTCAGGGCCAGGATTCGCTAGCCCGACAAGAAGTTTGATTGGTTGGCTCAAGGTTAGGATCTCTTTGCAATATCAAAAGCGCGGTATGATAGCACACAAAAGGGAAAGGGTGCGAGGCGCTAAAATAACAAAGGAAAAAGCACCTCATTTTTCAATGAAGTGCTTTAAAAGCATTTAAAACTCAGTAAATAAACTGAGTTTTAATTAAACATGGCAGAAATAGACTCTTCGTTGCTAATGCGACGAATCGCTTCAGCAAGCATGCTAGACAAGGTTAATTGTGTCACTTTGCCGGTTGCCGCCATCTCTTTAGATAGGGTGATCGAGTCTGTGACGATAACTTGGTCTAGTACTGAGTTTTTGATATTTTTCGCTGCGTTACCTGAGAATACCGCGTGCGTTGCGTAAGCAAATACACGTTTTGCTCCACGTTCTTTCAACGCTTCAGCGGCTTTACACAAAGTGCCGCCAGTGTCGATCATGTCATCCACGATCACACAATCGCGCCCATCAACATCGCCAATCAGGTTCATAACTTCAGACACGTTGGCGCGTGGACGACGTTTATCAACGATTGCGATGTCGATATCACCTAATGCTTTTGCAGTCGCACGAGCACGAACCACGCCACCAAGGTCAGGTGAAACCACAACAGGATCTTCTAACCCACGCGCTTTCATATCTTCAAGCAACACTGGCGTACCAAAGATGTTATCTACTGGGACGTCAAAGAAGCCTTGGATTTGTTCTGCGTGAAGGTCGATGGTCAAAACGCGGTCAACACCAACGTTTGAAAGGAAATCTGCAACAACTTTTGCAGTAATCGGTACACGAGCAGAGCGCACTCGGCGGTCTTGACGGGCATAACCAAAATATGGGATGACAGCAGTAATACGGCCTGCTGAAGCACGGCGCATTGCATCAATCATCACTACTAATTCCATTAAGTTGTCATTAGTAGGAGCACAAGTAGATTGAATAATAAATACATCGCTACCACGAACATTTTCGTTGATTTGCACTGCAACTTCACCGTCGGAGAAACGAGAAACAGTAGCATCACCAAGAGAGATGTATAGACGTTCAGCAATACGTTGGGCTAGTTCAGGTGTGGCGTTACCAGCAAATAGCTTCATATCAGGCACGGTGGAAACCTCAGGGTTGCGTCCAGTTTTTAAATAGGTCGGGTGTTGGCGAATTGGTATTCAGCCAGAGTCTTTTTCAGTGGCGAAATGTTACACCCTAAGGCGACAAACGCGAAGACTGTGTCAGGGAGCTTGGCAAGGACAGCTTCCGCTTCTACTTTGCTAGAAAATTCGGCAAAAACGCAAGATCCCGTCCCAGTCAATCTTGACGGCGCGTATTGTAGCAGCCATGAAAGTTGCTTATCAACCTCTGGGTACAGCATTCGGACAATTTTTTCGCAATCGTTTTCGTAAGGGTGTTCGAGAAGCGTTGCTAGCGCTCGTTTTGGCGTGTTCCTTATCAATTGGGGATGAGTGAAAATATCTTTCGTTGCAATGCTCACATTAGGCCGAACCACCAAATACCATTTTTGCTTTGGTTCGGTTTGGGTCAGTTTTTCACCTACGCCTTCAGCAAATGCGGCAAAGCCATGGACAAAAACGGGAACATCCGCCCCGAGTGTTAAACCGAGCGTAGCGAGTTCTTGCTGTGATAAATTGGTTTGCCATAAGTAGTTCAGTGCAACAAGCACGGTTGCAGCATTGGAAGAGCCGCCACCGATGCCACCGCCCATTGGCAAAACTTTATTTAATTCAATGCTCGCGCCATAGCGGCATCCACTTGCCTTTTGTAAGGCGATGGCCGCTTTCCAAATCAAGTTGTCTTGTAGCGCAACGCCAGCAATGGCTGGTGTGAGAGTTATTTCGCCAGACTGATTGGCGGTAATGGTTAACTCATCACCAAAATCGAGAAATTGAAACAGTGTCTGTAATTCATGATACCCGTCGGCTCTTTGCCCTGTGATGTACAGAAACAGGTTGAGCTTAGCGGGTGATGGCCAGTGGGTTGGGGTACAAATCATGGCGTTAGGGTCCACTTTGAAATGACGAGGTTTAATGAAACTTGATCTTGAGTCAGCTTCAGTTTGGCCGGAAGTGGCACTGAAGTGGAAGAAGCGGATGTTGAGACGAAGGGATAAGCTTGGTAGTTCAAATATTCCAAGTGCCAGCGGCTAAGCCCTAGCTGTTTATCTAACGATGCCAACAAATTATTTTGATTCAATTGAAAACCATCCGCCTCGGTTGGTAGCCCAAGCAGCCAATCTTGTAGCTGCTCAATGGGGATCGATAACCCAGTTAACTCGTAAACTAAAGCATCCGCATTCTGCGCATCGATAATTTGATCATCATACGTTTTGACCTGGGCGCCCTGAGGCGAGATGGAGAGATTTAAAACGGTCTGCCCTAAAAATGTTGAGAGACGAAGCTGGCTATGGTCGGCGTTTTTTTGCCAATGAAAATTGAGGGATTGACGCTGTTGTGGTGATATATAGCCGAGTTTTCCGCTGGCTTGGTACTCGCGGATCGTTTGCAATTGCTGTTGGTGTTGCTGCCAGCCGACGCTCTCGACCCTTGTTGAGGGTAAGTTTGTGCAACCAAAGAGTGTTAGCAGAGTGAGGAGAGTTAAAATCAGTCTATTTGCGCGTGTCATATCTGCCCATTATTTACACAGTGAAGGCCGTAAAAACGCCTCACTATATCATTGATATCACGAAGTCGGGAAAACAAATCCCTGTTGCCCTTTCATTAAAACAGGGCATCAAGTAAAATTCGGCTCCTATTTACATTTCCTGAACCGAGAAACCTCTATAGATGTCCTTGCTTGCTATTGGAATAAATCACAATACAGCGTCGGTAGAACTGCGAGAGAAAGTGGCGTTTGGTCCTGATAAATTATCAGAAGCCTTGCGACAACTTGCGTCCAGTTCCAGCGTTCAAGGTAGCGTTATTGTCTCTACCTGTAATCGCACGGAAATTTATTGTGATGTAAAATCATCGAGCAAAAGTAAGTTAATCGATTGGTTGTCTCAGTTCCATCATGTGAATCCTGAAGATCTTAAACCGAGTTTGTATGTACACGAAGAACAAGCCGCTATTCGTCATTTGATGCGAGTGGCTTGTGGTCTGGATTCACTGGTATTGGGTGAGCCGCAGATTTTAGGGCAGGTGAAGCAAGCCTATGCGGATGCTCGCGAGCATAACGCGGCTGATTCAGCGATTGAAAAACTATTTCAAAAAGCATTCTCGGTAGCTAAGCGTGTGCGCACCGAAACCGAAATAGGCGGCAGTGCGGTCTCGGTGGCTTATGCTGCTTGTACGTTGGCAAAGCAGATCTTTGAATCACTCTCTGATTCAACGGTAATGTTGGTTGGGGCGGGTGAAACCATCGAACTGGTTGCGAAGCATTTAGCAAGTCATCAATGTAAACGTATGATAGTCGCCAACCGAACCCGCGAGCGAGCGATGGGGCTTGCACAGCAGTTTGACGCTGAAGTGATTGCACTCAATGAGATACCTGACTATCTCGCTCACGCGGATATCGTCATCAGTTCAACCGCCAGCCCACTGCCGATTATTGGCAAAGGGATGGTAGAAAGTGCGATTAAAGTGCGCCGCCATCAACCCATGTTACTGATTGATATTGCCGTGCCTCGTGATATTGAATCGCAGGTCGGGGATTTAAACGATGCCTATCTGTATACGGTTGATGATCTTCAGTCGATTGTAGACAGCAATATGGAACAGCGTAAAGTTGAAGCCATTCAAGCTGAAGCGATTGTCAGTGAAGAGAGCGCTGCCTTTATGAGCTGGATGCGCTCCTTGCAAGCAGTAGACAGCATCCGAGAATACCGTCAATCGGCCAACGAAATTCGTCAAGAATTGCTCAGCAAAAGCTTGCAGGCACTGGCTGCTGGGGGCGATCCTGAAAAAGTGTTACTTGAGTTAAGTAACAAACTCACCAATCGATTGATCCACACACCAACCCGAGCATTGCAAAGCGCTGCCGAGTTAGGTGAACCGGCTAAATTGGCCGTGATTAGACAAAGTTTGGGTCTTGACGACCCTCGATAATATCCGTCACTCCGAATTAAAGAAGAAACTATGAAAGCGTCGATTTTAGTTAAGCTTGAATCCCTTGTTGAGCGTTACGAAGAGGTTCAGCGCCTGCTTGGCGAGCCTACCGTAATTAGTGATCAAAATAAATTCCGTACTTTGTCAAAAGAGTACTCTCAGCTTGAGGAAGTCACTAAATGCTTCCAAGCTTACCAACAAGCGCAAGAGGATTTAGTTGCCGCGGAAGAGATGACCAAAGACGAAGACGCTGAAATGCGAGAGATGGCTCAAGAGGAAATAAAAGCGGCCAAAGCGACAATTGAATGTCTCACTGATGAATTGCAAATTCTGCTGCTACCAAAAGATCCGAACGATGATCGCAACTGCTTCTTAGAAATTCGTGCAGGGGCGGGCGGTGATGAGGCGGGTATTTTTGCTGGCGATCTGTTCCGTATGTACAGCCGTTATGCTGAGAAAATGAGCTGGCGTATCGAAATTATGTCCGCTAGTTATGCTGAGCATGGCGGCTATAAAGAAGTGATTGCTAAAGTGAGTGGTGATGGCGCTTACGGTGTGCTTAAGTTTGAATCAGGCGGTCACCGCGTACAGCGTGTACCGGCCACGGAATCTCAAGGTCGTGTGCATACTTCCGCTTGTACCGTCGCGATCATGCCCGAAATTCCTGAAGCCGAAATTCCAGAAATTAAAGCTAGCGATCTGAAAATTGACACTTTCCGCTCATCGGGCGCGGGTGGTCAGCACGTAAACACCACCGACTCTGCGATCCGCATTACCCACTTACCAACTGGCACGGTAGTTGAGTGTCAGGATGAGCGTTCACAGCACAAAAACAAAGCCAAAGCGATGGCCGTATTGGCCGCTCGTATTGCACAAGCGGAAGAAGCGAAGCGCGCAGCCGAAGTGTCCGATACTCGTCGTAACCTACTGGGTTCTGGTGATCGTAGCGACCGTATTCGTACTTACAACTACCCGCAAGGTCGCGTTTCCGATCATCGTATTAACTTAACCATTTATCGTCTTAATGAAGTGATGGAAGGGGATCTGCAAAGCTTGATTGATCCAATCATTCAAGAATATCAAGCAGACCAACTTGCCGCTCTTGCCGATCAACACTGATCCCATGACGTTATCTCGTATTGATGATGCGTTGAAAGCCGCGATTGCTCAACTCCAAGAAGGCGGCAGTGATTCGCCTTCTGTGGATGCAGCGGTGCTGCTTTGCCATGTACTGGATAAACCACGTTCTTATCTGCTGACTTGGCCTGAAAAGACCTTAAGCGAAACGCAGTCGCGGCAATTTTGCTCGCTGATTACGCGTCGAGTGACGGGGGAGCCTGTGGCCTATTTGGTTGGGGAACGTGAGTTTTGGTCGCTGCCACTGAAAGTTTCGCCTTCGACATTAATTCCTCGGCCGGATACTGAACGCTTGGTTGAAATTGCGTTAGAAAAAAGCCAGCAGACGCAAGGGGATATTTTGGACTTAGGCACAGGAACTGGCGCAATCGCATTAGCGCTAGCGTCCGAGCTACCTGAACGTCATGTGGTCGGTATCGATTTACGCCCTGAAGCGCAAGCATTAGCGTTGGAAAACGCGCAGCGTTTAACTATTACCAATGTCACATTTTTACAAGGTAGTTGGTTTGAACCTTTAAAGCTCGGTACAAAGTTTGCTTTAATTGTCTCCAATCCACCGTATATTGAAGAGAATGATCCCCATCTCACGCAGGGGGATGTACGTTTTGAGCCTTTAAGTGCGCTGGTGGCCAAAGACAAAGGCTTGGCTGACATTAAACACATTGCAGAGAATGCGCGTCACTATTTGCAGCAACAAGGCTGGCTGCTGTTTGAACATGGTTATGATCAAGGGGCGGCAGTCAGAGCGTTATTTGAGTCACTCGGCTATCACCATGTAGTGACAGAAAAGGATTATGCGGGTAATGACCGAGTGACTCTGGGTCAATATTCGCACTCAGAAGAGAGAGCATCATGTACGAAGGATTAAAACATTTTCATCTACTGACCATTGCGGTCAGTGCACTATTGTTGTCGGTACGTTATGCCTTGATGATGATGGATTCCAAATGGCTGCAACACCCTTTTTTGAAACGTTTTCCTCATATTAACGATTCGCTGTTGTTGTTATCGGGTATCGCGTTGATTGTGATGTCTGGTTTTATCCCATTTACCCCAGCCGCACCTTGGTTAACTGAGAAGCTGACCTGTGTGATGGCGTACATTGCACTGGGCTTCTTTGCGCTCAAACTGGGCCGGAATAAGCTGTTGCGTACCTTTGCTTTTTTGGGCGCATTAGGTTGGCTTGCTATGGCGGGAAAAATCGCCATCGTAAAAACGGCTATGTTTTTAGGCTAACAGCATCCGAGCGGCATTATGTTTGAATGGTTCGATGAAGATTTTGATGCAATGGAATTGGTGGAAGGGGCGCTGATCTTAAACAAGGCCGTCAATCCTGAAACTGAGGATGAATGGGCACGCCAAGAGTTGGCCCGTTTGCTTACACAAGCAAAACACGAGTTAGCTAATGAACAGGATGACAAACAGCGTTTCGAAGCGTTGTTGCATCTGTTTTACCAACAATGGGGTTTTCGCGGTGACAGAGAGGCTTATTTTGATTCACGTAATGCCTTTATCGATAAAGTGTTGCAGCACCGCAAAGGTATTCCCGTCAGTTTAGGTGCGCTGTTGCTCTATTTTGCGCGCAAGCTAGGCTTTCCTTTACAAGGTATTACCTTTCCCACACAGTTTTTATTGCAGTTGCATTGGTGCGATGAATCACCGATTTATATTAACCCTTTTACTGGTGAAACCGTCTCATTACATATACTGCAAGCGTGGTTAGTTGGGCATAAAGGGGTTTTGTCTAAGCTGAAATCGAGTCATTTGGAAGTGACAGATAATCCGACGGTGATCGGTCGTTGGCTGGCACTACTAAAGAGCGCACTATTAAGAGAAGAGCGTTATACCT
This sequence comes from Vibrio sp. 1151_11, assembly GCF_029478525.1. NCBI lineage: Bacteria > Pseudomonadati > Pseudomonadota > Gammaproteobacteria > Vibrionales > Vibrionaceae > Vibrio > Vibrio sp. 1151_11. The sequence goes on along the minus strand of NZ_SHMN01000006.1, from coordinate 60,158 downwards.
TAGCGCTGCGTTGTACTGATTTAGCGCTGACTTTTGTTCCTGATGATCCGTATGAAATCCGCGATCGCGGCTTTATCTATCAGCAACTGGATTGTCACCAAATTGCCTTATCCGATTATCAATACTTTATTGATCATTGTCCGAATGATCCGGCGGCTGAGTTATTAAAAAATCAAGTTAATGCATTAAGCTTTGAAGCTATTACGCTGCATTAACCGCTAAATGAGAGAGAATAAAATGGAACAAAAAATCGTCCACGTGGGTGATATTCCCGTTGCCAACGACAAACCGTTTACTCTGTTTGCTGGAATGAACGTCCTTGAATCCCGTGATTTAGCGATGCAAATCTGTGAGCATTACGTGAAAGTGACCGATAAACTCGGTATCCCTTATGTGTTTAAAGCTTCTTTTGATAAAGCAAACCGCAGCTCTGTTCACTCTTATCGTGGCCCCGGCTTGGAAGAGGGAATGAAAATTTTCCAAGAGCTAAAAGAGACCTTTGGCGTCAAAATCATCACTGACGTGCACACAGAAGCTCAAGCTCAGCCTGTGTCTGAGGTGGTTGATGTGATTCAACTGCCAGCGTTTCTTGCTCGTCAAACTGACCTTGTCGAAGCGATGGCGAAAACAGGTGCAGTGATCAACGTGAAAAAACCACAATTTATGAGCCCTGGTCAAGTGGGCAATATCGTGGAAAAATTTGCAGAGTGCGGCAACGACAAAGTGATTTTGTGTGAACGTGGTGCTTGCCATGGCTATGATAATCTGGTCGTTGATATGTTGGGTTTTGGTGTGATGAAAAAAGTATCAAACGGCAGCCCAATTATTTTTGATGTGACCCATTCACTGCAAATGCGCGACCCTTCTGGCGCAGCTTCTGGTGGGCGTCGTGAACAGACAGTTGAGTTAGCAAAATCAGGTCTTGCTGCCGGGATTGCGGGCCTTTTTATTGAAGCGCATCCAAACCCAGATAAAGCGCGTTGCGATGGTCCATCGGCACTGCCTTTGGATAAACTTGAACCTTTCCTTGCACAAATGAAAGCGTTAGATGATTTGATCAAGAGCTTTGCTCATATCGATATCCGCTGATTTTTTGTTGGATCTACCACTCATAATTTGGCCACCGCAAGGTGGTCAAATTTTATCGAATGTTTTCCAAACCTGTTTATCTTGTCTAAGTGCTCACTTTTCCTTATTTTTTCGTGTTTAGGAAAGAAAACGATTGCCTGTGATCCATTAAAATTTCACGTGTAACCTGTGGCAACCGTTACATTTTTGAATTGATTTTATAGTGATCAATTCTACATAAATATGAAATCAATCTGTCACCTTTAAGATGTTAATTTAAACTGGGTCAAGTTTATCGGTATGGCTTGATTTTGTGTTTGCAACGTTGACCATAACCTCCCCCTCACAAGCAGTGGATTTTTCAAGTTCAAAGGTATGATAATGAAACAACGTCTTATTCTAAAAACAGCGCTCAGCGCGGCCATTCTTACAGCCCTTATGGGTTGCGCAACTCAACCCACTCATGAGTGGAAGGAAGATACGACTTATAAACTCACCGTGTTACACACTAATGACCACCACGGTCGTTTCTGGCAAAACAAATATGGCGAGTATGGTATGGCGGCACGTAAAACGCTGATCGATGATCTTCGCTCTGATATTGAAGCTGAAGGCGGCAGCGTACTGCTTCTTTCTGGTGGCGATATTAATACCGGAGTTCCTGAATCTGATCTACAAGATGCAGAGCCTGATTTTAAAGGTATGAGCAAGATTGGTTATGATGCGATGGCGTTAGGTAACCATGAATTCGATAACCCGCTCGAGGTTCTGTTTAAGCAAAAAGAGTGGGCGAATTTCCCAATGCTGTCGGCCAACATTTACGATAAAGCGACCGGAAAACGTCTATTCCAAGCCTACCAAATGTTTGATAAACAGGGCGTGAAAATAGCGGTTATCGGTTTAACGACTGAAGATACCGCTAAAATTGGCAACCCTGAATACATTGGTGGTATTGAGTTTAGAGATCCAAAAGAAGAAGCGAAAAAACTGATCGCAGAAATTGAGAAAACGGAAAAGCCGGACCTTATTTTTGCCGTTACCCACATGGGCCATTATGAAAATGGCCAACGTGGTGTGAATGCACCGGGTGATGTTGCGCTTGCACGATACTTGGATGAAGGTTCTCTCGATATGATCGTCGGCGGCCACTCTCAAGAGCCTGTCTGCATGGAAGGCCCTAATGTGGTGAAGAAAAACTTCCATCCGGGAAATGAATGTAAGCCTGATATGCAAAACGGTACTTACATAGTGCAAGCGCATGAATGGGGTAAGTATGTTGGCCGTGCGGATTACGAATTCCGTAATGGTGAACTGAACATGGTGAGCTACAACCTGATCCCCGTAAACCTGAAGAAAAAAGTGAAAGTGAATGGCGAGAGTAAGCGCGTACTGATTCAAGATCAAATCGCTGAAGATCCAGAAATGCTTAACTTTTTGCGCCCATATCAAGAACAAGGTCAAGAGAAACTGAATGTGGTCATTGCACAAAGTAATGGCAAGTTAGAAGGGGATCGCAACGTTGTGCGTTTCCAACAAACCAATTTAGGTCGTTTGATTGCACTTTCTCATATGGAACGCGCAAAAGCCGACTTTGCGGTGATGAATTCTGGTGGCGTGCGCGATTCGATTGATGCAGGAAAAATCACTTATAAAGATGTGCTTAAAGTACAACCTTTTGCCAATATTCTCACTTATACCGATATGACCGGGGCTGAAGTGTTGGATTACCTCAATGAAGTGGCGACCAAACCTGTTGATTCTGGCGCTTATGTACAATTCGCGGGGATTTCGATGACAGTGGCCAATGGTAAGGTATCGAATGTCTTTATTGGTGATAAGCAGCTCCGTTTGGACGAAACGTATCGCTTCACCGTACCTAGCTACAACGCAGCTGGTGGTGATGGTTATCCAAAAATCTCCGATCACCCAGGTTATGTCAATACAGGCTTTGTGGACGCGGAAGTATTGAAAGACTACCTCGAAGCACACAGTCCAATTGATGTGAACCAATATGCGCCAGCGGGCGAAATTGTCTATAAGTGATAGTGCGATAAAGAGTTTGACTCATTGTGAGCAATCATTTTAACTAAAGGCGGTGCTTAGGCATCGCTTTTTTATTGGCACTAACGGTTACTTTGAGATAAGCACGATGACACCTGCGATTGATTTGGCGAAAAAGAAAAAAATTCCTCACACTCTCCATCAATATCAACATGATCCTAATCACAGCAGTTATGGTTTAGAAGCGGCTGAGGTTTTGGGACAAGATCCGAAAAAAGTGTTTAAAACACTGCTGTTTTGCTTAAATGGCGAGCCGAAAAATCTCGCTGTCGCGATTATTCCTGTTGATCAAAAATTAAACTTAAAGCGTGCGGCCAAAGCGGCTAAGTCGAAAAAAGCGGAAATGGCTAATCCAGACATAGCGCAAAAAACCACAGGTTATGTGGTCGGTGGCATTAGCCCGCTTGGGCAGAAAAAAGCACTACCGACTTTCATTCATCTCAGCGCAGAAGAACAATCGACCATCTGTGTCAGTGCAGGTAAACGCGGTTTAGAGATTGAATTGGCACCGAGCGATCTTGCGTTATTAACGCGAGGTGAGTTTGTTGAATTGTGTCAAGAATAGAGAATGAAAATCCGGCCTCGAGTGAGGCCGGATTGACTGGCAAAATTAGTTCTTCAGTTTGATCTCTTCTTCCATCTGGGCGTTATCCACCACATGGTTTTCTCCTAAGTCATTAGGAAGGATCAAGTTTAGAATAATGGCTACGATACCGCATAAGCTGACACCTTGTAGGCTAAACTCTCCGATACCAAAGGCCATGCCGCCGATACCAAACACTAATGTCACTGCCACAATCACTAAGTTACGAGACTTGTGAAGATCGACATGATTTTTAATCAGTGTGTTTAGGCCAACCGTTGCAATTGAACCGAACAGCAAAATCATAATGCCGCCCATTACGGGAATTGGAATGGTTTGCAGTAGCGCGCCCAGCTTACCAACCAATGCTAATACAATCGCGGTGATCGCAGCCCAAGTCATGATTACTGGATTAAAGGCTTTCGTCAGCATTACAGCACCCGTCACTTCGCTGTATGTAGTGTTTGGTGGCGCACCCAGCATAGAGGCTGCGATGGTGGCAACACCGTCACCCGCAATGGTGCGATGTAGCCCAGGTTTCTTGATGTAATCTTTTCCAGTGACGTTTGAGATCGCGAGCATATCGCCCACGTGTTCGACTGCCGGAGCAATTGCAACCGGGATCATGAACAAGATCGCGTTGATGTTGAATTCAGGGAAAGTGAAGTTCGGCATTGACAGCCAAGCCGCTTGCGTAACAGGAGTAAAATCCACTACACCAAAATAGAGGCCCAAAAGATAGCCTGCAAAAATACCGCCGCAGATCGGCAACAGTTTGAGAAAACCTTTGGCAAAAACGCTAATCGTGATGGTGGTTAACAGTGAAACGCAAGAGATCCACATCGCTACATCTGAGCTAATCAGTTGTACCGAACCATCTCCAGTTTTACCTAGCGCCATGTTTACAGCAACAGGCGCAAGGCCTAAGCCAATCACCATGATCACCGGGCCAACCACGACAGGAGGTAAAATTTTGTGGATGATTTCTACGCCACGGACTTTGATGATCGCTCCCAGTAGTATGTAGACAAAACCAGCGGCCACTAAACCGCCCATCGTCGAGGCAACGCCCCAAGTTTGGATGCCAAACATAATCGGTGCAATAAAGGCAAAAGAAGAAGCAAGAAAGATGGGGACAGAGCGGCGAGTAATAAGTTGGAATAAAAGGGTACCGACACCGGCGCCAAATAGTGCAACGTTAGGATCAAGCCCAGTTAACAGTGGGACAAGAACCAGCGCACCAAATGCGACGAAGAGCATCTGTGCGCCTTGGATGGCATTTTTCATCATGATTTCCCTGAAGCAAAATAAAAATTCGCGGGATTCTATCACTTTTGCAAACGATTGCCATTGAAACTAGATCAAATAAAGTCACAAATGTTGATGAAATTATCACCGAACTCTGCCGTGGATTCCTTGCCGCGGACCGGATAGTTGCTTATCATCGACGTTCACAAAACAGATCATAGGAACAGTATGCGCTATTTAGCTATGTTGGTGATGAGCTTACTCACTCTCCCTGCTTATGCCTTAACCAAGGTCGACTTATACCATACCGAAGTCGTGATTGATCAACAGCAAGACAATGCCGACGCGAATGCTCGTATCAAAGGGATGAGCGAAGTGATTGTTCGAGCTTCGGGTGATAGGAATGCGGTGAACAATGAGGTGATTAAAAAAGCCTTAAGGCAGAATTCGCAATATTTAGCGCAAATCAGTTATGGTCAAAATGGGGCGCAATCTTCGATTGTTATGGGGTTTAGCGCACCGCATATCCGCACATTACTAACTCAAGCTCAATTACCATTTTGGCCTGAAAACCGAGCTAATGTTTTAGTCTGGTTGATTGAAGAGTCAGGTTATGAGCGCAGCATTGCATGGGAACACTCTGACACGAGTACGCTAAAACAGCTTAAAGACGCGACTCAAACTCGCGGTTTGCCTATCACAGTGCCTGTGGGTGATTTTGATGATATTACTGGTGTGGAAGTATCGGATTTGTGGGGCGGTTTCGTGCAGCCTATCAGCATGGCTAGCCAACGTTATCCAACTGATGCGGTATTGGTGGTCAGAGTACAAAGTAATGGTGTGCGCTGGAGTTTGTATGATCAACCCGCCGCTCAAATGGCACAAGCCACGAAAGCGCCACTGTCTGGTCAAGCGTCTGGTGACGATGCCATTGAACAAATGGTCGATCAATTGAGTGATTACTATGCAAGAAAGAGCTCGGTTATCGTGGCCAGTGAATCCTCTTCTTCGCTGCTTGCTCGTTTTAGCCCGATTGATGATGCAATGGATTTCTTTACCTTGGAGAATAAGTTGAAGCGCTTAAGCTCTGTTGCTTCTTTGGACATTCTCAAGATTCAAGGTGAGGAAATCACTTTCGAAGTGCATTTGTTGGCTTTAGAGTCCGAGTTTGAGCAAGAAGTGCTACGCATGGGCAAAGTCGCTAAAATTGACGACCCACAGCCAGAGAGTGTGCCAACACAGCTTACCCCAGCAGCAGAGGTTGATGATTCTGCTGTGGAGTCAGGCTCTTTGCAAGTCACACCTGAACCGTCATTATCTCAGGCCATCACTGAACCAGTGAAGCGAGTGCTCTCTTTTGAGTGGCAAGCGTAAAGTACTCAGTCACCTCTTGAACAAATGCTGAGATAATCAAAAAGAGCCCATCAGGGCTCTTTTTGTATGAGAAGAATAGGCAATCCTGTCATGGATTGACTCTATGGTTGATTATCGTGGGTAAAATTGGCTTTCTCTTGCTTTTCGACTTCAGATAGACGCTTGAGTTTCAGTCCGAGCTCTTTACCGCGATGGCGAGCATACAAGGTATTACCGACAAAAGCGGCAAATGTAAGTAGCAGTTCCACTACCGCTAACCAGCGCTCCCCTCCATCAACATAAACCAGCGTCAATGCGTGTAGAAAGTAGAGCATTAAAACAAAGTTGGCCCAGGCGTGAGTGTAGGGTTTTCCGGCCAAAATTCCCGGTAATGGTAAAAGCAGTGGGATAACCCATGCAATGGCCAATGCAACATGATTAAGATGAGGGTGAGGAGAGAGCGAGAATTGCCATAAAACCACCCATATAATTAGGGATAAGTTACTCAGTAAAGCTAGCCATCGGTACTGCTTGGTGCTTGGCATCATTTCTGCCGTCATAATCTGTCCTTTAATCGGCTGGCTAGCATTGCCAGCCGTTTTCCTAAATTTTTAGCCAGTTCACTTTCGTGCGTAGTGAGTTGTGGCGAGTGTGTTGCGACATGGCTTGCACCATATGGCGTGCCTCCAGAGGTTGTGGTATGCAGTGCAGGCTCTGAATAAGGGATGCCAACGATTAACATGCCATGATGCATCAGTGGCAGCATCATACTCTGTTGCGTACTCTCTTGGCCGCCATGCAAAGAGGATGAAGAAGTAAACACGCAAGCGGGTTTATCAATTAATGCGCCGCTAATCCATAAAGGGGTCGTTTGGTCCCAAAAATGCTTCAGTGGCGCGGCCATATTGCCAAACCAGACTGGGCTGCCAAAAGCCAAACCATCACATTGCTTTAACTCATCCAGAGTCAGGTAGGGATCGGTCGTTTGCTCTGCATGGTTGTCTAGCGCCGGAACGGTGCGCAAGAGCGCTGTCGCGCCTTGTGCTTCAATTCCGCGTGCGATTTGCCGTGCCAGTGCTTGCGTTGAACCGTGCCTGCTGTAATAAAGTACGACGACTTTAATACTCATAAAATCTCAAGTACCTGCTCTGGTGGACGGCCGTGGCGCGCTTTACCATTGGCGACAACAATGGGACGCTCAATCAACTTAGGATGCGCGGCCATGGCTGAAAATAGTTGATCATCAGTAAGTGCATCATCACTTAGGCCAAGTTCTTTATAGAGCTCTTCTTTAGTGCGCATCATGTCACGAACCTGCTGTAGCCTGAGTTGAGCGTACAAGGTTTTCAACTGTTCGATGGTTGGCGCTTGGTCTAAATATTTAATGATCTGTGGCTTTAACTGGCGGTCTTCTAGCAGTGCCAGAGTTTCACGACTTTTTGAGCATTTAGGGTTGTGATAAATCACGACTGACATAACTTCTCCTCGTTGTATTGTGATTATTGGAGTGATAAGAATCGGTCTCGTTGCACCATCAATTGGTCAATGCGTGCATCGTAGCGAGCTTGTTCTAAGCTGCCAAGTTCGGCGAGTTGACTTGCTTGAGTGTAATATTGAATTGCTTTATTCCAATTGGCTTTGAGCGCTAAAAGCTCCGCCCGCGCAGCAAGATCTTCTTGGCTATTGCCAATGCCGATATTCGCTTCTGATAGCAAATGCCAGCCGTTGGTATCATTAGGGTTGTCATGGGTGTAGCGCTGCAATACCCGAATGGCATCAGACAATTTATCTTGTTTTAACAAGCTGTTGGCGTAGTTAATTGTTAAGGTTGGATTGTTCGGTTTCTGTTTGAGTGCCTTCTCGAGCAAGGTTTGGGCTTTGGCCGCTTGATTTAGAGCGATATCGAGATCGGCCATCGCATCAAGATAGAAATTGTTTGTTGGGTCTTGTGCAACCAGCTTTGATAAAATCGCCTCTGATTTATCAAATTGCTTGCTATCGAGATAAACCAAGGCTTTGCCATATTGGAAGGCTGGCGCGAGAGTCGCACTCTCTTTTTTCTCCGCACGCTTAAACCAATCAAGAGCGGCTTCATTATCAATCCCAGCATAGCGAGCAACAATTCGCGAGCGTGCTAAATGGTAATCCAATGAAGGTTGAAGGCGCATAGGCGGGTAGTGTTGGGCGCGCTCACGGCTGTCGGTAATACGATCTTCTGGCAGCGGATGGGTTAGTAACATCGGTGGCGGTTTACTCGCGTAACGATATTCATCAGCGAGGCGGCCAAAAAACCTTGGCATGGCTTGGGCATCAAACCCCGCTTTGGCTAGCGTTGCAATACCAAATCGGTCAGCCTCTTTCTCATTACTGCGCGTATAGTTTATTTGGCTTTGCATACTGCCTGCAGTGGTGGCGGTAATGGCGGCAATGCCCACTTCAGGTGCCGCAATAGCCAGTAACAAAGAGCCTGCCAATGCGGCGATTGTTGCTGGTGAGCGTCTGGCTTGGTCTTCCATACTGCGTGCTAAATGGCGCTGCGTGACGTGGGCAATTTCGTGCGAAAGAACCGAAGCGAGTTCGCTTTCTGTTTGTGCATGCAAAAACAACCCAGAGTGCAACGCAACATAACCGCCAAAGAAGGCAAACGCATTGATGTTGCGATCGCGGATCATAAAAAAGGTGAACAGTGTTTTTACATCGTTGGCATTGGCAACCAATTTATGCCCTAGGCTATCGATGTACTCGTTTATCACCGGATCATTGACGATAGGCTGGCTGTTACGCAGCATGCGCATATAAGCATCGCCATAAATAAGCTCTTGATCAATCGTCAAGGTCGAACCTGCTACTGTCCCAATGTCCGGTAGCTCTATGGTATCGGCATAGCTCAAGGAAGGGGCGTTTATCGCCACAGTAATACAGAGGCAAAGTAAGGATCGAGCGCGTTTAAACTTCATATTTGTCAGTGATATTCCGTGAGCTTCTTGTCTGTATGACATTGAATGTGTGAATTGGTTTCCAACTCAAAATAACGGCCAAAAATTGTAGAGAGAGAAGAGTAAGCCAGCCGGTGTTTGAGTATCGATAAACACTGGCATGCCAGTCAAAACTCGATACAATGGCAGGCCTATATTAAGCATTGAGCAGAAGAATGGAACCAAATATTCTGGATTTACGCCAGCAGCGTTGTCCGATGGCTTTATTACTTGCGAAGCGTCACACTGTTCAATTGGTTTTGGGTGAGGTATTAGACATTTGGCTTAACGACGTCAGCTCAGGACAGGATATAGAAAAATATTTGTCTGCTCATGGCTTTCGTTGCCAGTGGAACACGTCACCCGGCTATTTTTGGCTAAAAGTAATTAAGGAACTCGATTAAATGTTTGAAATGGTAACTCGTTGGTATCAAAGACGCTTTTCTGATCCTCATGCCGTTAGTCTGGTTGCTATTCTGTTTTTTGGTTTTGTAACGATATATTTCTTCGGTCATTTGATTGCGCCGCTGCTTGTAGCCATTGTGCTGGCGTATTTACTTGAGTGGCCAGTAATGCAATTGCGCCGTTTTGGGCTTCCTAGGTCCGTTTCCGTAATTTTGGTGATTTTGCTGTTTGTCGGTTTGATGCTGCTGGCTATCTTTGGTTTAGTACCAACCATTTGGAAACAGGTTGGTAATTTAATCAATGACATTCCTAACATGTATGCAGGGTTGCAAAGCTTCATTTTGAGTATTCCTGAACGTTACCCTGAACTCGATAATTTACAGATTGTTGAGTCGGTGATAAGCAATGCGAAGAACCAGGCTTTAGGTATGGGGGAAAGTGTCGTTAAAGGGTCACTTGCTTCTCTTGTGAGTTTGGCCACCTTGGGTGTCTATCTCATTTTAGTGCCGTTGCTGGTGTTCTTTTTATTGAAAGATAAGAATGAAATGCTGCGAATGACCAGTGGGTTATTGCCACGCAACCGTAAACTCGCGGCTAAAGTATGGCAAGAGATGAACCAACAAATCTCAAACTACATCCGTGGAAAAGTGTTAGAAATACTGATTGTTGGTAGTATCAGTTACGTCACTTTCGCCATTCTTGATTTACGTTATTCTGTGTTACTTGCTGTGGCTGTGGGCCTATCGGTTTTGATCCCTTATATTGGCGCGGCCGCTGTGACGGTGCCAGTTGCCATTGTTGGTCTCTTCCAATGGGGCATGACTCCGCCGTTTTACACATTATTAATTGCTTATGGCATCATCCAAGCTTTGGATGGCAATGTATTGGTTCCCGTTCTATTTTCTGAAGCCGTTAATCTACATCCCGTTGCTATCATTGTCGCGGTGTTGGTCTTTGGTGGGCTGTGGGGGTTTTGGGGCGTATTTTTTGCTATTCCTCTTGCCACTCTAGTAAAAGCAGTATGGCATGCTTTGCCCAGCACAGATGAACCTGTTGTTGAGGCTGAATCGTCCTAAAACCGCTGAATTATAAATAAAAAATAGAGAGTAAACAGAATCATTAAGGAAGCCTAAACCGTAACCGTTTTGGGCTTTTTTTTGCCAAATAGTAAATATTGATTAGACTGAACTAAGGAGATGTGTAAAAAAAGCTATAGATTTTTTGTAACTTGGCGATAACTAACTATAACCACAAAAATGATAATTAATTTGGCATCAATGAGGGATACTTATGAAGTTTAGCCAAAAAATAGTTGCAGCTTCTTCTGCACTTCTGCTTGTTACCGTCTCGCTTATTTCCATTCAGCAACTGAGCATTGTTCGCTCGGAGATAGAATCTCTAGTTACAAAAAGTCTGAGTGAAATGGAAGCAGGGGTTAAAAACACCATTGTTTCTGAAACGGAAAGCAAAAAATCCTTGGCTCAGTCAATGACTGAGGTGATTGAGCTTGATCCGCTCAACCGGGATTACGTTAAAAACATTCTTGAAAAACCGAAGTTGAAAAAAAGCTTTTTAGCCATAGGGTTAGGATATGAATCCGATGGTAAAGTGGTGGAGAATGATGACGGTTGGGAGCCAAGCGCTGATTACGATCCTCGCAAGCGCCCTTGGTTTGTGGATGCTAAAGCATCGAAAAAACTTATCGTTACAGCGCCGTATGTCGATATTTCTACCAAAAATGTGATCATTTCTATTGGTACGCCTATTTACGATCAAGGTCGATTCTCTGGTGCCATGTTCTACGATATGGAATTGACGGGTTTAGCTGAATTGGTGAACTCTATTAATTTATTCGATGCGGGTTACCTCTTTATCGTTTCAGGTGACGGAGCGACGATTGCTCACCCTGATACCAAAAATAATGGTGAGAAGTTATCGACTTATTTACCGCAAGTGACTCTGAAAGAGGGGGACCAACAGATTGAAATTGATGGTACCCGTTATCTCGTCAGCTTCACTCATATTCCAAGTGAGAACTGGTACATCGGTGCGATTGTTGATGAATCCATCGCCTTCAATGCGATTGGCGTATTACGCAATAGCTCTATTATCTATACGTTAATTGGGCTTGTGTTGAGTGTGATTGGCTTGACGCTACTGATTAAAGTGTTAATGCGTCCATTAGGTGTGCTCAATGAAGCGATTCAAGATGTCGCCTCAGGGCAGGGGGATTTAACCAAGCGCTTGGATACCAATACGGACCAAGAGTTTGCTCAACTCGCATCAGGGTTTAATACCTTTACCGAGACGCTGCAAAAGCAGATCACGCAATCAAAAGCGATTGGTGAAGAGATCATGCGTGGTACAGAGCTTACGGTACAGGGAGCTCATGAATCGGCCGAAGCAATGCGTACTCAGTTACAAGAGCTAGAGCAGCTTGCAACCGCAATGCACGAAATGGCGGTGACATCGACAGAAGTTGCCAATAATGCGCAAGGTGCAGCAGCAGCGGCGAAAGAAGCCGATGAAGCAACGCAAGATGGTTCCAGTGTGGTCAGTGAAACGACATTGTCGATCGACAATTTATCGGCCCGCATTGACCAAGCGGTGGAAGAGGTGAAAGGCCTAGAGTCCGCGACGGCGAATATTGAAACTATTTTGAAAGTGATTAATGACATTGCTGATCAAACTAACTTGCTTGCCTTAAACGCGGCGATTGAAGCGGCTCGAGCGGGTGAATCTGGCCGTGGTTTTGCCGTTGTTGCTGATGAAGTGCGTACACTAGCTCAGCGCACTCAACAATCGACCACCGAAATTCGCAGTATGATTGAGCAATTACAAGCAGGAGCGAGTTCTGTCTCTTCGGCTATGAATGAAAGTAAAACGACGGCTGTTGATGCGGTGAATAAAGCGAAAACGGCAAATTCGGCATTGAATCGTATTCGTGATGCGATACAAGTGATTTCGGACATGAATATCCAAATTGCATCTGCGGCAGAAGAGCAAAGCCTTGTGGCTGAAGAGATCAACACCAATACAGTGAAGATTAAAGATTTGTCGACGCAAGTGGCACAATCTGCTGAAGAAGCCAATATCGCAATGCAGGTTCAAACGGAAAACGTTCGTGAGCAAGATGCTCTGCTCAATAAGTTCATTGTGTAATTACACATCAACTTTTGATTAGTCGTGTTACAAAAATGCCAGTATTAAGAACTGGCATTTTTTATTTCAGTCGAGTTTTGATTATTGGGCGTTTAGATAATCAAGTACCACTTCATGGTGATCTTTGGTTTTGAATTTATCAAAAACCTGTTCAATGATACCTTGCTCGTTAATTAAAAAGCTAATCCGGTGTAGACCATCATACACTTTGCCCATGAACTTCTTCTCACCCCATACGCCGAACTGTTCAGCAACCACGTGGTCTTCATCGGATAATAAAGTAAAGTTTAAGTGATCACGTTCAATGAATTTACCTAAACGCTTCACGGGATCGGTGCTGACTCCGAGTACCACTACGTTATGAGCATCGAGTTCTGCTTTTACATCTCGAAGGCCTTGAGCCTGAACAGTACAACCTGGTGTCATGGCTTTAGGATAAAAGTAGAACAACACCTTTTTCCCTGAGAAATCAGCAAGGGAAACGGTATTTCCATCTTGATCTAAAAGTGAAAAAGCAGGTGCTGGCGTGCCTGCAGTAAGCGTTTTCATTATTCTTCCTTTTTTATTGACTGTTTTTTATAAAGTTAAGAGAACCTTGTACATCCAGTGTCTTGCATAAACTGTCAAATTCTTCTTGTAGTTGCATTAAGTTACACCCTGAATCGACACTGGCGGTAATGGCAATATGAAATTGGTCGTGATCAAGGCGTAACTTTGATTTATGAATCGTCTGCGCACTCAGTGAAGCCATACCAATATTACGATTGGCAAAAAATTGAGTGAATTTCTCTGTTAGGCCAATTTTGTCTTCAGACTCAACAAACACTTCAACCGTATAGGCATTATCTTGATAATCATGAGGTGATGTACGTTTCATGATGGTGATGAGATCATGTTGTTGGCCTAATAAAGGTAAGGTTGTCTCTACTCGGGTGATGTGGTTTGTATTGCCAGAGACCAGCATGATGAGCGTGAACTCTTTGCCAAACAAAGCAATTCGGCTATCGATGATATTGCAGCCTGATTGCGTAACTAAACGTACCACTTCATTACAGATACCAGGGCGGTCTGTCCCTACAGCAGTGATCACTAGATGCTGAGTCATAATATCGCTTCACTTTTATCGTTTTGGGCATGTTATCACAGTTAAATTATAGAGGAACGGTGGTGGAATAGCTTTTTAAGAACTCCGTCTTGAAAATAACGTGTTGTTGACATCGACATATTCAGATCCGCTATAAAGTTTGCCCTTAATTGATGTTGTTTGTTAAACCTCTAACATCTGATAAATATTCATCCAAATGGGCTGATTAAGCGAATTTAATCCCTTGTGTTTTTCAATCGCCTTACAGTACCATGCAGAAAGTAACAAATTAGGGAGATGGACATGTTTTCAGGAAGTATCGTAGCGCTCATTACACCGTTTAATCATGATGGTGAGGTTGATTTTGTTAGTTTGAAGAAGCTGGTGGACTTTCACGTGACAGCCGGAACTGACGCCATTGTTGCCGTCGGAACAACGGGTGAATCTGCCACGCTAACCGTTGAAGAGCATGTCAAAGTTGTCGCAAAAACCGTCGAGTTTGCCGAAGGACGTATTCCTGTGATTGCGGGAACGGGTGCGAATGCTACTCATGAAGCGGTAACGTTTAGCCGTTTATTAAATAATACAGGTATTGCTGGCTGTTTAAGTGTGACTCCTTATTACAATAAACCAACCCAAGAAGGTTTATTTCAACACTACAAAGCAATTTCTCAAGAGACTGATATCCCTCAGATTCTCTATAATGTACCAGGCCGTACAGCGGTTGATTTGCGTCCTGAAACCGTCGCTCGCCTTGCTGAAATTAAAACGATTGTCGCCTTAAAAGATGCAACGGGTGATTTGAGCCGAGTGGCTCTGCATCGTGAACTTTGTGGAAAAGACTTTATCTTATTAAGTGGTGATGACGCGACAGGTTTAGAGTTCGTTAAATTAGGTGGACAAGGTGTTATTTCGGTGACGAATAATATTGCCGCTAAAGATATGGCGCAGATGATGCACTTAGCATTAGAAGGCCGGTTCGACGAGGCTGAGCTTATTAATCAACGTTTGATGCCTTTGCATAAAGGTCTATTTGTTGAGTCGAGCCCGATCCCAGTGAAATGGGCTGCTCACAAAATGGGATTGATTACAAATGGTGATCTACGTCTACCTTTGACTGAACTGTCTGAACCTGTACGTTCAACGGTTGCCCAAGCCATGACCGAAGCTTGTATCTTCTAAATCGATTCAATATTGTGCCGAGGCTTTTTCCTCGGCAGTCTAGGAGTTTGAATGAAATTTACTCATCAGCTAGTTATCAGTTCACTAGCTGTTTTTGTTTTAAGCGCATGTGCTGGTAACGCTTCTCAGCGTCGCCAAGCAAAAGATGATTTTGCTTATTTAGAAACCCCGGCTCTAAAAGAGTGGCAACTTCCTGAAGGAGCCACTCCGCAGTTTTATCTTAACTACCAAATACCAGAAGGTGACTTCCAAGGTGGCATTGGCCGTACTGTGGATATTCGTCCTCCTCAACAAGTATTAGAATTGATCCCTGGCGCGCGTGCCGAGCGCCAAAATGGCGAAGTGACATTATGGATGATCAAGCAAGATGAAGCCGACAAGGTGTGGCAAACTGCGTTAGCCATGCTTAAAGAGCGAAACATTGGTATCGCTGCACAAAGTGAAAACCAGATTGATACTGATTGGGTGACTTGGGTTTCTGAAGATGAAGAAGTTGAGATTGGTAGCCGCTACCAAATCTCACGAGTGATGGCGAATAATCGTTTTGGCTTTAAGATTTCATTGACTGGTTGGCGTGAAGGTGGCAAAGAGATGCCAGTGAGTGCTACCAATAAAGAGCGTTATAATGCGTTCATGACCAATTTGGTCACGGCTCGTTACGATACCGATCTACGTCAAGAAGCAGCACGTAAAGCTCAACAGTTGGTTAAACAGATCCCCATTACGATGGGCAGTGACCGTAGTGGTTTCCCTGTCATTATTGCTCGTACCTCTTACGATGTTCTGTGGCAACGTTTGCCTAATCTTATGCCGCAGTTCGGTTTTACGCTCGAAGAGCGCAACCAATCTCAAGGTACAATAAAAGCGAAATACTCCGCGCCAGATGACGCCTTTTGGCAAGACATTGGCGTGAAACCTATCTCGCTGAAAAGTGGAACTTACACCTTCTTGTTAGGTGATCTAGGTAACCGTACCTCGATCAACGTGACCAATTCAGCTGGCAAACCGGTGGAAGAGGAGCTATTGAAAGATATGGTGCCTGTACTGTCGGCGATTGCCGAGCGTCAGTAATTGTGATGACGAATCCATGAAAAATAAAGGGACGAAAGTCCCTTTATTTTTGCTCTGAATCTGAGTCTTCGTGCTTATCAAGTTCGTTGAGTTTATCCAGATCACTCTTCTTCCCTTTCAAGCCAAATTTCATGTTAGCCGTGTATTTCAGCGCGGCAATATTACCGATAAACACCGCTAAGATTACAATAGTGATAACCCAAGGGTTGGTAATGAATTCCATATCAGGACTCCGGTTGGCTGATGTTAACAATGTACTGAGTGTAGATCCGATCTAAGTTCTCTTGTACCGTCGACACACCTAGGAGCGGCATGTTTTCAAGCTGTGTCGCCAATACGCTTGGCGTCAACAGGTCAAGGCAGTCTTTAGCCGCTGTTTTGTGGCTAATATGCCAAGGTTCAAACGCAACACCGCCTTTCTTTCCTTGGTAGGGGAAGAAAAAAACAAACTTAGGTAAATGCTTTTTCATCCATTGATAAAAAGGAGCTTGGTGGCCTGAGAGATATTCCCACGGTTCAAGCTTGAGCGTGACACCTGTCGGTAATGCTTTGCGATCAAAAACATCAAAGTCACAACCCCAATGGTGGCGACTGCTACCGGGCAGCGCTGACCAGCGCAAAATCGTGAATATCTTTTGTTCTTCGCTTAACTGAGCAGGGTTTACCGGTTGACTGTTATTATCAAGTAATTCGGCTTGCCCTGACATTTTCCGATTCCAGATGTTCAACTGGCGTTCAAAATCACGAAACCCACTGGCGATATGGAAATCAAAACCAGCATCGTCAGCTGCTTGCTTTAAATCGAGCAAATCTTGGATCACCCCGGGGTGAACCAAGAAAGATTTCTGCCCAATCAGCACTGATGTTAAATGGGAGTCGGTTTGTCCGGTCAACTGCTCTGGAGTCATGGGTTACACCAATAAATTCTCTAAGGTTTTTTGGTACATATCCGTCAGTTTCTCTAAATCGGCGATCTTAACGCACTCGTTAACTTTATGAATTGTCGCGTTAACAGGACCAAGTTCGACCACTTGTGCGCCCATCTGGGCAATAAAGCGTCCATCAGATGTGCCCCCTGTCGTCAATAGCTCTGGGGATTTGTGGTTCACCTCATCGACGGCTTTAACGACGGCAGTCAGTAATGAACCCGTATCGGTCAAGAAAGGTTGGCCGCTTAATGTCCAGCGTAATTCATAATCCAATCCATGGGCATCTAAGATAGAATGCACGCGGCGCTTGATCTCTTCATCGGTTAACTCGGTACTGAAACGGAAGTTAAACTGCACGTCAAACTCACCGGGGATGACGTTTGATGCCCCCGTACCAGCTTGCAAGTTTGGAATTTGGAAGCTGGTCGGTGGGAAATAAGCGTTCCCTTCATCCCATTTTATTGCCGCAAGTTCGGCTAGCGCAGGCAAGGCTTGGTGAATCGGGTTATTAGCAAGGTGAGGATAAGCAACGTGTCCTTGAATCCCTTTTATCTGTAGATCGCCTGTAATTGAGCCACGACGGCCATTTTTTATCACATCGCCCACATTTAATGTACTCGATGGCTCACCGACGATACACATATCAATTGGCTCATTACGCGCCATTAACGTATCGACTACGCGAGTGGTGCCATTGATAAATGGCCCTTCTTCATCTGAAGTGATCAAAAAGGCAATCGAACCTTGATGGTTAGGGTGCTGTTCAATAAAGCGCTCAACAGCGACAACCATGCAAGCAAGCGAGCCTTTCATATCTGCCGCCCCGCGCCCATGTAAATAACCATCAATTACAGTCGGTTCAAACGGCGCTGTATGCCACTGCGCTAAAGGACCAGCGGGAACCACATCCGTATGGCCAGCAAAGGCAAAAAGAGGCGATTGAGTGCCGCGGCGAGCCCAAAAATTAGTGGTATCTTCAAAGACCATTGTTTCCACTTCAAACCCTAGCGCTTGTAAGCGTTTAATCATCAGGTCTTGGCAACCTGCATCCTCAGGAGTTACTGATTGGCGACTAATGAGATCTTTTGCGAGTGCCAGTACAGGGCTGTCTGTCATCCTTGAAATCCTTGTATTAAGAGAAAATAGCAGCGTATTGCTGAGCATTAAAACCGAGATGGTAATGGGTGTCGACCAATAAAATAGGTCGTTTGATCATAGCAGGCTGTTCAACCAGCAAGGTCACTGCATTGTTAGCATCTAATGACTCTTTTTGTGAGGGCGTGAGCTGACGAAAGGTTGTTCCGCGTTTATTGAGTACATTTTCCCAACCAAGTGCTTGGCAAAACTGAGCCACGAGCTCGGCATCAATACCTTGTTTGCGGTAGTCATGAAATTGGTAATCCACCCCCGCAGCTTCCAACCATTTCCGTGCTTTTTTAATGGTGTCGCAGTTGGGAATGCCATACATAGTGATCGTCATAAAAATCCTTGTTGAGGCGTATTATTTTTTTAATGGTCAAATCCTATCAGGAAGCGCTGTGGCTTACAAAATAGAGATGCTTTTATTTCGTTGTTAAAAAAAAATGTGTTTCAGTTGCTTACGATTGGAAAGTTATTGATCGAACGCAACACTCTAAATGTGAAAACAGAAATAATGAAGCGGCACAGTAATAGGAGGTGTCAATGGAACTGAGTCCTGTTTTTGCAAGGCGACTGTATTTAGCTTTGTTAGTAGAAAGCCTTGAAAGACCAAACGTGCCCAAACTCATCGAAAAAACGGGGTGGCCTCGCCGTACGATTCAGGATGTCCTGAAAGCACTGCCAGGAATAGGGATTGAACTGATGTTTGTTCAAGATGGAAGGCGTCACAATGATGGTTACTATCAACTCTCTGATTGGGGGCCATTTGATAGTCAATGGGTATTAGATCGTCGCTGTGATATTGCGACTAGCCTTGGATTTAGTGCATAAGCCAGCATTTGCTGGCTTTTTTTTATGGTGTTTTCATATCCACATTGGGTAAGCAACGATAAACAGTACCGAAAATCGTGACAGAGGTTTTGAAATAATTGGAGTAGTCGAGCGTTACTGTATCGCCTCCCAGTTGATGAGCGTGAGTTTTTAGCTCGTTTACTGCCCTTCGAATTAATTTGTCATTGGGAATGAGCCAAGAGCTGAACCAGTAACCTTCACTGCCTGTCACATCCCCTAACCAGTCACACTGACCAGCATCAAATCCGGCATCAGTACGAATCTGGATGCGATCTGCATCGTTTAGGAGTGGGCTGTGTGATGAGCTACAGCCTATCATTAGCGCTGCCAGCAATAATATAGACAGTCTTTTCATAAGTTAACCTTTCAAAGCTAAATAAGAGATAAAACCAAGCCAGCTCACGATCAGCAGTGCCCAAGGTAACCATGAGGTCAGTACTAAGCTGGATGAAGTTTCAATCTGCGCGGGTTCTTCTTCTCTATTTTGTGCGGTTCTCTTTAGCTGCAATGCTCTTTTTTTTGCTTTATCTGCCTGTCGGCTTTTCTCTTTTTGCTGCTTTTTATACAAGGCTATGCCTTTCTCAATGCCTTGAGCGATCAGCTTGGTTTGTTCTTTCGTTTGCCCTTGCTTTTGAGTGGCTAAGGCGACTTTCATGGCTTGTTGCTGAGTTTGTTCTGAGGGAATAATCGTTTTATTCATAACGTTTACAAGCGGCTATAGACAGGCGCTCACCCTATCACGTATCGTCATCCTTCACTATTGAGATTGATCACTATGCGTGATGTTCAAGTTAGAAACTGGTCAAGAGCAAAAGATCTGGCTAGCTATTTGAAATCGATTCGCTAAAGTAAAAACGTTTTTTTAAAAGAGCGAAGGTATTGATGCGTTATGCGTTAGAGCGATACGACCAACATGGTTTTCTTAAAGCCCCTAAACTTATCTGGCTTGGTTGGTTATTTTTGGCAAAAGCTTGGGTTGTTTTCGTGGTGGCAGGAGCAAGCCGAGATAATGGTACGACGATTTTAACCATTGTTTACCCAGACCATTCGATGCTTTATTTGGGGTTGATTATAGGGTTGCCAAGTATCATTCTGATGTGGCTTATCAGCTTACGTGCTCCTGAACGATCGTGGCTAAACCGCATCGTCAGCATGGGAAAACCGCTGACGTTACTTATGGTTATCTTGCAATTTATGCAAACGCTTTATCATATCTATTTAGAGCACGGCGTTTTTAATTGGGCCAATGCAAGCACACTGTTGGTGCTGTTATGGTTTGGCCTATATCTACTGAAGAGTAAAAGTGTGCGTGATTGTTTTTCTATCCCGCTCATAGACAAGGCGTGATCCCAATCAAGGTCGCCCCCAAAAACTGAATTACACTGAGCAAAAATAAGTAAGTGAGGATATTTTATGACACAACCTCAAACCGCGATTCTGCCTGAAGCAGGTCCGTTTGCACTGTTTAGCCTTTTAAAAGTAAAGCAAAACCCGGCGCATGTTTTAGCGCAATTGAAAGCATTGCCCGCTTTAGTCAATGAGATAAATCAACATCAACCCGGCGCTGAATTAACCGTGTCGGTCGCGTTTACTCGCATCTTTTGGCAGCGTTTAAACCAAAGCATACCACAAGAGCTGATTGATTTTCCTGAGCTTGGTAAAGGCGAAACCATAGCACCAAGTACCGAGGTGGATGTGTTGATTCACTGCCATTCTCAGCGTCATGACTTGCTGTTTTATGTGTTGCGTAAATGGATGGAACCTGTGGCTGAGTTGGTTGAAATGGTGGATGAAACCTACTCATTTCGTTACTTAGATGCGCGAGATATGACGGACTTTATCGATGGCACTGAAAACCCTAAAGCCGAAAAACGTCAAGAAGTGGCACTGATTGCTGATGGTGAATTTGCTGGCGGCAGTTATGTGATGTTGCAGCGTTTTGTGCATAACCTTCCAGCTTGGAATCGCTTAAATGTGGCGGCGCAAGAAAAAGTGATTGGGCGTACTAAGCCTGATTCGATTGAGCTTGATAATGTACCTGCAGCGTCTCACGTTGGCCGTGTTGATATTAAAGAAGAGGGGAAAGGGCTGAAAATTGTTCGTCATAGCTTACCTTACGGTACGGTGAGTGGTGAGCACGGTTTACTATTCATTGCTTATTGCCATACGCTGCATAACTTTAAAGTGATGTTGGAAAGTATGTATGGTGTGGCGGATGGTAAAACAGACCAACTGCTGCGCTTTACCAAAGCCGTAACGGGTGCGTACTTTTTTGCCCCTTCAGCTGATATGCTACAACATCTTGAACTAAAGTAAGTTTCAATACTGACCTACTATCGGACCGAGCCTTGTGCTCGGTTTTTCTTTTTAAGCATTTTATGTAAAGAAAAGCGTCTACTGTCCGATAAAGAGATCATTCATTCTATGGCATGGGTCTGTTATGGCAATTACCGTTAATACCAATGTTTCCGCTTTGATTGCGCAGCGCCACTTAGGCTCAGCAAGCGAAATGTTGAATCAATCTTTGGAGCGTCTTGCTTCCGGGAAGCGTATTAATAGTGCCAAAGATGATGCTGCGGGTTTACAAATTTCGAATCGCCTTGAGTCGCAAATGAGGGGCTTAGATGTCGCTGTACGCAATGCTAATGATGGCATTTCAATCATGCAGACTGCTGAAGGTGCAATGCAAGAGACCACCAGCCTGCTTCAGCGTATGCGAGATCTCTCTTTGCAGTCGGCGAATGGCGCGAACAGTAAAGCGGATAGGCAAGCTTTACAGGAAGAAATGAGCGCCTTGAACGATGAATTAAACCGAATTGCTGAAACCACCTCTTTTGGTGGTCGTAAGTTACTGAATGGTTCGTTTGGTCAATCCTCATTTCAGATAGGGGCGAGCTCTGGCGAAGCAGTGCAAGTTTCGTTAAAAAATATGCGTTCAGACAGTTTGGATATGGGGGGCTTTAGCTATGTTGCGGCAGGCATGGTGGATAGCCAGTGGCGGGTGACACAAGAGAATCGGCAGCTCACCATGAGCTATACCGACGCCAAGGGAAAACAGCACAACATTCAAATCCAAGCAAAAGTAGGGGACGATATTGAAGAGTTGGCAACCTACATCAATGGGCAAACCGATAAAGTATCGGCTTCAGTCAACGACAAAGGACAGCTACAGCTGTTCATGGCGGGTAAAGAAACCTCTGGGACTATTGATTTTAAAGGTAGCTTAGCCAATCAGTTGCAAATGAATGTGACGGGATATGAAGCAGTAGACACTATTGATATTACCGAAGTCGGTGGTGCGCAGCGGGCGGTTGCCGTCATTGATACCGCAATGCAGTACGTTGATAGCCATCGCTCTGAGTTAGGCGCGTTGCAAAACCGTTTTAACCACGCCATCAACAACCTCGACAACGTACATGAAAACCTCGCTTCTTCAAACAGTCGAATTAAAGATACTGACTATGTGAAAGAGACCACCCAAATGGTAAAACAGCAAATCCTACAACAAGTCAGTACCTCTATTCTTGCGCAAGCCAAAAAACAGCCAAACCTAGCATTGGCCTTACTTCGCTAGCGATAAAAATCAACAATTATCGACATTTATCAACAACTCTTTAGCGAAATTATTACCTTTTTGGTGGGTTTTTGACCTCTCGTCCTGTTTTTTACACTAAACACATTTTTTTTAAGAAAATTGAAAAAAAATCCTCAAGCTTTGGAAAATACCGCCGTTATAAAAAGTAACTTTGAGAGAACTATTTGGTTTTCCGAGACGTCGGAAACCGGAAACATCGGAAAATCAATTGGAGTAATCACCATGGCAGTTAATGTAAATACCAACGTATCAGCGATGACAGCACAGCGTTACCTAAACAGCGCTAGCAATGCACAACAAACATCAATGGAACGCCTATCTTCTGGCTTTAAAATCAACAGCGCAAAAGATGATGCGGCAGGCCTACAAATCTCTAACCGTTTGAATGTTCAGAGCCGCGGTCTTGACGTAGCAGTACGTAATGCGAATGACGGTATTTCTATTGCACAAACCGCTGAGGGTGCGATGAATGAAACGACCAACATTTTGCAACGTATGCGTGACTTGTCACTACAATCAGCTAACGGCTCAAACTCAAAAGCAGACCGTGTAGCGATTCAAGAAGAAGTAACCGCTCTGAATGACGAGTTAAACCGTATCGCAGAAACCACATCATTTGGTGGTAACAAATTACTTAACGGTACTTTTGAAACTAAGTCATTCCAAATCGGTGCGGATAACGGTGAAGCCGTCATGCTTAGCCTAAACAACATGCGTAGTGACAATGCTATGATGGGCGGCACAAGCTACCAAGCGGCGAACGGCAAAGATAAAGATTGGTCAGTTCAAGCCGGCAGCAACGATCTACAAATCACACTGAAAGATACTTCAGGTACAGATCAGACTATCAATATCTCAGCTAAAGAAGGCGATGATATTGAAGAGTTGGCGACTTACATCAACGGCCAAACTGATATGGTGAAAGCATCTGTTGATGATGAAGGAAAACTACAAGTCTTCGCTGGCAGTAATAAAGTAGAAGGCCCTGTAACATTCGCAGGCGGTCTTGCTGGTGAGCTCGGCATGCAAGCTGGTCAAGCTGTTACCGTAGATGTCATTGATGTGACCTCTGTGGGTGGCGCTCAAGAATCGGTTGCCATTGTTGATGCTGCACTGCAATTTGTAGATAGCCATCGCGCACAATTAGGTGCATTCCAAAATCGCTTTAGCCATGCAATCAGCAACTTAGATAACATTAACGAAAACGTGAGTGCTTCTAAGAGCCGCATTAAAGATACTGACTTTGCCAAAGAAACAACAGCGCTTACTAAGTCGCAAATTCTTTCTCAAGCATCAAGCTCAGTGCTGGCTCAAGCAAAACAAGCGCCACAAGCGGCACTTAGCTTACTTGGCTAAAAGAGCCCAATAGCTCAAGAGTTACCCTTAATGAAAATCCAGCCTCGGCTGGATTTTTTTGCTTAGCGGCAAAGTGGAAAAAGTGTTAGTTGATGCAGCATTATCTTTCTTACTTTTTGACGCTAATCACATTTCTCATGCTCGCTGCATAAATTTTAAAAAAAGGCTTATTTTTTTCTAAAGGATATAAATCTTTCGCCGTTAAAGGATACGAGAGAAATGAGGTGTACCGACGTGAGGTGAGAGACACGGAAGTACATCAACACAATGCCTAAGGAGATCAATATGGCAATTAATGTAAGCACTAACGTGTCTGCAATGACCGCACAGCGTTATTTAAATAACGCCGCTGATGGTACGCAGAAATCGATGGAGCGTCTGTCATCGGGCTATAAAATCAATAGCGCGCGTGATGATGCAGCGGGTCTACAAATCTCAAACCGTTTAACGTCACAAAGCCGTGGCTTAGATATGGCGGTAAGAAACGCAAATGATGGTATCTCCATTGCACAAACCGCAGAGGGTGCAATGAATGAAACCACCAATATCTTGCAACGTATGCGAGATCTTTCTTTGCAATCAGCAAACGGTTCTAACTCAAGTTCAGAACGCCAAGCGATCCAAGAGGAAGTCTCAGCACTCAATGATGAATTAAACCGTATTGCTGAAACAACCTCGTTTGGTGGTAATAAACTGCTAAATGGTTCGTTTGGTAATAAATCTTTCCAAATTGGTGCCGATTCTGGTGAAGCTGTGATGCTTTCCATGAGCGACATGCGTTCTGACACAAAAGCGATGGGCGGTAAGAGTTATGTCGCGACAAATGGCAAAGCGCCTGACTGGTCAGTCACCAATGCGACGGATCTGACTCTGAGCTATACTGATAAACAAGGAGAAGCTCGCGAAGTCACCATTAACGCTAAAGCGGGTGATGACTTAGAAGAGGTCGCTACTTACATTAATGGTCAAAATGGTGACATCAAAGCTTCAGTCGGTGATGAAGGTAAACTGCAACTGTTTGCCGCCAATCAAAAAGTCTCAAGCGATGTCACTATTGGTGGTGGACTGGGTACTGAAATTGGTTTTGCTGCAGGTAAAGACGTAACCGTCAAAGACATCAATGTCACAACGGTTGGCGGCTCTCAGGAAGCTGTAGCTTTGATTGATGGTGCACTAAAGGCCGTTGATAGCCAACGCGCCTCGTTAGGTGCATTCCAGAACCGTTTCGGTCATGCCATCAGTAACCTTGATAACATCAACGAGAACGTCAACGCTTCTCGTAGTCGAATTAAGGATACTGATTATGCCCGTGAAACAACCCAAATGACGAAGTCGCAGATTTTGCAGCAAGCGAGTACGTCAGTTTTGGCACAGGCGAAGCAGTCACCATCTGCAGCTCTTAGTCTATTGGGTTAACCGATAGGCGAATGGAGCTTTGTGGGGAAAGCAGTGTTTTCACTGCCAACCTATGAGGTGGAAGGGAGATTGTTATGGAAATACCATCCTACACATCGAACATCCAGCCTTACGGCTCGCAAAGTGGCATTAAATTTGCTTCAGAAAACGATGGCGCGACACGCGCTTCCTCGAAACAAAATGAGGTGAATCGTACTGAACAGTTAAGAAATAGGCAAAACCAAAGCGTTGAAGCGGCAATCGAGCTTGCACAGCAACGAGAGCAGATCAACAAATCGGAAAGAGCCAAGATGGTAGAGCAGATGAATGAATTTATCTCATCTATCAACAAAGACTTAGCGTTTAGAGTCGATGAAGAATCAGGACGGGATGTTGTGACGATTTATGAAGCCAGTACTGGTGACATTATTCGTCAGATCCCGAACGAGGAAATGCTAGAGGTTTTGCGACGCCTTGCCAGACAAAAAGACCACAGTACAGGTTTATTGGTTGCTAAGGTGTAATCGTAGTTTTTGAGGTGATTTAATGAGCTTAGGCCCGATGGGTATGAATACTGGCATGGATATCAATTCCTTGGTCAGCAAAATTGTCAATGCAGAGCGCGTTCCGAAGCAGCAACGTATTGATAATGAGCTTGGCCAAATTGATGCCAGTATCAGTGCCTACGGCCGGCTCAAAGAGTCGCTGGATACGATGAAAAATCTTATGACGAATTTTCGTCAGGAGAAGGCTTTCGCTTTGCGAAAAGTCGATACTACTGATGAAAACGTCGTCTCCGCGACAGCCACCACTGACGCAATAGCAGGTAAATATGCTATCGATGTGTTGCAGCTTGCACAGAGCCATAAAGTTGCCTCGGATGTTTTAGAGAAAGAGGCAAAGTTTGGTCCTGGTAAGCTGCAGATTTCACTTGGTGATCAGAAGTTTGATGTTGATGTCCAAGCCAATTCAAAATTGATTGATATCGTTCGCGGTATCAACAGCACTAAAACCAATCCCGGAGTTCGTGCTTCGGTAATCAATGATGTTGAAGGACCACGTTTGATTGTGGCCTCTAATCTATCTGGAAAAGATCATGACATTAAAATTAATGCTCAGTCTGATGCCGGAAATCCGCTCAAAAATCTAGAATACAAAACGCTGGAAGAACGCGTTAAAGATTTAGAAAAAGCACGCGCTGCAGCGCAACAAATCATTGCACCACTCACGCCAGCTCAACAAGCTATCGCTGCAAAAGTCGCCGAGAAAATAGGTGCGGCGGCACGCGAAGTTGACCAAAGTATGGCGAGTGGTGTTCAAGAAGTCGCCGGGCAAGTAGCTGCCGACGGTAAAGTCGCTAATGCTGCCGGTGAATTAACCGATGCCGCCGTCAAAGCTGCTGCCGCCGCCGGTGTTGCTGCCAATAAATATCTGAAACCGCAAGATCGTATTCCAGGGTGGACTGAAACCGCCTCTGGCACCTTGCTCGATTCCTACTATGAACCTGAGCCAGAGCTTGATGCAACTGCGTTAGAAAAAGCGCCAGATGTGCCCGGTTGGACCAATACTGCTTCTGGTACTTTGGTTGACTCCTATGTCACCCCCAAAGACGCGCAAGCCAAGCTTGAACAGCAATTAGCAGCTGAAAAAGCCGCGGTTGCGGCGGCGGTGCGTAGTGGTGAACTGACGCCAGAGCAAGCCAAGCAGAAAGAGCGTGAAAAGCTTGACCCGCAAGAGCGTGAGTATTTAGATAAAGTGGACAAAGCAGATGCTGAACTTAGAGCGGCACAAGCATCGTTTGACGCCTATCAAGGTATGACTCAAGTACAAGCAGGCCAAGATTCCGTGGTGGTTTTGGACGGTGTGGCGACCCTTTCTAGCAACAACAACGTGATTGAAGATGCAATTGAAGGGGTTGATTTGACCCTTAAAGGGCAAACGGGCAAAGGCAAACCACCGGCTGAAATTGGCATCGAATATGACCGCAAAACCGTGCGCGATGATATTGAACAATTTGTCGCGGCGTATAATCAGTTTTATCAGGTCTCTAAAGAACTTGGAGGCGTTGACCCTCGGACTGGCCAAGCTGGGCCACTGGCGGGTGACAGTATTGTGCGCAGTGCAGACTCCCGCCTACGTAGTGTTTTTTCGACTAGAATTGAGCAGGCTCCAGAAGAGATCAAAAGTCTGATTGAGTTTGGTATTACCACCACACGCCAAGGGACACTTGAAATTAACTACGACATGCTAGATCGCCAACTCAATAACAACTTTAATAAGCTAGGTGAGTTCTTTGGTGGAAACCAAGGATTTGCCAAACGGGTTGAAGATGCTATTCAGAGCATGACGGGGGTGACGGGATCGATTCGCACACGCGAAAAAAGCTTAGTAGAACGCAACTACCGTGTGGCGGACGACCAAGCGGCACTTGATCGCCGCATGGACAGTTTGGAGAAGCGAACGCATTCTAAGTTTTCAGCAATGCAAGACGCGACCAGTAAAATGCAGAACCAATTAGCTGGTATGATGAATGCGTTAGGCGGCTGATATGGAGCAGCAACTCGACCTTTTAAGTGATCTAGATCACCAAATAAGAGCAATGCTTGTCATTGATGAAATTAATACTGAAGAAATCAATCATCTTGTCGATAAAAGGGAACGGATATTGCAAAACTTACTGACGCATGCGTCAGAAAATCCACAGTTTGCAATGTCGAACCAATGGCGAGAGGCTATTGATGAAACTAAACATCTTGTTGAACTGATGCAGTCAAAAACGGTCGAGATCGGTAGAACGCTCCAAAAATACCGACACGGTAATAAATCCGTTCAGCAATACAAAAAGTTTTTATAAGAGGAAGACTATGCGCGGTTCTTTACAGGCATACAAAAAGGTATCAGTGGATAGCCAGCTCAGTGCGGCCTCGCCGCATAAAGTCGTACAAATGTTGATGGCGGGTGCCATTGAACGCCTTATTCAAGCAAAAGCAGCAATGCTACAGGGCAATATCCCAAGTAAGGGTGAGCGCCTTGGTAAAGCATTGGATATCATTATTAGCTTACGCAGTTGCTTATCGATGAGTGATGGCGGGGATATTGCAAAAAATTTAGATCAGCTTTATGAATTTATGATCACTCAGATCACCGAAGCGAATCATCAAAATGACCCGCAACCACTGGATGATGTGATCGACATCATTCGAGAAATTAAATCAGCATGGGATCAAATCCCTCCTGAATACCACAATCTAACGGCAAGCGAAGTGGGCATATAAGTTATTTATAAAACTTTAGGCACTTATTTTTTAAAGTTTTAACTGATGTCACACCAGCTCATTGCTTGGTTGCCTTATTTTTTTTATTCCATAGAATAGAAGCCATTACTAGCCTAATGGCTTTTTTTGTTGCTGAATTCCACAAATTGTCTATCGTTTAATCAAGTGATTATAGAAAAACAAAACTGAATAACGATTTTCAGAAGTGCGGCCACAATTTCTCTGATTTAAGGCAAATATTCTCACCTATGCAAGGTTTAGCAAAACTGCTTGTGATAGAAGACGATCCGCAGATCCGTCTCAATCTAAGTAACATTTTAGAATTTGTTGGAGAGCACTGCGAGGCGATCGAGTCATCCCAAATCAAGGATATTGATTGTTCAAGATTGTGGGGGGGCTGCATTATTGGATCGCTAAAAAGTGAGCAGTTAACTGATGAGATAGCTCAGTGGTTGACTAAGGCCAACTATATTCCACTTCTAATGGCAAACAAGCAGCCATATTCATTGGAAGAATTTACTCAATACGTCGGTGAACTTGAGTCACCCCTTAATTATCCTCAACTGAGTGACGCATTACGACATTGCAAAGAATTTTTAGGACGTAAAGGCGTGCAAGTTCCCTCTACATCGCGTAAGAATACCTTATTTCGTAGCCTTGTAGGCCAAAGTCATGGTATCCAAGAAGTTCGTCATTTGATTGAGCAAGTCTCAGGCACAGAAGCTAATGTGCTGATCTTAGGTGAATCTGGAACGGGCAAAGAAGTGGTTGCGCGTAACATCCATTATCATTCTGCACGCCGCAACGGCCCGTTTGTGCCGATTAACTGTGGTGCGATTCCGGCTGATTTACTTGAAAGTGAATTATTTGGTCATGAAAAAGGGGCGTTTACCGGAGCGATAACCGCGCGTAAAGGTCGTTTTGAGCTTGCCGAAGGCGGTACTTTATTTCTCGATGAGATCGGTGATATGCCGATGTCGATGCAGGTAAAGTTGTTGCGTGTGTTGCAAGAACGCTGCTTTGAACGTGTGGGCGGTAATACCACCATTAAAGTGAATGTGCGTGTGGTGTCAGCGACTCACCGCAATTTAGAAAACATGATTGATGATGAATCATTTCGTGAAGATCTTTACTATCGACTCAATGTTTTCCCAATTGAAATGCCAGCGCTAAAAGATCGCAAAGACGACATCCCATTGCTGTTACAAGAACTCATGACACGTATGGAAGCGGAAGGTGGACAGCCATTTTGTTTTACCCCGCGAGCAGTCAATTCGTTAATGGAACATAATTGGCCGGGCAATGTTCGTGAGCTAGCGAATTTAGTTGAGCGGATGATCATTCTCTATCCAAATAGTCTCGTCGACGTCAATCATTTACCAACTAAATACCGCTATAGTGATATTCCAGAATTCCAACCAGAGCACAGCTGCTATGGTTCTGTTGAAGACCAAGAACGTGATGTGCTGGCGGGTATTTTCTCTGAAAACTTCAGTTTTGAAGACGTCGAAGAGATGCACGAAAATCTCAACGCACCGCAGTCATTGCCTCCTGAAGGCGTGAATTTGAAAGAGCTATTGGCGGACTTGGAAGTCAATATGATCAACCAAGCCCTTGAAGCTCAAGGCGGAGTGGTAGCGCGTGCGGCAGATATGCTGGGTATGCGCCGTACGACCTTGGTTGAAAAAATGCGTAAATACAATATGCAACGGTGATTCAAAAACAGCATGGGTAAAGTTTAGTCAATATATTGGCAATGGATTAATTCTTTGATTTTAAAGAAAAATAGCCTGGCATGTATTTTGCGTGTTAGGCTATTGTTGTTTTATAGGTAGAATTTCGACATGCAGTCTCCTGACACACCCATTAATCAATCTCACTTAGATTCTGTAGAGGATCAAGTTGAGCGCTATAAACAGGTTCTTGATGTGATGCCTGCTGGCGTCATTTTGCTCGATACTCAAGGCGTAGTCAGAGAAGCTAACCCTGAAGCTCAGCGGTTATTGCAAGTCCCATTGGCGGGTGAAAAATGGTATTCCGTCATTCAAAGTGCTTTTGCGCCGAGAGAAGATGATGGGCATGAAATCTCGCTGCGCAATGGTCGTAAAGTTAGATTAGCCATTTCAGCATCAGCAACAGGCCAATTGATATTAATCACCGATTTAACCGAAACTCGGTTACTTCAATCGCGCATCAGTGATTTACAGCGCTTATCCTCACTCGGTCGAATGGTGGCGTCTTTGGCACACCAAGTTCGCACACCGTTATCCAGTGCCATGCTCTATGCCTCAAATTTAGGTGCGCCTAACTTGCCAAACGCTACAAGAGAGCGTTTTCAGTCTAAGCTGATGGATAGGCTTCATGATCTTGAAAAACAAGTCAATGATATGTTGTTGTTTGCCAAAGGTGGTGACAATAAAGTCATTCAGCCGTTTACAGTGACAGACTTGGTCAGCGAATTTGTTCCCATGGTGGAAACGGCATTAAAAAATAGCGCAATTGATTATCATCAGGAAGTGGAACAAGAAGGGACTGTGGTATTAGGCAATGCAAATGCCATTGCCTCTGCACTGAGTAACTTAGTGATGAACGCGATACAAATTGCGGGTAAGGCGTCGCAAATTGATGTCTTTTTTCGCCCGGTAAATGGTGAGCTGAAAATCTCGGTACAAGACAGTGGCCCGGGAGTCCCTGCTGCGTTGCAAAGTAAAATTATGGAACCGTTTTTTACCACTCGCTCACAAGGAACGGGGTTAGGGTTAGCGGTGGTACAAATGGTCTGCCGCGCCCATGATGGGCGATTGGAATTAATTTCAGAAGAAGGGGAGGGTGCCTGCTTTACTATGTGCATTCCACTCGAGCGTCATGCCCCTTCTTCACCAACAGAGACTGGAGAAGGATGATGGCTCAAAGCAAAGTCTTAATCGTTGAAGATGATGAAGGTCTACGCGAAGCGTTAGTCGATACTTTGGCGCTGGCCGGTTATGAATGGCTGGAAGCTGATTGCGCCGAAGATGCACTGATTAAACTCAAAGCACATCCTGTTGATATTGTTGTCTCTGACGTTCAAATGGCTGGCATGGGTGGCCTTGCACTGCTGCGCAACATCAAACAGCATTGGCCTAATTTACCCGTGTTGCTGATGACGGCGTACGCCAATATTGAAGATGCGGTCTCGGCGATGAAAGAGGGCGCCATTGATTACATGGCAAAACCCTTTGCCCCCGAAGTGCTGCTCAACATGGTTAGCCGTTACGCGCCAGTGAAATCGGATGATAACGGTGATGCGGTTGTTGCAGATGAGAAAAGCCTGCGCTTATTGTCACTTGCCGACAAAGTGGCAAAAACCGATGCTAACGTCATGATTTTGGGCCCAAGCGGCTCTGGAAAAGAGGTCATGTCTCGCTACATTCATAACTCATCTCCGCGTAAAGATGGGCCATTTGTGGCGATCAACTGCGCCGCCATTCCAGACAACATGCTCGAAGCCACCTTATTTGGTTATGAAAAAGGGGCATTTACAGGAGCGGTACAAGCTTGTCCGGGTAAATTTGAACAAGCACAAGGTGGGACCATTTTACTCGATGAGATCAGCGAGATGGATCTGAACCTACAAGCAAAACTGCTGCGTGTACTCCAAGAGCGTGAAGTGGAACGCTTGGGGGGGCGTAAAAGCATTAAGCTTGATGTCCGCGTATTGGCGACCAGCAACCGCGACCTAAAGCAGTATGTGCAGGAAGGCAATTTCCGTGATGATTTATATTATCGCCTCAACGTCTTTCCAATCTCATGGCCAGCGCTACGTGACCGCAAAGGGGATATTGAACCGCTGGCTCACCACCTTGTAGAGCGTCACTGCACTAAACTTGGTTTACCTGTGCCTCGTATCGCGCCGCAAGCCATTAACAAGTTGCTTAGTTACGCTTGGCCGGGCAACGTCCGTGAACTTGATAACGTCGTGCAACGCGCGCTGATTTTGAGCGAGCAAGGAGACATTGCAAGTGAACATATCTTGTTGGAAGGGGTTGATTGGCAAGATGCTAGCAGCCTGCAACAAGTTGTAGAGCGCAGCGATATTGCCACACCAGAGATTAAGCCTGTAGCACAAGCCGAAGTGAACAAGTTGTTTAATAACAATGGCGCTGCATTGGGTGATGAGCTGAGAGATCAAGAGTACACCATTATCATGGATACTTTAGTCGAGTGCCAAGGCCGCCGTAAAGAGATGGCAGATAAGCTCGGAATTAGCCCTAGGACACTGCGTTACAAATTAGCAAAAATGCGTGATGCAGGAATTGATATCCCGAATTAACCCCAAAGTGGGTGATGGCATATAAATTGCTGCATCACAGAAAGAAGCAGCACAGCAGTCAAAGATTTGGCGTTAGAGGTAGCAATGAGACTTGATGGTTTAAACAGCGAAATGCAAACAATGATGTTGGAAGCAACCAATGCTCGTCCTACGGCAACTGGACAAAGTGTGAGTGCTGATTTTGGCGACATGCTTTCCAAAGCCATTAATAACGTGAACAGTTTGCAAAAGACCTCAGGTAATTTACAAACCCGCTTTGATCGGGGAGATGAAAATGTCTCACTATCGGATGTGATGATTGCTCGTAACAAGTCGAGTGTAGCCTTTGAAGCGACGATTCAAGTTCGAAATAAACTTGTTGAAGCCTACAAAGAACTCATGAATATGCCCGTATAAATTAGGTAGCCGCCGTGGCAGAAGATAAGCAAACAACCGATCTTACCGTGACCAGTGGTTCTGACCACGCTTTAATGGCGAGCTCAGATCTAGACATGGACACGCAAAACCCAGATCTTGAAGAGAAGAGTTCATCCAAAAGTGATTTTGCGATGGGCGACTTGGACTTGTTGCGCCAGGTGGTGTTAGTCCTTTCTATTTCCATCTGTGTCGCGCTGATTGTCATGTTGTTCTTTTGGGTTCGAGAACCTGAAATGCGCCCACTTGGCGCTTATGAAACCGAAGAACTTATTCCTGTCCTCGATTATCTTGATCAGCAGAAACTAACCTACAAATTAGATGGTAATACTATCTTAGTGCCATCCAGTGAATACAACAGCTTAAAACTCAACCTCGTCCGTGCAGGGTTAAATCAAAACAAGCAAGCGGGCGATGAAATCTTGATGCAAGATATGGGCTTTGGTGTTTCTCAGCGCCTTGAGCAAGAGCGACTTAAACTTAGCCGTGAACGTCAGCTTGCCAAAGCGATTGAAGAGATGAAGCTCGTCAATAAAGCTCGTGTGTTATTGGCATTGCCAAAACAAAGCGTATTTGTTCGTCATAACCAAGATGCATCCGCATCTGTCTTTCTTACCTTACGAACTGGCGCGAACCTCAAACAAGAAGAGGTCGACTCTATTGTCGATATGGTCGCCAGTGCCGTGCCAGGGATGAAACCCAATCGAATTACCGTAACTGATCAACATGGCCGTTTGCTCAGTTCAGGCTCTCAAGACCCCGTGTCTTCTGCTCGTCGTAAAGAACAAGAACTTGAACGCAAGCAAGAAGAGGCGCTGCGTGAAAAAATTGATTCGGTATTAATACCAATTCTAGGTTTTGGTAATTATACCGCCCAAGTGGATATCCAACTGGATTTCAGTGCCATTGAACAAACGCGTAAACGTTTTGATCCCAATACTCCCGCAACTCGCAGTGAATATACGCTTGAAGATTATAACAACGGTAGTATGGTCGCTGGTGTCCCGGGTGCATTAAGTAATCAACCCCCAGCGGATGCTTCGATCCCTCAAGACGTTGCGCAGATGAAAGATGGTTCGATACTCGGGCAAGGTTCTGTGCACAAGGAAGCCACTCGCAATTTTGAACTCGATACCACCATTAGCCATGAGCGCAGGCAGTCCGGTGTTGTTAACCGACAAACGGTGGCGGTGGCGATTAAAAACCGATCATCGGTTAACCCAGAGACTGGCGAAGTCACCTATACTCCCTTGAGCGAAAGTGAAATTAGCGCCGTGCGACAAGTCTTGATTGGGACGGTTGGCTTTGATGAAAACCGTGGCGATTTATTGAATGTCTTGAGCATGCAATTTGCCGTGCCTGAAGTTGAGTCAATGGTTGATGTCCCTATTTGGGAACATCCAAACTTCAACGATTGGGTACGCTGGTTTGCTAGTGCCTTGGTTATTGTGGTTGTTGTGCTGGTGCTGGTGCGCCCTGCACTGAAAAAACTGCTCAACCCTGCTGCGGATGATGATGACCCAATGTACGGACCTGATGGTTTACCCATTGGTGCTGATGGTGAAACCAGTTTAATTGGCAGTGGTATTGACGGCGGTGATCTCTTTGAGTTTGGTTCCGGTATTGATTTGCCAAACTTACACAAGGATGAGGATGTACTGAAAGCGGTGCGTGCTCTGGTGGCCAATGAGCCTGAACTTGCGGCTCAAGTAGTGAAGAATTGGATGCAAAATGCCTGAAGATAAAAATGGAACTGAAGTGGAAGAATCAAAGATCGATATATCAACGATTTCTGGTGATGAAAAAGCGGCTATTTTGTTGTTGAGCTTAAACGAAGAGGACGCCGCAGGCATCATCCGCCATCTTGAACCTAAGCAGGTACAACGAGTCGGTAGCGCGATGGCGAAAGCGAAAGAGCTTAGCCAAGAAAAAGTGGGCGCGGTGCATCGTGCTTTCCTCGAAGATATTCAGAAATACACCAATATCGGTATGGGCAGCGAAGACTTTATGCGTAACGCGCTTATCGCTGCATTAGGTGCCGATAAAGCCAATAACTTGGTCGATCAAATTTTGCTTGGTACGGGTTCAAAAGGGTTGGATTCATTGAAATGGATGGATCCGCGACAAGTGGCGAGCATCATTGTTAATGAACACCCACAAATCCAAACCATTGTTTTATCGTATTTAGAACCGGATCAATCGGCTGAAATTTTGGCGCAGTTCGCACAGCGTGACAGTTTAGATTTGCTAATGCGTATTGCTAACCTTGAAGAAGTACAACCTTCTGCATTAGCTGAGCTAAATGAAATCATGGAGAAACAGTTCGCAGGCCAAGCGGGTGCGCAAGCAGCGAAAATTGGTGGTTTGAAAGCGGCGGCCGATATCATGAACTACCTCGATAATAATCTTGAGGGCTTGCTCATGGATCAGATGCGTGAGCAAGATGAAGACATGGCAACGCAGATCCAAGATCTGATGTTCGTGTTCGAAAACTTAGTCGAAGTCGACGACCAAGGCATTCAAAAATTGCTGCGTGATGTACCGCAAGATGTGCTGCAAAAAGCACTCAAAGGTGCTGATGATGCCTTGCGCGAGAAGATCTTCAAAAACATGTCAAAACGTGCTGCTGAGATGATGAAAGATGATCTGGAAGCCATGCCTCCGATTAAAGTATCAGATGTCGAAGCGGCGCAAAAAGAGATTCTGGCGATTGCACGTCGCATGGCCGACAGTGGCGAAATTATGCTGTCTGGCGGCGCAGACGAATTCTTATAATCTAACCCTGACTCAACAATAGGTAGCATTATGTCTGGAGAAAGAAAACGCGGCTTTTTACGTTTAGATGCAGACGCTAATATTGAACAAGCCAAAAAGTGGGGGTTGCCGGACTACGGCGCAGAGATCAATAAAAAAGCCAAAGAAACGGCAATGAACTACGACCCCGGTTGGATGCCAAGTTTTGATGAGCCAGTGGCTGAAGAGCCGTTGCAACTCAGCGAAGAAGAGATTGGCCAGATCAAACAAGGGGCTTATCAAGAAGGTTTGCATCAAGGTCAAGAAGCCGGATTCAAACAAGGTTATGAAAAAGGCAAAGAAGAAGGTCTGATTGCAGGACACCAAGAAGGTGTTGAGCAAGGCAAAACCGAGGGTGTCGCTGAAGGGCAAATTCTCATCCAGCAGCAGGTTGATATTTTCGTTGGTCTTGCCAATCAATTTGCTCAACCGCTAGAGTTGATGAATGCCCAAGTCGAAAAACAGCTGGTCGATATGGTTTTAACCTTGGTCAAAGAAGTCGTTCACGTTGAGGTACAAACCAATCCGCAAGTGATCTTAGATACCGTCAAATCGTCGGTTGAATCCCTGCCTGTATCCGGTCATGCCATCACATTAAAACTCCATCCAGAAGATGTTGACGTGATTCATTCTGCTTATGGCGAAAAAGAACTGGATTTCCGAAACTGGACATTGGTCAAAGAACCAGCATTAAATCGCGGTGACGTCCAGATTGAAGCTGGTGAGTCGAGTGTGAATTATCGAATGGAAGATCGCATTCGTAGCGTGTTGAAAAGTTTTTGTGGCACCAATCGTCACCAACAAGGTGATCAATAGTGTTGTCTCTTGCCGATCGCCTTAGTCAATACAAAACTGAAGGGTTAACCTGCCGCCCAATGGCATCGGGCAAATTGGTCCGTGTGGTTGGTTTAACCCTTGAGGCTACTGGTTGTAAAGCCCCTATTGGTAGCTTATGTAAAGTAGAAACCATGTCCGGAGAAATGGAAGCGGAAGTGGTTGGCTTTTCTGGCGATAACCTCTATCTGATGCCCAGCGAACAGATAACAGGCGTACTGCCCGGAGCTAAAGTTACCCCAATGACAGGGGATGCGGGGCTACCTGTCGGGATGGAGCTGCTTGGACGGGTGATTGATGGTGTCGGTAATCCACTCGATGGGCTGGGGCCTATTTATACCGAAAAGCGCGCATCGTTTAATGCTGACCCCATCAATCCATTAGCTCGCAAACCCATAACAGAACCTCTGGACGTTGGCCTAAAAGCGATCAACGGTTTACTGACGGTGGGTAAAGGGCAGCGGATTGGTTTATTTGCTGGTTCTGGTGTCGGTAAATCTGTAACGCTTGGCATGATGACTCGTGGCACAACCGCTCAAGTGGTGGTGGTGGGGCTGATTGGTGAACGTGGCCGCGAAGTAAAAGAGTTTATAGAAGAGATTTTAGGCGTTGATGGACGTCAACGTTCAGTTGTAGTAGCCGCGCCTGCGGACTCCTCACCGCTGATGCGTTTAAAAGGCTGTCAAACCGCGTTAGCGATTGCGGAATACTTTCGTGATCAAGGGTTAGATGTATTGCTACTAATGGACTCGTTGACTCGTTTTGCCCAAGCGCAACGTGAAATTGCGTTATCTGTCGGTGAGCCGCCAGCCACAAAAGGTTATCCGCCGTCGGTGTTTGCTAAACTGCCCGCCTTGGTTGAACGAGCGGGAAATGGCGGTCCTCACCAAGGATCGATTACCGCTTTCTTTACCGTGCTCACCGAAGGGGATGATCTACAAGACCCGATCGCTGATGCATCGCGAGCCATTCTTGATGGTCACATTGTTTTATCACGTGAAATGGCCGATGCCGGACATTACCCAGCGATTGATGTAGAGAAATCGGTCAGCCGTGTCATGCCACAAATCACCACCGATGAGCATCTGTTGATGTCGAAAGCGGTGCGTCAAATACTCTCCATCTGCCGGAAAAATCAAGATCTCGTCTCTATCGGTGCTTACAAGCCGGGGACGGACCCTGCGATTGACAGTGCATTTACGCTAAAACCTAGGCTGGATGAATATTTGCAGCAAGGGATGAAGGATTCGGTTCCTTACGACATGTGCGTCAATATGCTCAAGCACGTTTTGCAAGTGGGGTAATCGATGGATAACGCACTCGAGTTTCTGCTTGATCAAGCCAAAGACAAAGAAGAAAAAGCCGTGATGGCGTTATCTAAATCGCGTGATGAGCTAGAGAGTTATTACAAGCAGTTAGCGCAGATTGAACAATACCGACTGGATTATTGTCAGCAGCTTATGGAGCGCGGTATGTCAGGTTTGACGGCGAGCCAATATGGACACTTAAACCGATTTCTTACCCAGTTAGATGAAACCCTTGTCAAACAAAGAGATGCAGAACAACACTTCAAAAATCAGGTAGAGAATTGCCAAGAGCATTGGATGGAAGTGAGAAAACAGCGACGCTCTTACGAATGGCTCATTGAAAAAAAACAGATAGAAGCGCAACGTCTGCAAGATAAACGAGAGCAGAAGCAGATGGATGAGTTTTCTACACTGCTCTTTAGTCGGCAACGTTCTAATCAACACAAGTTTTAAGCAACATAAGTTTTAATCAAAATAAGTTTTAAGTCACTGACGCCTCAAGTCGTCAACGTGTCCAATAAGATGGGTGTCATACTTTCTTATCGATATTGAAGGCTTGGCTCATTTCTTGCTTCTGACTAATCACGGAGTTCATTAGGTTAATCCACTGCGCCATCGTCAAAAAATGATGAAACATGGCTTACTGGCCAATAATGAATCCGCGTCATCCTCTGTTTTTAGTGCGAGCATCATGGATATGAATGTAAATATTACAACACCATCCGACACCTCTAAAATGGCCAGCGTGAGTAAAGCAGGCTCTGATGCGGTGAGTGAAGGTTCTGAATCTCAAGGTTTTTTTGAAAAACTGACCGCCCTCATTATGGGTCGTAGCACTGAATCTTCGGCAGAAACCGACTTTAAGGCGCTGGATGAGGGAGCTGTGCTCACCGATGACGTGGCAGCCCAAAGTAGCGATGCCTTGTTAGATAAAGAACTTGGTGAGGCATTGAGTGAAGAGGCTGATCTTACTACCGTGCAAACAAAATCACCCCCTTCAGCAGAGGTTGATGACTCCGCTCTTCAGCAGAAAACAGCACAAGTGATGAGCGATGGCGATGAAATCCTTGGCCGTTTAAATAGCGCCAATCAAGCACTTGCTGACCAAAACGGCAAAACCTTGCCACAAAACACTCATCCGGTAGACGTGCAAATCGACGACAACGCAGGTGACTCCTCGGATCAAGTGGAGAAAAAAGCGCCAGCGGCTGCGCAAATATCAGCACAGGATACATTCGCTAAACCCACTACTGACCCAGTAGCACCGACGTCAGTGAATGAGCAAGCTCCATTATCTGATCAGCACATCACGGAACAAGATGCAGAGCGTGTGCTGCCTATTCAGCAGGGCAAAGAGCGTTTGATTGCTGCGGAAGGGTCACCTACGGCATCAAGCTTAAGCGCAGAGACTGAAGAGAATGGTGAACTCAGCCTGCCGGAATCAGTCCGAAAATTCATTCAGCCGCCTCAAGATACAAAGTCAGTGCAAGCAAGCGCTTTGTCGCAAGCGATAGAAGATGAGGCCACTTTACTTGCCACAACTGAAGTTGGCGATGCAGCAGTTAACGCGGTGGTAAAAAGTGACAACGCCATGCCCATAGAGCCATCACCTTTGGTTGAAGCGCAAGCACTTGATTCACAATTGACGACAAATTTAGCAGAGGGCAAGTTGCCACTCTCTCCATCTACGAATACACCTCAAACCGATTCGGAAAATGATCAGCAAGGACTGTCCACAGAGGCGTTATTGACTGCCGCTGCCATTCCTTGGGCGAACACAGTTATTGCCGAAGGGCAAGCATTACCTCTAGATGTTGCACAAAGTGAAACGGTCCTCAAGGGTAAAAATACGCCGGTTTCATTAGCCCATTCTGTTCAGCAAGCCTTAGCTCAGCAACAATCTCAAACCATGCAGGCTGCCGTGGCGGCAGACAAAGCCGCACTAGCATCGTCACCTCTTGTGACAGCAAGCAATGAGTTATCCAATGTACAAATACAACAGTTAGCGAATGCGGCCGCGATACCAGCTGCAACCCATGCAGAATTGCCACTCAACCCCGCGCTATTCAAAGCCGGATTAGGCGCGAAAGCGTTATCGGGTGTGAATGATGCAGGGTCGGCTCAAGAGCAAAAAGAGGGCACATTAGCGCAGCAGCTTTCGAGTGCTTTGGGGCAACATGGTTTGAACGCGACGCAGAGCCGTGCTGACAACTTGCAAGCCGCGCAACAGCCTCCTTTGTTGCTTAACCGAGAAATGGCCAGTGAGCAAATGGCGGAACGGCTGCAAATGATGATGTCGAAAAACCTTAAACATGTCGATATTCGCTTAGATCCACCGGAATTGGGGCGTTTACAAATTCGTATGAATATGAATGGTGATCATACGACGGTTCATTTTACGGTCGCTAACCATCAAGCACGTGATGTGATTGAACAATCTATGCCAAGGCTACGAGAAATGTTGGCACAACAAGGTGTGCAGTTGGGTGAGACCTCTGTCCAACAACAGAGCGCTGGTCAGCAACAAGCGCGCTACACTGCTGACGGGGATGCTCAATCTGGTCAATTGGCGCGCAACGGAAGCTATTTAGACGAAGAAAACCTTGATACAGACGTCAAACTTGATTTGAATGTCGCATCAAAGCGTGATGGAATCAGTTATTACGCTTAAACTAACATTAAAATAACGACATAGAGAAACATTATGGCTGATGAAGAGTTAGGCGCGGAAGCCCCCAAAGGGAAGAAAAAACTGCTGATTATCGTTATTGCTGCCGTAGTGTTACTGCTTGGTGGTGGTGCAGCTTTCTTTTTGATGAGCGGAGATGAGGCTGAAGCCACGAGTGAGCAAGCCCCCGCAGCGCAGCAAGCTTTGCCAACGGATCCTGTGGCTTACGTTAATATTGCACAGCCGTTTGTGTTTAACGTCACGGGTGATAAGAAAGATCGTTTGGTGCAAATCAAAGTGCAGTTGATGGTGCGAGGTTCAGAAAACGAAAGCCTTGCACGTTACCATTCACCTTTAGTGGAAAGTTCTTTACTGGCCACTTTTGCGTCTGCCACTGTGGAACAGCTTCGTAGCCCTACCGGGCGAATTGAGCTGAGAGATAAGGCAACAGATGATATTAAAGCGGCACTCACTAAAGCGGTTGGGCAACCTGTGATCGAAAAAGTGTTGTTTACCGATTTTGTAATGCAGTAGGTGAGAAGTGACTGATTTATTAAGCCAAGACGAAATTGATGCCCTGCTCCATGGTGTAGACAGTGTTGATGAGGCGGAAGACGATGACGATGTTGACGGTAAGCCGGCGATTAATTTTGACTTCTCTTCACAAGACCGCATCGTTCGTGG
The DNA here is from genome assembly GCF_029478525.1 of Vibrio sp. 1151_11. Lineage (NCBI taxonomy): Bacteria > Pseudomonadati > Pseudomonadota > Gammaproteobacteria > Vibrionales > Vibrionaceae > Vibrio > Vibrio sp. 1151_11. The sequence goes on along the minus strand of NZ_SHMN01000006.1, from coordinate 18,412 downwards.
GCGTATGCCTACGCTGGAGCTTATCAACGAACGTTTTGCTCGTCATATGCGCATTAGCTTGTTTAACATGTTGCGCAAAACCGCCGAGGTGTCGATTAACGGCGTACAAATGATGAAGTTTGGTGAATACCAAAATACGCTTTATGTTCCGACTAGTTTGAACATGGTGCGTTTTCGTCCATTAAAAGGGACCGCGTTGGTCACGATGGAAGCGCGCTTGGTGTTCATTTTGGTAGAGAATTTTTTTGGTGGCGATGGCCGTTTCCACGCTCGAATTGAAGGGCGAGAATTTACACCAACAGAACGGCGCGTCATTCAATTACTGTTAAAAATTGTCTTTGGCGACTACAAAGAAGCTTGGTCACCAGTGATGGGCGTTGAGTTTGAATACTTGGATTCTGAAGTGAACCCAAGTATGGCTAACATCGTCAGCCCAACGGAAGTGATCGTGGTGAGCTCGTTTCATATCGAAGTCGATGGCGGCGGTGGTGATTTCCACGTGGTCATGCCTTATTCGATGGTTGAACCCATTCGTGAGTTGCTCGATGCGGGTGTCCAGTCGGATAAAATGGAAACCGATGTGCGTTGGAGTTCTGCATTGCGCGAAGAGATCATGGATGTGCCCGTCAATTTCCGAGTCAATTTATTAGAGCAAGATATTTCATTGCGTGACTTAATGGATCTACAAGTAGGCGATATCATCCCAATTAAAATGCCCAAAAACGCAACGATGTTTGTTGAAGAGCTGCCTACTTACCGAGTGAAAATGGGTCGCTCTGGCGAAAAAATGGCTGTTCAAGTCTCTGAAAAAATCAAACGCCCTGATGTAGTAAAAACGGATCTCGCCTTTTTAGGCAAAGACATCATGTCTGAATTTGAAGATGATGACGAAGAAGATAACGAAGAATAATAGAGTAGGTAACGAAGATGGAACCAAGTGACGACCAAAGATTGGCAGACGAATGGGCAGCCGCATTAGGGGAAGACCCATCCGCGCCTAGTATTGATGTAGATGAAATTCTGGCCGCGCCTCTTGATGAATTAAAAGATACTTCGCCACCGATCACCGAAGATGAGCGCCGCAAACTTGATACGATCATGGACATTCCAGTGACCATTTCGATGGAAGTGGGGCGTTCGAAGATCAGCATTCGTAACTTACTGCAATTGAACCAAGGCTCAGTGGTTGAGCTTGATCGCATCGCGGGTGAGTCATTGGATGTGATGGTAAACGGCACCTTGATTGCTCATGGCGAAGTGGTAGTGGTTAACGATAAATTCGGTATTCGTTTAACCGATGTAATCAGCCAGACTGAGCGTATTAAAAAGCTGCGTTAGCATAACGTCAGTTTACGAGAAAGAAGTATTTGGATGAAAAAACTGATCGGTTTATTGCTCTGTTCAAGCCAGGCGATGGCAGCGCCGAATGATCACTTAGATTTAGCGACCACTTTCGGGTCGCTTTTGTTCGTTATTGCGCTAATTCTCTTTTTGGCTTGGGTGTTAAAACGCATGCGAGTGCCCACGTTCGGTAATCAAAAAGGGCTGAGCATTGTACGTCAACTGCCGGTGGGTACTAAAGAGCGTATCGTTATTGTGCAAGCGGGAGAAGAACAATTTCTCGTCGGAGTCACGTCACAATCCGTCCAATTGATCGCCAAATTAGATGCCCCACTCAAACAGGAGGAGGCTGAGGTCAGTCCGTTTGCCGGTCAACTGACTCAGCTGCTAAAGAAAAATGACAAGAAATAGTCGCACGGCCTCATTGGGTTACCTTGCTCATCTATGGCATCTTTCTATGTTGCTGGTGGCATTATTGTTTACCCCGTTTGCGTTTTCAGAGCAAGAGTTAGCCACGCCAATTCCTTCCAGCGCCGTAGGCGCAGAAACGGTGACAGTAACGGCGATGAATAAAGACAGTGGTGCCTCTAAAACGATAGCCGCTGGTAGCGTCAGTGGTGGTGGCGGTATTCCAGCATTTACCATGACGACCAATTCAGATGGCAGTCAAGATTACTCGATCAATCTACAAATTTTAGCCTTGATGACCATGTTAGGTTTTTTGCCTGCCATGGTCATTTTGATGACTTCCTTTACACGTATCGTGATTGTGATGTCGATCTTGCGCCAGGCAATGGGTCTGCAACAAACGCCGTCAAACCAAGTAATTATCGGCATCGCTATTTTTCTCACTTTTTTCATTATGTCACCAGTCATCAATGCCATTAATGAGCAAGCTGTGCAGCCGTATCTCAATGAGCAGATGACGGCGCGTCAAGCGTTTGATACGGCTCAAGAGCCACTAAAAGCCTTCATGCTGAAACAGACGCGAGTCAAAGATTTAGAAACCTTTGTTGAGATATCGGGCTCTGACGCAACCAATCCTGAAGAGGTCTCGATGGCGGTGCTGATCCCTGCGTTCATCACCTCGGAGCTAAAAACGGCGTTTCAAATCGGCTTTATGCTATTTTTGCCCTTTTTAATCATTGATTTAGTGGTGGCGTCTGTTTTGATGGCGATGGGTATGATGATGCTTTCGCCGATGATCGTCTCGCTGCCTTTTAAACTCATGCTGTTTGTACTAGTGGATGGATGGAACTTGATCCTCTCAACGCTAGCCGGCAGTTTTGCTTTATAGCGGGGGCGCGAATGACTCCTGAAGTCTTTGTTGAGCTGTTTCGAGACGCACTGTGGATGGTGCTTATCATGGTGTGCGCCATCATCATCCCGAGTTTGTTGATTGGCTTAGTGGTCGCCATTTTCCAAGCCGCGACCTCAATTAACGAACAGACGTTGAGCTTTTTACCGCGTCTCATTGTGACGTTACTGGCACTGATGTTCTTTGCCCATTGGATGACGCAGATGTTGATGGAGTATTTCTTCTCTATCGTTGAACGGCTACCACAGGTGCTGTACTAGGAGCTTGAATGGAGTACCCAACAAGCCTCGTTTTAGAGTGGATTGCTAGCTATTTTTGGCCCTACACTCGTATTTCCGCCATGCTGATGGTGATGTCAGTCACTGGGGCCCGCTTTGTTCCGACCCGAGTGCGGCTCTACTTAGGTTTGGCTATTACCTTCGCCGTGATGCCCGCGATTCCTGCCGTTTCAGAGACCGTTGAACTACTTTCATTTAAAGGTTTTTTGACCACCTTTGAGCAGATTATTATTGGCGTTGCAATGGGCATGATCACCCAGTTTATAATCCAAACCTTTGTTATGCTTGGCCAAATATTGGGTATGCAAGCCAGCTTAGGTTTTGCTTCAATGGTCGACCCCGTAAACGGGCAGAACACCCCTTTGCTTGGTCAATTGTTTATGTTTTTAGCGACCTTGTTCTTCTTAGCAACCGATGGTCATTTAAAGATGATCCAACTGGTGGTATTCAGTTTCAAAACCTTGCCTATTGGCGATGGGGCATTAACGACCGTGGATTTTCGTGAGCTCGCATTGTGGCTGGGAATTATGTTTAAAGTGGCGCTGAGTATGTCTCTTTCTGGCATCATTGCGCTATTAACCGTCAACTTATCATTTGGTGTGATGACTCGTGCAGCCCCTCAGCTCAACATTTTCTCGTTGGGTTTTGCGTTTGCGCTTTTGGTCGGCTTGCTACTCTGTTGGTATATTTTAGGCGGCCTGTATAGTCACTACGAACTATTCTGGTTAGAAGGCGAGCAACAAATTTGTCGCCTTATCCGTATGAACTGTTAGGAGGCGCGTTTGGCAGAGTCAGACGGTCAAGAACGTACCGAAGACGCCACGCCCAAGCGATTGGACGAGGCGCGAAAAAAAGGTCAAGTCGCTCGTTCAAAAGAGTTAGCGTCCGTTTCGGTACTGGTGGTGGGTGCGATTGCATTGATGTGGTTTGGCGAATCGTTAGCCCGAGCCTTGTACGCTTTGATGGGGCGAATCTTCAACTTAAGCCGAGAAGAAGTGTTTGATCTTGGAAAGTTGTTTGATATTGCGGCTGGTTCTCTTGCGACTCTGATATTGCCACTCTCGCTTATCTTAATCACGTTATTTATTGCTGCATTAATTGGCGCGGCTGGCATTGGTGGAATTAACTTTTCTGTCGAAGCTGCGATGCCCAAGCCCTCCAAAATGAACCCGCTCAGTGGCTTAAAACGTATGTTCGGTTTGCAAAGTTGGGTTGAGTTATTTAAGTCCATTTTAAAAGTACTGCTTGTTTCTGGCGTTGCTTTTTATCTGATCAATGTATCGAAAGAAGATCTATTTCAACTGAGCATGGATGTCTATCCACAAAATATTTTCCATGCGCTCGATATTTTGCTCAACTTCGTGTTGCTGATCAGTTGCTCTTTATTGGTCGTGGTCGCCATCGATATCCCATTCCAAATCTGGCAGCACGCTGACCAATTAAAAATGACCAAGCAAGAAGTAAAAGACGAATACAAAGATACGGAAGGAAAACCTGAGGTTAAAGGCCGAATTCGGATGTTGCAGCGTGAAGCGGCCCAGCGGCGGATGATGGCGGAAGTGCCACAAGCGGATGTAATCATCACCAACCCAGAACACTTCTCAGTTGCGCTGCGCTATAAACAAAATACGGATAAAGCACCGATTGTGGTGGCTAAAGGCGTCGATCACATGGCGATGAAAATTCGTGAAGTAGCACGTGCGCATGATATACACATCATCCCCGCACCGCCTTTGGCTCGAGCGCTTTATCACACAACCGATCTTGAACAGGAGATCCCCGACGGGCTTTTCGTGGCGGTCGCGCAGGTACTGGCTTACGTCTTTCAGCTTAAGCAGTATCGTAAACGCGGTGGTCAAAGACCCAAACTCGATGAGAATAACATGCCGATTCCACCGGATTTACGGCATTAATCCTCATCGTTATGCTGGAGCAAAAGCGTTGATGCTGAAGTTAGCGTCAGTTTAAATCACTTATCAGGAATGGAAAGCAGCACCAACACCGCGCCATGCCCGCCAAATTCAAGAGGGGCTTGATGAAACGCCATCACATCAGGATGTTGAGCGAGCCAGAGAGGAACTTTTTGTTTGAGAATGTGTTTACCGATCCCATGTTGGACACAAGCGCAGTGAATATTTTCTTTCACACAATAAGCAACCATCGCCCCGAGCTCTCGTTTCGCTTCTTGCTGTGTCATGCCGTGCATATCCAAAAATACATCCGGCACATAGACGCCACGTCTTAAACGTTTAACTTCATATTTCGACACATCATCACGAGCATAGCGCGTCGGGCCTTCATCGCTGAGTTTTGGTATAAACTCATCGGAAAAATAAAATTCGGTATCGTTGGCTTCCCGCGCAATACGGCGGATTTCTTTTTGTTTGGGGTTTCTGTTTGGCGGCTGGATTATGGTATCCTGTCGCAACTTTTTAACGCCCTTTACTGCATCCCGAAACAAGTCGAAAGCGTCATCGTGTTCGGTCTCTTTTTGGCTCATTGGGTTTGGTCATTTTCTAACAGATCGATATTGGCAGTATTGTAGCGCTTTTCGGAGGCAATTTTGGATAAGATTTTTGTAGAAGAGGCGGTTTCTGAACTTCACACGCTTCAAGATATGATTCGTTGGACGGTCAGTCGTTTTAATGCCGCCAACTTATTTTATGGTCATGGGACCGATAATGCGTGGGATGAAGCCGTTCAGCTAATCCTACCGACACTCTATCTTCCGATTGATGTTCCTCCGCATGTACTGAATTCTCGTTTAACAGGCAGCGAACGTCTGCGTATTGTTGAACGGGTGATTAAGCGCATTAATGAACGTACTCCTATCGCCTATTTAACCAATAAAGCGTGGTTCTGTGGCCTTGAGTTTTATGTGGATGAGCGAGTACTGGTGCCACGTTCACCGATTGGCGAATTGATTGAAGCGCAGTTCCAACCTTGGTTGATCGACGAGCCTGTACGCATTATGGATTTGTGTACTGGCAGCGGTTGCATCGCCATTGCGTGCGCCCACGCGTTCCCTGATGCTGAAGTGGATGCGATTGATATCTCAACCGACGCACTGCAAGTGGCAGAGCAAAATATTCAAGATCACGGTATGGAGCAACAAGTTTTCCCGATCCGTTCCGATCTATTCCGTGATTTGCCAAAAGAGAAATATGACCTAATCGTGTCGAATCCACCGTATGTGGATCAAGAAGATATGAATAGTTTGCCCAAAGAGTTCAAACACGAACCAGAACTCGGCTTAGCCGCCGGTACCGATGGTTTGAAATTGGTGCGTCGTATTTTGGCCAATGCGGCGGGGTATCTCACCGATAACGGTATTTTGATCTGTGAAGTGGGCAATTCGATGGTGCATATGATGAACCAATACGACCACATTCCGTTTACTTGGCTTGAGTTTGAAAATGGCGGGCATGGCGTATTCATGCTGACTCGCCAGCAGTTGGTTGATTGCGCTAGCGACTTTGCGCTTTATATCGACTAATGCCGTACGCATAAGAAAAACGCCAGCCACAGTGCTGGCGTTTTTTTATCCATTAGAAAAATACACATTGCTTTATTTTGGGGCTTTACATCATTTCGTAATAAAGCCACTATGAATCCACGAACAATAGAATGAAGCGGTGATAGGGAGCATGTCGCTCTGTGTCATCAATATTGAGGAAGTAATGGCAGGAAACAGTATCGGACAACATTTTCGAGTGATGACATTCGGAGAAAGTCACGGTATCGCACTAGGATGTATCGTCGACGGATGCCCTCCGGGCTTAGAAATTACAGAAGCTGACTTACAGATAGACCTAGATCGTCGCCGTCCTGGCACATCTCGCTATACAACGCAGCGCCGTGAAGCGGATGAAGTCAAAATTCTTTCTGGTGTATTTGAGGGGAAAACCACAGGTACATCGATTGGTCTATTAATTGAAAATACCGACCAACGTTCAACCGATTATTCAGACATTAAAGACAAGTTTCGCCCCGGTCATGCCGATTATACCTACCATCAAAAATATGGCATTCGTGACTATCGTGGTGGTGGCCGTTCATCAGCACGTGAGACAGCGATGCGAGTGGCAGCGGGAGCCATTGCGAAGAAATATCTCAAACAAGAATTTGGGGTTGAAATTCGCGCTTACTTGTCACAAATGGGTGATGTTTGTATCGATAAAGTGGATTGGAATGAAATTGAGAATAACGCCTTTTTCTGTCCAGATGCAGACAAAGTGGCGGCATTCGACCAGTTGATCCGTGATTTGAAAAAAGAAGGTGATTCGATCGGTGCAAAGATTCAAGTTGTCGCGACCAACCTGCCTGTTGGTTTAGGTGAGCCGGTATTTGATCGTCTAGATGCGGATATTGCGCATGCTTTGATGAGCATTAATGCGGTGAAAGGGGTAGAGATTGGTGACGGTTTTGATGTCGTGCAGCAAAAAGGCAGCCAGCATCGAGATCCTCTAACACCGAACGGCTTTCGCTCAAATCATGCCGGCGGTATTTTAGGCGGTATTTCGACTGGGCAAGATATTGTTGCCAGTATTGCGCTTAAACCCACGTCAAGTATTACAGTACCCGGCGATACCATTACTCGCACGGGTGAACCCACACAACTTATCACGAAAGGTCGCCATGATCCTTGCGTTGGTATTCGCGCTGTGCCCATTGCCGAAGCAATGCTGGCGATTGTGTTGATGGACCACTTACTTCGTCATCGCGGGCAGAATTTTGCGGTTCAAACCGAAACGCCTAAAATCTAATCCAGCATAACCGAATTAAAATGAAAAGCGCCCTTCTTGTTAGGGCGCTTTTGTTTAACCAATTTTCTGTTTAGCCAATTTCCGCGGCTGAATGAATCTTTTATCGAAACAAGTCAGCTAACTAACCAAATATCTAACATCGGAATATCTAACATCGGATTATGGCTAATGAATCTGATTTTCAGCATCAAGCTGGAAAGAAGGCAAACGCCATTTAAAACGCACTGCCGCCATACGCAATAAATAACCCACAATAAGCGTTACTATCGTGCTGGTGACATCATTGATGCCGAATGCGAGTAAGGTTAAATAAAGCCCTGAAGCGACTAATGAAACCGAAGCGTAGAGTTCTTCATGTAGTACCAGTGGCGTTTGTCTGCAGATTAAATCGCGTAATAACCCACCAAACACCCCAGTGACCAACGCAGAAACCATACAAATACCGGGATGCAAACCCATGCCCATTGCGACTTTTGTGCCTATGATACTGAACACAATTAGCCCCAATGCATCTAAACGAATGAACAACCCTTTGAGTTTGATTACCCATTTAGCTAAGCCTGTGGTGAGAACGCCTGCGATACAGGTAATGGCTAAAAACTCCGGATTCTTCACCCAACCTAGCGGATAATGGCCGAGTAAAATATCCCTCACCGTACCGCCTCCAATCGCAGTGGCACTCGCTACTAACATCACACCGAACCAATCCATTTTTCGACGGCCTGCACTCAATGCGCCAGTCATCGCTTCGGCAGTAATACCAATAATATATAAAACACTGAGCAACATAATGCGGTACTCCGACAGCACTTCCTTAGGTATATAAGAACCGAGAAAGCGGTTGAACTTAAAAATGGAGGCGCAAGTGTAGTAGTAAAGTCAGGCGATGGCGAATGAGATTTTATGCCAAGAAACCGTTTGACCGATTAATAAAACTAATGAAGTGGGGCGATTGAATGGCTTTACCTGACTACAGAAAAATAAGAGAATGCGTTGAGAAATTTTTGCCTGCATGACTGAGCGATGACACATCAATACCAAGACTTGATCTCCCTGTTCAATGACACTTTTTTTGAGCCATTCAATACGCGTTTAGAGCTCGGTGGTGATGAGCCGATTTACTTGCCTGCTGATGCGCAAATCAATCATCACCGCATCATTTTCGCACGAGGCTTCTTTGCCTCGGCACTGCACGAAATCGCGCATTGGTGTGTCGCCGGCCCTGAACGACGATTGATGGAAGATTTTGGCTATTGGTATCAACCAGACGGGCGAACCGCGCAAGTTCAAGCCGAATTTGAAAAAGTAGAGGTTCGCCCTCAAGCGTATGAGTGGATTTTATCGGTCAGTGCTGGCTTTCCTTTTACTGTGAGTTGTGACAACCTACACGGCGCTTTTGAACCAGACCGTATCGCCTTTATGACTCAGGTACATCGTGAGGTAGTCGCTATCTTACAGGTTGGACTTCCACCCCGAGTGAAGATGCTGTCAGATGCATTACGTGCTTTTTATGGTACGACAGAATTAAGGCTAGAGCACTTTATTATCAGGTAACTAGCTAAATAATAAGAGAAAATGAGAGTTGTATGATTATTGGATTTGAAGAAAAACTGCTGGAAATGATTGATGCACGTATTGCGACGGCATCGGACGATGAATTGTTTGCGGGTGGTTATTTGCGAGGTCATATTTCTTTGTCTGCAGCCGCGTGTGAAGATGAAGGAATTGACGATCTATCTCTGTTTAAAGCACGAATTGAGCAAAGCCTAGAGCAAGCGCGCACAGAGCTGACGCCTGCCGACCGCGTGATTGTGTTCGATTTATGGACCGAGCTTCACAACCAAGCTTAAGATGAGCACACTTAACTCATTCGAATTCTTTGAATGAGTCCGTAAAATTTTTATGGTTGTTGTTAATTTGTGCGATCGCTATGCTTAAGCCATATTCGAACACACAAGGGCAACACCATGAAAGTCATCGCATTTGGAGCATCAAACAGCTCAACTTCAATCAATAAAGCATTGGCCACTTACACCGCTCACCTCATCGAAGGTGCAGACGTGGTGGTGCTTGATATTAACAACTATACCGTTCCTATGTTTAGCGAAGATCTTGAAAAAGAGCTTGGTCAAGCCGAAGGCGCTCAAGCTTTTCTGCGTGATCTTGCTCAAGCGGATGCGTTTGTTATCTCTTTTGCTGAGCATAATGGTCACTACCCAGCGGCGTACAAAAATTTATTTGACTGGGCAACACGCATTGACCGTGAACTATTCAAAGGTAAACCTGCTGTTTACCTAGCCAGCTCTCCTGGTCCTGGTGGCGCGCAATCGGTTTTGGCGGCGGCAAATAATTCTGCTCCTTATTTTGGTGGTAATGTAAAAGCGTCTGTCTCGGTACCGAGTTTTTATGACAATTTTGACTTGGCCACGGGTCAAGTGACTAACCCAGAAGTGGCTGCACAATTGAAAGACGCGGTTGCGAAGCTCGTATAGTTTTCTTGTCTCGTTTTAAATTCGTCTCACGTTAAGTTTCACGCCTTTTCGCGTGAAAAAGTGAGCATTAAAAAAGCCTTGCTGGATAAGCAAGGCTTTTTTCTATGATGGGTTTTATCGAGGAGTACGTTCGGTGATGGCTTTGCCTTTTTTGAGTTTTCTCACCCACATTCGACTTGGATGAAGCGTTTCGAGTACATCAACAGCAAGTGGTAGCGGATCGCCACTCATTTGTGAAGCCAGTAACTCAGCCATTAATGGCGCAGAACTTAGCCCTCGCGATCCTAGCCCGAGCATGCAGTACAAATGAGGATAGTGAGCCACAGATGGAGTCTGTTGCGGATCTTGGGACGGTAACGGCTGGTAGTCGAGCTTGATCTGTTCAAAGTTGCCCACATTCCCGACAAACGGCAAATGATCGCGGCTGACACAGCGAACGCCTTGGCGAGATTGATTGCTAGATGTATCGACTTGCTGTGTCCAGTTTTGGTCGTTAATACAACGGGTTAAGCGTTGTCCATTCTCTTGCTGCGCCGCCGCATCGAATGCTTGGTTGATTTGACTTCGGTCATAGCTTGCGCCAATGCAGTGCTGTTGAGTGTTGGGGTTGTGCGGTGTCATATAGCCGTCGTAACACAACACGCTGCTCAGCTTTTGCAATGTTTCTGAGGTTGGAATATGGCTTACTTGTCCTTTCACTTTGCCAAGTGGCAACGCTTGTGTTTGCTCGAAATGGTCAAATTGATGACCGTTTGCAATGACCACACACTGATGGTGCTTTTCGTTACCATTAATACTTAATGTCCACTGCCGCTGTATTTCATCCCAGTGCAAAGACTCCACCTCGTGATTGAAATAGGCGTTGAATCGCTCACTTTGGCTTAATTGGTCAAACAGGCCTTGTGTCAGTTGAGCAGGGCAAAGCCATCCTCCGAGTGGGTAATGTAAGCTGACCATGTCAGTCGGTAAGCCGACGTTTTGTAACGTTGCTTGTTGATCGCAGTAGTGCATTAGCTGAGGGTTAAATTTCCCTTCAAGCATCGCCATCTGTTTTTGGGTCGATTTTTCATCCCACATCAATTGGGTCACACCACACCAATCATGATCAAAAGGGACGGTTTGCGCCATTTGCTCAACAAATTGCCGAGCAAACAGAAAAGCGGGCGCAAAAACACGCGATACACCACTGTGGTTTTTATTCAGCAGTGGGTAAACCGCACCTTGTCGGTTACCTGAAGCACCTTGAGCGGCCTGAGGATCGGCGCAATACAGGCTGACATTGATACCGCGGCGATTGAGCATTTTAGCTAATGTGGCACTAGCAATGCCGCCGCCGATGATCGCCACGTCGGTAATATTGGTTGTCGGCGCAATCGCAAACCAAGGTTTTATATTGCTGTACGGCGTTTTGTGTTCCAGTTGACCAGCAATCATCTCTCTTTTGGTGCCAAAGCCTTTCACTTTTTTCATCGAAAAGCCTGCTTCTATCAATCCGCGTCGTACAAAACCTGCGGCGGTAAAAGTGGCGCACGTGGCTTTGTGTTTCGCCAGTTTGGCCATATTCTCAAACAGCGTTTGATTCCACATTTCAGGGTTTTTACTGGGAGCAAAACCATCCAAAAACCATGCGTCTACCACGCCTTGCTCGGTTGTGGGAACTTGCGGCATACACTCTTTGATATCACCGAACCAAAGATCAAGGGTAATGGCACCATCATCAAGAACAATGCGATGACATTCTGGTACTGCAATCGGGTAGTGTTGTTGAAGCTTTTTCGCATAAGTCGCTAATTCAGGCCACGCTTGGTGCGCTGTTATCAAGTCGTGTTTATTGAGCGGATATTTTTCAAAACTGATAAAATGCAGCGCTTGCAATGGCGCATTTGGGTTTTGTTGCCTAAACGCATCAAATTCTTGCCATACAGCGAGAAAATTTAACCCAGTGCCAAACCCCGTTTCGGCAATGACGAATCGTTTTTGGTCATATTGGTGCCATCTTTGTGGTATATGATTTTGGGAAAGAAACACGTAACGCGTCTCTTCTAGGCCGTTAACGTTGGAAAAGTAAACGTCATCGAATTGGTCGGAAACGGGTGTGCCCGCTTCATTCCAACCCAGTGTTGCGTTGGTTATGCTGGTCATAATGGTGTAATTCTGTGAAATCGGGCGATATATAGCTCGAGATTGTACGAATTTCTGGGAAAGCTGACCACTTTTGTTATTCTTCTTAGTTATTATCTAAGCGAATTTTGAATTATAGGAATGTCACATGAAACGAGTCGTAATCACCGGTATGGGTATTGTTTCAAGTATCGGTAACAACGTCGAAGAAGTTTTAGCGTCTCTAAAAGCAGGCAAATCAGGTATTACCGCTTCTGAGCAGTTCAAAGAGAACGGTTTACGCTCTCAAGTGTGGGGTAACCTGAAAATGAACCCTGCTGACCATATTGATCGCAAACAGATGCGTTTTATGGGTGATGCGGCCGCGTTTGCATACCTATCAATGGAACAAGCGATTGCTGACTCAGGTTTAGCACCAGAGCAGGTCTCTAATGACCGCACTGGTATTGTGGCTGGTTCTGGCGGTGCGTCGTCGTATAACCAAGTTATTGCTGTCGACACATTGCGCACAAAAGGCGTGAAGCGCGTTGGTCCTTACATGGTTCCACGTACTATGTCTTCGACTGTTTCAGCCTGTCTTGCTACGCCATTTAAAATCCGTGGCGTCAACTACACCATGAGCTCCGCTTGTGCGACGTCGGCTCACTGTATTGGTCACGCAATGGAACTTATCCAATTGGGTAAGCAAGATGTTGTGTTTGCAGGTGGTGGTGAAGAGCTCGATTGGTCTTTAACTATGATGTTTGATGCAATGGGTGCGCTGTCAACTAAGTACAACGAAACACCAGAAAAAGCGTCACGTACTTACGATGCTGACCGCGATGGTTTCGTGATTTCAGGCGGCGGCGGCATGGTTGTGGTTGAAGAGCTTGAGCATGCACTGGCTCGCGGCGCAAAAATTTACGGTGAAATCGTCGGTTACGGCGCGACATCCGATGGCTACGACATGGTGGCTCCATCAGGTGAAGGCGCTGTGCGTTGCATGAAGATGGCAATGCAAGCGGTAGATAGTGTGGATTATGTCAATACACATGGTACTTCCACACCTGTCGGTGATGTAAAAGAGTTGGGTGCCATTCAAGAAGTGTTCGCTGGCAACAGCCCAGCTATCTCGGCGACAAAAGCAATGACTGGCCACGCATTGGGTGCGGCAGGTGTGCATGAAGCCATCTACTCTACCTTGATGCTTCACCACGGCTTTATCGCGCCAAGCATCAACATTGACAATTTAGATCCAGCGGCTGATGGCCTTGATATTGTGACCGAAATGCGCGAGCAAGAGCTAACTACTGTGATGTCTAACAGCTTTGGTTTTGGCGGTACGAACGCGACGCTAGTGATCAAAAAGTATCAAGGCTAATGCGCCTACACACCTCTAATAAAAAGGTTTCCAGAGCGGGTCAGCTTAGCTGATCGAACAGACGCAGACTCTGTCCCATGGAGAGCGGGACGGGATCCTTTTGTTCTGGGTTTTTGCCCGGTTTCCGTGAGGAGCCGGGCATTTTTATGGAAAGCGGGATTTCTTCTCGACAGTCTGTGCGCTTTTCTGCACAATTCCTTCAATTTCGAAAATTGTGAACTCCGCTATGAAAATCCTTATTGATGAAAACATGCCTTATGCTGAATCGTTATTTAGCCAGCTTGGTGAGGTGGTGTTGAAACCCGGTAGAAGCTTAACGGCTGATGATCTTATCGACGTTGACGCCTTGATGATTCGTTCTGTTACGAAAGTAAATCAAGCATTATTAGCGAAAGCCAATAAATTAAAGTTTGTTGGTACGGCGACGGCAGGTATGGACCACGTTGATCAAGCGCTTTTGGCTGAAAGAGGCATCTTTTTTACTGCCGCACCGGGGTGTAATAAGGTGGGAGTGGCTGAGTATGTTTTCAGTGTATTGATGGTGCTAGCGCAGCAGCATGGTTTTTCTGCCTTAGAGAAAACCGTTGGCATTATTGGTGCTGGTCAAGTCGGCAGCTATTTAGCCGAGTGTTTAGCGGGGATTGGCATTAATGTGCTGCTCAACGATCCCCCAAAACAAGCACAAGGTGATTGCCGCGAGTTTACTCATCTTGATGTTTTACTTGATAAAGCGGATGTCATTACGCTGCATACACCCATTACTAAAAGTGGTGAATGGCCGACTCATCACTTGATTGATGAAGTTCGACTTGCACAGTTGCGCAGTGATCAGATCTTGATCAACGCGGCTCGTGGCCCTGTGGTGGATAACCAAGCGCTGAAACAACGCCTACAGAAAAATGATGGTTTTATTGCCGCTTTAGACGTGTTTGAATTTGAACCTGAAGTGGATATGGAACTGCTGCCTTTGCTCGCCTTTGCGACGCCGCATGTGGCTGGCTATGGGTTAGAAGGTAAAGCCCGAGGCACGACCATGATTTTCAATAGTTTTTGTGAGTATCTTGGCGATGACCATTGCGCGAATGCCAGTAGTTTATTACCCGAGACCCCCATTGCCAAAGTGTATTTATCACGCGGTTGGGATGAAGAAACATTACGCAGTTTAACCCAATTGATTTATGACGTACGCAAAGATGACGCCTTGTTTCGCCGTGAAATTGGCAAACCAGGTGCTTTTGATCAAATGCGTAAACTTTATTGGGATAGAAGAGAATATAGCGCGATGACTGTCGTCGGTAGTGAGTCGTGTGATCTCACTCCCTTAGCTAAATTAGGTTTTAAAACAGAGGTAACAAATGAGCCAAGAATTTAATATCGCTATTTTAGGAGCAACCGGCGCGGTTGGTGAAACCATGCTTGAAGTGCTCAAAGATCGCAAATTCCCCGTTGGTGAACTTTACCTACTTGCCAGTGAGCGTAGTGAAGGTAAATTCTACCGCTTCAATGGTAAGACCATACAAGTACAAAATGTTGAAGATTTCGATTGGTCACAAGTTCAGATTGCACTGTTTTCCGCTGGTGGTGAATTGTCCGCAAAATGGGCACCTATTGCCACAGAAGAAGGCGTGGTAGTCATCGATAACACCTCACATTTCCGCTATGAGTACGATATCCCACTTGTTGTGCCTGAAGTGAACCCTGAAGCGATTGCGGATTTCCGTAACCGCAATATTATTGCGAACCCAAACTGCTCAACCATCCAAATGTTGGTGGCGTTAAAGCCGATTCACGACGCTGTGGGTATCGAGCGAATTAACGTATCAACTTATCAGTCCGTTTCAGGAGCTGGGAAGTCAGGCATTGATGAGTTGGCGGGACAAACCGCAAGGCTGTTAAACGGTGTTTCGGCCGATCCTGATGTGTTTAGCCAGCAAATTGCGTTTAACTGCATCCCACAAATCGACCAGTTTATGGATAATGGTTACACCAAGGAAGAGATGAAAATGGTGTGGGAAACGCAAAAAATATTCAATGACTCAACCATTATGGTCAACCCAACTTGTGTACGCGTGCCAGTTTTTTACGGCCATGCTGAGTCACTGCATATTGAAACACGCTTACCGATTGATGCTGAGCAAGTTATTGAGTTATTAGAGAAAACTGAAGGTATTGAAGTATTCAGCGGGAATGATTTCCCCACGCAAGTTCGCGATGCGGGAGGGAAGGATACGGTTCTTGTAGGGCGTATTCGCAACGATATCAGTCACCACAGTGGCATTAACATGTGGGTAGTGGCAGATAACGTGAGAAAAGGCGCTGCAACAAATGCGGTACAAATTGCGGAAGTGTTGATTCGAGATTATTTCTAATTAATACCTAGTAAAAAGGAGTGGCTTACCACTCCTTTCTCTCTACACAAAAAAGCCGAGTGATTGATTCACCCGGCTTTTTTATTATCGTCCAGCTCAAGGCTGAGAATGATGGCTATCTTTTTGACTTGTGCGCGTTAGGGTTCTGCTTACAACTGCCGTCGGCACATTTACCATATAGATAAAGGCTGTGATTGGTGAGCTGTACATTATATTGCTCAGCAATCTCTCTTTGGCGTTGTTCGATCACCTCATCTGAAAACTCAATCACTTCACCACAATCTAAGCACACTAAGTGGTCGTGGTGGTGTTGTGTTGAAAGTTCAAAAACGGATTTTCCACCTTCAAAATGGTGACGAGTGACAATACCCGCATCATCAAATTGGTTTAATACTCGATAAACAGTCGCAAGACCGATTTCTTCACCAAGATCAATCAATTTCTTATACAGTTCTTCAGCGCTGATATGTTGGCATTCAGGCTGCTGTAGCACTTCTAAAATTTTTAGCCTAGGAAGGGTAACTTTAAGACCTGCATCCTTGAGCGCTTGGTTATTATCTGACATACACTTTCCTGTTGATGATCTGCAGCAGTTAACAGAATTCATAATTGCGATCATTATAGGGGAGTCACTGCTAACAATAAACCACGAAGTTCAAAGGGTTACTTTATATTTGTCACAAAGCCGCGCAATATCACTGATATAACAGCTCTTACCAGTTACAATTGCGTAACATTTATTAGTGATTGAGTCGATAGGTTTAAAAGGTGAGCACGGAATGAATCACTCTTTAGCAAGATTTTATAAGCCAAATATTGTTAAGTGGGCGTTAAATAGCTGGCCTCCTTTTTGGGGAGCTGGTATCCACATTGATGAAATTAGTAGCGACTTCCGTCAGGTGAAAATGCGCCTAAAGCTGCGGTGGTGGAACAAAAATGCCAATCGCACTCAGTATGGTGGCAGCATTTTCTCTCTTACTGACCCTGTTTACTCGTTGATGTTAATGGGGATTTTGGGTGAGCAATATTACGTATGGGACAAAGAGGCCAGCATCAACTTTATCAAACCGGGCCATTCTGATTTGTATGCGGAGTTTCTGATAACGCAAGACCAACTGGATTCAATCTTAGTGAGCACGGCCAATGGGGATAAATGCTTTCCGGAATTTGTTATCCATGTTAAGGATGCCAAAGGCGAAGTGGTCTCTGAAGTGCAACGTAAATTGTACGTGCGCAAAAAACCTAAATATAGAGAAGAGAGTGATGCAGACAAAATGGTTACTTTTTGTGATCGCTAAGGCTGTTCGTTCTGCATTTGGCACAGCTCAATCCAAGCTTCGGCGGTGCGAGAAACGTACCGTTCCGCGTGCCATATTAATCCTAAGTGCCAATCAATACTGGGTGTCATCGGTTTGACTAAGACGCCTTCTCCTTGAATTCGTCGACAAAGTGGTTCGGGTAGAAAGGCAACGCCTACGCCACTTTTGACCAACGCGACTAAAAAATCCCATTGGCTACTGCGCGCTGCAACTTGTGGTGTAAATCCGTGTTGTAGGCAGAATGAGTGGATGTAGTCACTCAGCGTAAAATCATGGGTATAGAGGTAAAATGGCTCATTTTGTAGTTGCTCCCAACCGATAGCTTCTTGCTGCTTCCAAGGGGATGTATCAGGGAGTACGGCGCAAATGGGGTAACTGTCTAAGGAGAGTGACCGCAGATTATCAATCGGATGAGGCGAAAGCATGGTGACGGCTACGTCAATTTCGCCATTGAGGATAGCTTGCTCTATTTTACGTCCGCCATACTCAACGATGGTGAGCTCTACATGAGGGTAGGTTTGACGGTATTGGCGGATCAGACCTGCGTAAAGGTGTCCAACCATTGGTGGAATTCCGAGATGCAGTTGTCCCCGCTTTACCTGATTGAGATCGACCAGCTCGGCTTCTAACTGAGACATCTGCGCTAAGATCTCTAGCGCTCTTTGATAGACAACCTCTCCTGCATCGGTAAGCCAGAAACGTCGACCTTCACGATGTAATAGTGGCTGTTCAATTTCCTGCTCTAAACTGCGGATCATCTTACTGATGGTGGGCTGGGTAACGAACAGTTGCTCGGATGCGCGGGTAAAGCTTTGTTGATTGACCAATTCAACAAAATAGCGCAGTGCTTTAATATCCATAATATCTCCTTTTATCATTCCATTTTGGCATGAAAATGATAATAAAAAGTCATTTTACGATTAATGCCGATCAGTTAAGGCCAAAGTGATCGGTTGAACGATCCTTCAGAGCTGTCAAAATCCAAGTGTATTTAATGCACTTGGATTTTTTTATGGATGTTTCTCAAGCTCTAAACATAATTAATGAT